>CAZPWK010000009.1:0-24111 GCA_964590285.1 uncultured Acidobacteriota bacterium | reverse complement strand
ACAACGGTGAGCCCAATCGTCTGTACCTGAACAACGGCACGGCCGACCCCTGGGCCGGCGTCACGGGCTCCAACATCACGGCGGACGCGTACCACACTTGGTCGATCGTGCTGAGCGACGTGGATGGCGACGGAGACCTCGACCTCGTCGCCGGCAACAACGGTGAGCCCAATCGTCTGTACCTGAACAACGGCACGGCCGACCCCTGGGCGGGCGTCACGGGCTCCGACATCACGAGCGACGCGGGCAGCACCATGTCCGTCGTCCTGGGGAACGTGGACGGCGACGGGGACGCGGCGGGAGACGCCTGCGACAACTGCCCGACCCACTACAACCCGAACCAGGCCGACGGGGACGGCGACGGGATCGGGGATGTCTGCGACCCGTTCCCCATCGACCCCGTGAACGACGCGGACGGCGACGGCCTCCCCGCCAACTCCGACAACTGCCCGACGCTCTACAACCCGGTCCAGGAGGGCTCCTCGAAGCTCAACGGCCCCCTCGTGGCCGGAGGCGACGTGCAGGAAATCGCGGTGAGCCCCGACGGGACGAGGGCGGTCTACCGCGCCGACCAGGACGTGAACGACCGGATCGAGCTGTACGGAGCGCCGGTCCCGGGCGGCGGCTCGGTCCGATTGAACGGCGACCTGACGCCGGGCGGCAGCGTCCTCGGCTTCGCCATCGGCCCCGACGGCGCTCGCGTCGTCTACAGGGCCGATCAGGACATGGACGGCACCGTCGATCTCTACAGCGTTCCCATCGGCGGCGGCACGTCGGTGAAGCTCAACGGCGCGGTGCCCGCGGGCTCCTCGGTCAAGAGCTTCGCGATCAGCTCCGACTCCCAGAGAGTCGTCTACGTCGCCGACCAGGACGTGCTCGGCAAGGACGAGCTGTACAGCGCTCCGATCGCGGGCGGCGCATGGGTGAAGCTGAACGGCCTGATGGCCGACGCCACGGACGTCAAGAGCTTCGAGATCGGCGGCGATTCGCAGCGCGTGGTCTACGTCGCCGACCAGGACGCCAGGGGAACCGACGAGCTGTACGCCGTGCCGATCGGAGGCGGCGCGCAGACGAAGCTCAGCGGACCGATGGTCAATCTGGGATCCGTGGTCGATTTCCGGATCTCCGCGAACTCGACCCGCGTCGTCTACCGCGCCGACCAGGACACGGACGAGGTCTTCGAGCTGTACGGCGTCGGGACGGACGGGACCCATCGAGTCAAGCTCAACGGGACGCTCACGACCGGCGGCGACGTCGTCCAGTACGCGATCAGCCCCGACAGCTACTGGGCGGTCTACCGGGCCGACCAGAACGCCGACGAGGCCTTCGATCTCTTCCGCTCTCCGGTCGCCTACAGCGACGTCCGGCAGCTCAGCAACGAGCTGTCGTCCAGCCTCGTATCGGATTTCAGGATCGCCGCGGACAGCACGCACGCGATCTTCCGGGCGCCCTGGGGGGCCTACCTGGAAGGCCCGCACCTGTACGGCGCCGCCCTCCTCTCTGACCAGATCTCCAAGATCACCGGGACGCTGCCCCCGGAAGGCCAAGTCGAGGAGCCGTTCGAGATCGACCCCTCGGGGAAGTACGCGGTCTACGTCGTCTGGGTCGAGACCGAGTACGTCCTGTTCCGCGCGCCGGTGGACGGATCCGCGCTCCCCGCGGCGGTGGCCACGGGAGTCGTCCCGTCGGGCGAGAACGCATGGTTCGTCATTGCTCCCGATCACGGGGACGTGCTGTTCCGCCGCGCGACGGGCGCGGGGGGCGCGGCCGAGCTGTGGACCGTCCCTCTTCTCGGCGGCGTCCCGCGACGACTGAGCGGCCCCCTCGTCTCCGGAGGCGCGGTCGAGCCGAACTACGTCGTCGGCGGGGACGACCGGTGGTCGCTCTACCGGGCCGACGAGGACGTGGACGGCGTCGTCGAGGCCTACGCCGCCTTCGCCTCGGCCGACGTGGACGACGACGGGATCCTCGACCGCTGCGACGTCTGCGACCTGGCGTCCGATCCCGGCCAGGCCGACGGCGACGGCGACGGGGCCGGCGACGCCTGCGACAACTGCCAGGCCCTTGCCAACCCGGGGCAGGGGGACCTCGACGCGGACGGCGTCGGGGACGCCTGCGACAACTGTCCGGCGACCGCCAACGCGGAGCAGCTCGACGTCGACGGCGACGGCATCGGCAACCTCTGCGACCCGGCTCCTTCACCCGGTCTCTTCGGGCCGGAGGTGCAAGTTCCCGTCGAGGAGGCGAGGTTCGTCTCGCTGTTCCCCGCGGACCTCGACGGCGACGGGGACGCCGACCTTCTCGCCGGAGCGACCGAAGGCCTCGACGGGGCCATCGACCGGATCGTGTGGCACGAGAACCTCGACGGGGCGGGAACGTTCGGAGCGCAGCGGCCGATCGACACCGCCGCCGACTACCCCGCCTCCGTCGCCGCCGCCGACCTCGACGGCGACGGCGACCTCGACGCCCTCGCCGCGTCGTCGACCGGCAACCGGGTAGCCTGGTACGAGAACGCCGACGGCGCGGGGACGTTCGGGACCCGACGGATGATCTCGACCGCCGTCGCCGGCGTCCATTCCGTCGCCGCCGCGGACCTCGACGGCGACGGCGATCTCGACGTCCTCTCCGCGTCGGAGGGCGACAACAAGGTCGCCTGGTACGAGAACCTCGACGGCGCCGGGACCTTCGGGATCCAGCGGGTGATCTCGACCGCCGCGACCGGCGCCCGGTGGGTCGCCGCCGCGGATCTCGACGGCGACGGAGATCTCGACCTGCTCTCCGCGTCGGCCTTGGACGACAAGATCGCCTGGTACGAGAACACCGACGGCGCCGGCACCTTCGGGATCCAGCAGGTGATCTCGATCGCCGCCGACGGCGCCTACTCCGTCGCCGCGGCGGATCTCGACGGCGACGGCGACCTCGACGTCCTCTCGACGTCCATCGGCGACGACAAGGTCGCCTGGTACGAGAACGCGGACGGTGCGGGGACGTTCGGGACTCAGCGGGTGATCTCGACGGCGGGCGACGGCGTCCTGTCGGCCTGCGCCGTGGATCTGGATCTCGACGGCGACCTCGACGTCCTCTCCGCCTCGAACTACGACGACGAGATCGCCTGGTACGAGAACACCGACGGCGCGGGGACGTTCGGAGCCCAGCAGGTGATCTCGGCCTCCGCCGACGGCGCCTACGCTGTCGCCGCCGCGGACCTCGACCGCGACGGCGATCCCGATGCGGTCTCCGTGTCCTACGGAGACTTCCAGATCGCCTGGTACGAGAACCGGACGATCCACGGAAGCGCGGCGTTCCCGGGGCAGAGCGCGATCTCCTCGACCGTCGACATGGCCAGCTCGGTCGCGGCCGAGGACCTGGACGGCGACGGGGATTCCGACGTGTTCTTCACGTCGTTCCTGGAGGACGAGGTCGGCTGGTACGAGAATCTCGACGGGGAAGGAGCGTTCGGGGCCGAGCGCGTGGTCACGACCGCCGCGAACGGCGTGTACGTCGCCGCGGCCGCGGACCTCGACCGCGACGGCGATCCGGACCTGCTCTCGGCGTCGTTCAACGACGACAAGATCGCCTGGTACGAGAACCTCGACGGCGCGGGAACCTTCGGAAGCCAGCGGGTGATCTCGACCGACGCCGACGGCGCCCGGTCCGTGATCGCCGGGGACCTCGACGGAGACGGCGATCTCGACGTGCTCTCGGCTTCCCTCAACGACGACAGGATCGCCTGGTACGAGAACCTCGACGGCGCCGGGACCTTCGGGCCTCAGCAGGTGATCTCGACCGCCGCCGATTACCCCTTCACCATCGAGACCGCGGATCTCGACCGGGACGGCGATCTCGACGTGCTGTCCGCGTCTTCCAACGACGCCAAGATCGCCTGGTACGAGAACCTCGACGGCGCCGGGACCTTTGGAAGCCAGCGGGTGATCTCGACCGACGCCGACGGCGCTCATTTCGTGACCGTGGCGGACTTCGACCGCGACGGCGATCTCGACGTCCTCTCCACATCGTCGCTCGACGACAAGATCGCCTGGTACGAGAACCTCGACGGTGCCGGGACCTTCGGAAGCCAGCGGGTGATCTCGACCGACGCCGACGGCGCGTGGTCCGTCGCGGCGGCGGACCTCGACCTCGACGGCGACTTCGACGTCGTCTCCGCCTCGCTCAACGACGACGCGATCGCCTGGTACGAGAACCTCGACGGCGAAGGGAACTTCGGGAGCCGGCGGGTGATCTCGTCGGCCGTCGATCTTCCGTACGGCGTCGCAGTCGGGGACCTCGACGACGACGGCGATCTCGACATCCTCTCCGCCTCGACCTTCGACGACAAGATCGCCTGGTACGAGAACCGGGGCGGCCAGGTCGCGTTCGAGACCGAGGACGTCGCCCCCGGAACCGTCCTCGACGGCGGGGAGGCGGCCCTGTTCCGGGTCGTGGCGACCCACCGCGGCCGTGCGGGGGACTCCCCGATCGAACTCGCGACCTTCGCGCTGCTGCTGGAGGAGGCTCCGGGCGACCCGCTGACCGCGGTCGAGGCCAACGCCCTGATCGAGGGCCTGCGCCTCTACCTCGACGACGGCTCGGGCGCCTTCGAGCCCGGGACGGACGCGCCCGTCTGCTCGCTGGACACGCTGACCGACGGGACGCAGACCCTCGCGTTCACGCCGGACGACCCGGACGTCCGGATCGGGCACGGTCTGCCGAAGACCTACTTCGTCGCGGCGCTGCTGGCGGCGGACGCCTCGAGCCGCAGCCCGAACGCCTTTCTCGCCACCCTCCTGACCGAGTCGGGCGGGAGCGCGATCGACGCGGTCTCGGAGCGGCCGGCGACCCAGGAGTACTCGCCCAACACGGCGACGGACCTCGTCGAGGCCGTCGCGCCGGACGGGACCCCTCCCTCGGTGAGCGCGGTGCTCCCCGCGAACGGTGCAAACGACGTCGCCCTGAGCACCAGCGTCGTGCTGGTCCTGAGCGAGGCCGTGGACCCGGAGAGCGCCGATCCCGCCGCGGTCGTCCTCGACGCCGCGGGCATCAAGGTGTCCGGCCGCGTGCTCGTGTCGGCCGACGGCTTCCTCGTCACCTTCGACCCCGACGCCGCGCTGGCGGCGGACACGGACTACACCGTGCGCGTGACCACCGCGCTGCGGGACCTCGCCGGCAACCCGGCCGTGCCGTTCTCCTCGACGTTCGACACCGCGAACTCGGCGACCTCCGGTACGCTCCCCGCCGAGACCGTCGGCGAGGACCACGCGGGGACGATCCTCGCGGGCGACGACGCGAACGACAAGTCCGGTTACTCGATCGCCGTCGTCGGCGACGTCAACGGCGACGGGATCTCCGATCTGGTGATCGGCGCGCCCAACGCGGACGTCGGCGAGTTGGTGGACGCGGGCGAGGTCGAGCTGATCTTCGGCGGCGTGAGCCTGCAGTCCGCGGTGAGCGCCGTCTCGAGTCTGACGTACGGTGGCGAGGTCGCCGAGCAGTCGGCGGGCGAGTCCGTGGACCTGGCGGGCGACCTCGACGGCGACGGCTTCGAGGACGTCGTCGTCGGAGCGCCGCATTCGGGCTTCAACGGGGCGGACTCCGGGGCGGTCTACGTCGTCTTCGGCGACTCCGGTCTCGACGAGCTGGCTCCGGCGAGCTTCGGCCTCGGCGCCCTGGACGACTGCGCATCGCCGACGCTGTGCGGGATCTTGATCCGCGGCGAGGCCGCGGGCGACCTCGCCGGCACCTCCGCCTCGTTCGCCGGCGACCTCAACGACGACGGGCACGACGACCTGATCGTCGGAGCCCCCGGCGCCAGCCCGCTCGGGCGCACGGGCGCCGGGAAGGCGTACGTCCTCTACGGGCCGCTCGGACCTGGGATCGTCGACCTGTCGGCCGTCGGCTCGACCGTGCCCGGGCTGGTGCTCTACGGCGAGACCGCCGGCGACCGGGCGGGCGCTTCCGTCTCCTGGTGGCAGGACCTCAGCGGCGACGGGGTCGACGACTTCCTGATCGGCGCCCCGGGCGCGACGACCCTCGACGAGTTCGGGGACCCGATCGTCGAGGCCGGGTACGTCTACGCGATCCACGGCGGCACGTCGAATCTCGACGCCAAGGCGGAGGCCGGGGGCGTGATCCGGCTGGAGCGGGTGGCCGACGGCACCGGCACCCAGATCCTGGGCGTCGTCTTCCTGGGCCTCGCCCCGTCCGGCGAGATCGGCCGGTCGGTCAAGGGGGCGGTGGACGTGAACGGGGACGGCGTGCCGGACATCCTGGTCGGCGGGAACGACGTCGCGTGGGTCGTCCCCGGCGACGGGCCGAAGACGACGTCGGGAAGCACGACACTGGAGCCGAAGCCCAGGGTCGAGCCCGGCGGACAGCTCTCGCGCATCGTCGGCGAGGAGGACGCCGTCACGGCGTTCGGCGCCTTCTACTTCGCGCCGGGCGGCGACGGCGCCCTCGGAGGCCTGGTCGTCGGGGGAGCCGGCGACGCGAACGACGACGGGGTGGACGACTACGTGATCGGCGCCCCCGCCGCCGAGCTTCCCGGCAAGACGGGGGCGGGCAAGGCGTACGTCGTGTTCGGAAGCCCCGCCCCGGAGGCCGGCGAGCGGCTCCTCTCCGACGTCGGCGAGACGGTGCCGGGACTCGTCGTCGAGGGGTACGAGGCGGGCGACGCGCTGGGAAGCTCCGTCGGCGGAGGATTCGACGTCAACGCCGACGGAGTGGACGACGCGCTCGTCGGCGCGCCCTTCGCCGACTCGCTCGCGGCGACGCCGACCGACGCGGGAGAAAGCTACGTGATCTCGCCGGTCGCACCGGTCGAGGTCGTCCTCCTCAAGCTGCGAGCGACGGTCACGGGAACGGAGCTGGAGTGGACCGTTCCCCACCGCGCGCTCTTCTACAACGTCTACCGCGGCGCCATGGAGATCCTCGGCGCGTACCCCGAGGTGCGGACCTCGAACATGACCGCCTGGGCCTGCGGGATCGAAACCGATGCCGACGCGGACGGATTGCCGGACACGCTGGACGCGGACTCTCCGGCGGCCGGGACGGGGTTCTTCTACCTGGTCACCGGCGAGAACGCGACCGGAGAGGGGCCGTTGGGGCCGGAGGGCGCGGTGCCGGCTCGAGTGCTCGACTCGCAGTGCCCCTGACGCGCGGAGGCCGATCCGGGGGATACTGAGGCCGGTGCACCCGCGATGACGGCCGGCGACGAGACGACGACGTCCGGCGGGACGTGCCCGATCTGCGGGCACTCCTCGCCCGGCCGCGGGCTTGCCTGCCCCGACTGCACCGAAACCTCGGCGGGAGCCGCGCTTCCCTCCGGCGCTCCCGACTTCACCGGCCCTCGCAGGATCGCCGGCTACCGCGTGATCCGGGAGATCGGCGCGGGGGGCATGGGAACCGTCTTCGAGGCCTACCAGGAGGAGATGCACCGCCAGGTCGCGCTGAAGGTGCTCTCCCGCCACCACGCCCCTTCCGAGAGGGCGGACCGGCGGTTCGAGCGCGAGGCATGGATCGGCGGCAAGCTCGACCATCCGAACCTCGTGAAGGTGTTCGAGCGCGGCGAGTGGGAGGAGCTGAGCTTCTACTCGATGGAGCTGGTCGCGGGCGGATCGCTCCAGAACGTGATCGGCAACATGCGGCGCTGGGGGCGGGACGACGGCCTGGGCCTCGAGTTCGGAAGCCGCGCGTACGTCGAGTGGGCGATCCGGCGGGTCATCGAGGCGGCGCGCGGCCTGGAATTCGCCCACCGTCGCGGCGTCGTCCACCGCGACGTCAAGCCGATGAACCTGCTGCTCGACCGCGAGCTTGGGATCGTCAAGATCGCCGATTTCGGCCTGGCCCTCGATGCCGAGGCGACGAGGATGACGACCGCGGGCGCGGTCCTCGGCACGCTCGTCTACATGGCGCCGGAGCAGATCCTCGGGCGAAACCGGGAGATCGGGCCCCGGACGGACGTCTACGCCCTCGGCGTCACGCTGTTCGAGCTGCTCACGCTGAGCCCCCCGTACGCCGGCGAGACGCAGCAGCTCTACATGAACGCGGTCCTGACCTCGGAGGCCCGCAGGCCGAGCAAGCTCAACGAGCGCGTCAGCCGCGACCTCGAGGTCGTGATCGGGAAGACGCTGGAGAAGGACCCGCGCGACCGCTACGCGAGCATGCGCGCGTTCGCCGACGACCTGGAGAACGTGCTCCAGTTCCGCCCGGTCCGGGCGAGGCCCCACCGCTGGCCGGCGCGGACGGCGAAGTGGGTCCGGCGCAAGCCGATGCACGCCGCCTTGGCGGCCACGCTTCTCGTCGCCGTCCCCGCGCTGGCCTTCCTGGCCCATCGCACCGTCGAACACCGGAGGCTGCTGCGCGGCTCCGCCGTCGAGGAGATCCGACGCGAGATGCGCCTTGCCGACCGGGGGGACCACCGGCTGCTGCTCGACGACGCCGAGCGAATCCTCCGGATCGACCCGGACAACCTCTTCGCCTTGCGCGAGCGCGCCCTGAACGCGCTCTACCTCGCGCAACAGATCGAGGAGCGGGCCCCGGCGGATCCGGCGGTCTCCGTCGCGAGGCAGGCCGCGCTGGAGTCCATGGCCCGGATGGTCCGCCTGGAACCCGAGAACGCCTCGGTCCACCGCCTGCACGCCTTCGTCCTGGAGCAGGTGGGCCGGCCGGCGGAGGCGGAACGGGCGTCGCGGCAGGCGGAGCGACACCGGTCCGGCGAGCCGGGGGACGAGGAGCTGAACCTGGACGCCATGCTCGCTGCCGGCCGGGGAGACCACGCGCGCGCCGTGGAGCTGTACTCCGAGCTGATCGGGAGGAAGCCGGCCGCGAGCGAGGCGATCCTCGGTCGAGCGGCGAGTCGGAGAAGGCTCGGCGACCTGGAAGGGGCCGAGCGAGACTACGCCCGCGCCGCCGCCATCGATCCGGAAGACGCGGTGGCGCGGCTGAACCTCGGGCTCCTCCTGATCCGGGGAGGCGAGATGGAGGAGGGCCGCGGCCACGTCGAGGCGGCCGCACGGATCTTGCCCGACAATGCGATCGTCCTGCAGGCGCTCGCCGACGGTCTCTTGGTCGTGGGACGACGGGCGCTGTACGAGGGGCGGAAGGAGCGCGCGCTCGAGAGCTTCCGGGGCGCCGAGAGCGCGGCGCGGCGAAGCCTGCGGCTGGATCCGGGGAAGCCGTGGACTCGCGTGAACCTCGGCGCCAGCCTGGCCGAGCAGCACCGTTTGGCGGAGGAGCCGGACCCGCGGCTCCTGGCCGAGGCGAGGGAGCAGTTCGAGGGCGAGATCTCGCTCTGGCGGGACCTGCGGGCGCGGCCGGGTACTCTCGCGGACCCGGACGCGTACGCCGGGGCCGTGATCAACCTGTGCGACGCCTGCCTCCAGACCCGCGATCTCCCCAGGGCGCTCGAGGTCTGCGCCGAGGCGGCCCTCCGGAAGCCGCAGGACCCGGTCGTCTTCTACAACCTGGCGGGCGCCCGCGCGCTCTCGGGGCGTCCCGACGATGCGCTCGAGGCGCTCGAGCGGGACCTGTCGCTCGGCGACACCGACCACGAGTACCTGGCGCGGGATCCGTGGTTCGCCTCGCTCCGCGGGGATCCGCGCTTCGCCGACCTCTTGGCGCGCATGAGGCGCGCGGCGGGCGGGCGGCCCTGAACGCGGAGAGCGACCGGTGAGCGACGGCGCGCGGCCTTCCGCATCGATCCCCCGGCTCGCCGCGGCGCCGTGGCGCGCCTTCCTCCTCGTCTTCGCGGTCCACGTCGGGATCCACGGCTTCCTCCTGACGAGGCTCCGCACCGACCTCGTGCGGCCGCACACGCGGTGGGAGGTCACCGCGGTGGCGATGTCGCTGTACGAGAGGGGCGAGTTCGCCGACCCCTACTGCCTGCCGACGGGCAAGACCGCCCACATGCCCCCGTTCCACCCCTTTCTGATCGCCGGGGTCTACCATCTGCTCGGACCGACGCTCGCCGCGGGCTACACGGTCTGGCTGATCCTGATCGCGTGCCACGGAGCGATGTTCGGCATGCTCCCCTGGCTCGGCGGGCGGCTCGGGCTCCCGCGGGGAGCCGGGCTCCTCGGCGGGCTCGTGGGAGCGGCGATCCCCCGGATGCCGGGTTACGTCGAGGCGCCGGCGGCGATCGCGATCGGCCTGATGATGGCCGCGTTCCTGCGGCGGTGGGAGGAGCGGAGCGCGACGGCGGCCGGCTCGCTCCTCCTCGGCCTCGCGATCGGTCTCGCGTTCCACGTCGTGCCGTCCCTCCTTCCCGTCGCGCTCGGCCTCGCCGCCTTCGAGCTCTTCTGGCTCCGGGGGCGCGCGCGCCGGCGCACGGCGCTCGCGGTCGCCGGCATGGTGCTCGCCTGCGTGCCCTGGACCTGGCGCAACCACGAGGCCCTCGGAGGCCTGTTCTTCATGCGGAGCAACTTCGGCCTCGAGCTGCGGATGGGAAACCACGAGGGGGCCGGAGCGAACCTCGATCGGTCGGCCCAGGGCGGCACCGAGCGCCACCCCCGCACGAACGAGGAGGAGGCGCGGAAGGTCCAGAGGCTCGGCGAGCTCCCGTACATGCGCGCGGCCGGACGCGAGGCGACCGCGTGGATCCGCTCCCATCCCGGCGAGTTCCTGCGGCTGACCGGCCTGCGCTTCCTTCAGTTCTGGTTCGGGCCGGTGGACGACGGGCTGCTCGCGCTGTGGACGAGCATCCTGACCCTCCTGGCCGCGCTCGGAGCCTGGCGGGCATTCCCCCTGCTGAGCGTTCCCCGGCGGGCGGCGATCCTGATCCCTCTCGCCCTCTTCCCGCTCGTCCACTACGTCGTCGGCTACGAGGGGCGCTACCGGCAGCCGATGGATGGAATCGTGCTCCTGCTGGCGGCGGCGGGAGTCGCCGCGCTCCTCGGGCGCCGGAACGCGGAGGAGGGGCCGCGATGCGCGTGACGGTCGGGTCCCGTTTCCTCACGCCCCGGCCGCCAGGATCGCGACGGCACGCAGGAGGGTCGCGATCAGCACGCCGCCCCCGAGGATCGCCACCGCCGCCGGCTCGATCACCCGGTCGTAGAGCCTGCGATCCGCTCCCCCGCGCCCGCCGCGCGCCGCCAGGGCGGCGCGGCAGCGGGCCCGCAGGCGGGTGGCGGCCCCGGCCCCGAGATCGGGGAGCGGGAGCGAGGCCAGGCCGGCCGTCGCCGGGTCGCTCCGCGAATCGAGATCTTCCGGTGTCCTCATCGTCCCTCCTTCCTCTCCGCCTCCCCCAGCTCGCGGGCCAGGAGCCGCCGCGCGCGCATCAGCCGCGCCCGCATCGTCTCCGGCCGGACGGCGCAGACCGCGGCCGCCTCCGCGGGCGCCATCCCCTCGATTCCGACGAGGATCAGGGCCTCGCGGGACCGGGCGGGGAGACGTGCGAGAGCCCTCTCGAGGGCCCTCTCCCGCTCGCTCCGGGAGAGCTCCTCGAGCGGCCCCGGAGGAGGCGCGGCGTGCAGGGTGATCCGCGCCAGCTCGCCGATCCGCTCGGCGTCGAGCAGGCGCCATCGGCTCCAGCTGACGAACAGGTTGCGGGCGACCGTGAAGAGCCAGGCGGCCAGCCTCGTCTCGGGGCCGTCCGGGGGCGGGTGCGAGATCAGCCGGAGCCAGGTCTCCTCCAGCAGATCCTCGGCGACGTCGCCGCGGCGGGCCATCCGGAGGAGGTAGGCGTGGAGCCGCGGCCGGTAGGCGTCGTAGATCGCGTCGAACGCCCCGGCATCCCCCGCGCGCAGGCGGGCGACGAGTTCCCGCTCGGTCTCCTGGTCCACGTGATTCCAAACGCTCCGGGCCGGCGATCGTGACGCGGGGCCGGTGTCACGCCCGCTCGCCCCGCGCGTTGTACCTCCGAGCACGAGGAGGACACCATGGTACTCGGACTCTCCATGCTGGCATTCACGCTCGTCGTCGGGCTGGCCGCCCTGTGGCTCGGGATCTCGTTCGCCGCGCGTCCCGCGGAGGCGAAGCTGGCCACGCTGAGGCCTCTCTCGCTGGCCGTCATCCTGGCCTCGACCGCCGCGATGGTCTCAGGGCTCGCGATGTCGCTCTCGCGGGCGGCCCACGTGGCCCGGGACGGCGCGACGCCGACCCCGGACATGCTCCTGGCGGGGCTCGCCGAGGCGATGGTCCCGGGGGCGGTCGGCTTCGCGCTCCTCGCCGTCGCGTGGCTCCTCGTCGGCGTCGGGATGCGCCGGCAGCCGTAACGCCCGCCGGGCGGCCCGCCCCGCTCCTCCGTCCCCGCCCTTGACGGCGCGCCATCCCGGCGCAATCCTGCCCCGGGCGTTTGCCCGCTCGGGGGTCGTCGGATGACGGAACGGTTGGACTACGAGGCGGTCGGGCTGATCTCCGGCCTCGAGGTGCACCAGCAGCTTCTCACCCGGCACAAGCTGTTCTGCCGGTGCCCGTCGGGGCTCTACACGACGACCCACGACGGCGAGGTGCTGCGGCACATGCGGCCGACGCTGTCGGAGCTCGGCGAGTACGACGGCACCGCGCTGATGGAGTTCAAGACCAAGAAGGAGATCGTCTACCTCCTCAACCATCTCAACGTCTGCACCTACGAGATGGACGACACCCCGCCCTTCCTCGTCAACCAGGAAGCGATCGACGTGGCGATCGAGCTCTGCCTGATGATGAACATGGACATCATCGACGAGATCCACATCGCCCGGAAGCAGTACCTGGACGGCTCGATCCCGACCGGCTTCCAGCGCACGGCGATCATCGGCGTCAACGGGTGGCTTCCCTTCCGCGGCCGCAGGCTGTCGATCACCCACGTCAGCGTCGAGGAGGACTCCTGCCGCGAGGTCCGGGACAAGGGGCACCAGATCGTCTGGCGCACCGACCGGCTGGGGATGCCCCTGACCGAGACGGTGACCGGGGCCGACCTCAGGACGCCCGAGGAGGTGCGGGACGCGATCCTGCTCTGCGGCCTGACCGCGCGCTCGACGGGGCGCGTGAGGACCGGCATCGGCGCCAGCCGCCAGGACGTCAACGTGTCGGTCCGCGGCGGGAGCCGGGTCGAGATCAAGGGGGTCCCGCGCGCCGGGCACGCGGTCCGCCTCGTCCACAACGAGGCGGTGCGCCAGGTCAACCTGCTCGCCCTGCGCGAGGAGATGCACCGGAGGGGGATGGACTCCCCCGGCGCGATCCGCGCGCACCCCCTCGACGTCTCCGACGTCTTCGCCGACACCGACCTCGACTTCCTTCGCCGCGCGCGCCAGGGCGGCGGCCGCGTGTTCGCCGTCCGGGTCGAGGGCGCCGCCGGGCTGGCCCAGCACCCGACCCAGCCGGACACCGCCTTCCTCGACGAGCTGTCGGGGCGGATCCGGGTGATCGCCTGCCTCGACGAGCCCCCGATCGTGCTCTCCGCCGCCGCGCTCCCCGAGTTCCCCGACCGGCACCGCACGCTCGACCGGCTGCGCAAGCGCGTGCGGCCCGGCGAGCGGGACGACCTCTTCCTCGTCTTCGGCCCCGAGGAGGACTGCCGCACCGCCGCCGAGGAGATCCGCCTGCGCTTCGCCGACGCCTCCGTGGGGATCCCGAAGGAGACGCGCCAGGCGCTGACCGGGGGATTCACGACCTTCGAGCGGATCCTGCCGGGGCCCGACCGCATGTATCCCGACACCGACTCGCCTCCGACCCGGGTCACCGCGGAGCGCGTCGCCGCGCTGAAGGCGCGGCTCCGCCCCGCTCCCTGGGACCGGATCGAGCGGTACGTGAGGTGGCGCGTCCCCGAGGAGACCTGCCGCTGGCTGATCCGGCGCGGCGGAGCGGAGATCGTCGACGAGGTCGTCGCGAGGACCGGCGCGGACGGGCTGGTCGCGGCGATCGAGATCGGCCAGCGCGGCCGCGCGCTCCGGCGCGCGGGCGTCCCGGTCGAGAGACTCCAGGCGGCCGAGTGGGTGGCGATCTTCGACCTGTACGCCGCGGGCCGCATCCCCCGGGAGGCGATCCCCGCCGTCGCCGCCCGGGTCGCGAGGGACGGCGGCGCCGCCGAGGCCGCGGCCGCGGCGGAGGGGATCGCGCTCGAGCCGCGCGAGAGCTGGCGGGAGGAAGCGGGCCGGATCCTCGAAGGCTGCCCGGAGACGGCGGCCGTCCGCGGGGACAAGCGCCTTCGCTGCCTCGTCGGGCGGGCGGTCGCGATGCTCCGGGGCCGGGCGCCGGCCCGGGAGGTCGCCGACTACGTGCGCGGCCGGCTCGAGGAGGTGGCGCGATGAGCGTTCCGATCGGCGAGAGGGCCGACCGGCTGCAGGGGTACCGGGGCCCCGCCCGGGAGCTCCTGGACCGCTACGCGATCGGCGTCTGGAGCGAGGTCGAGATCGTCAACGACGAGGGATCCTCGTTCTGCGGCGTCATCCTGCCCCGCAGCGAGACCGCCGACGACCTCCACGTCGTCGTCAAGCTGTTCAACGGCTACAACGTCGGCATCGCCGCCGACCGCGTCGCCTCGGCCCGCGAGACCGGCTACCGGAAGGCGGTCTACAAGATCCCGGAGAAGGAGTTCCCGTTCGACCCGCGCAAGCCGAACGTCACCCTGCTCGGGACCGGCGGGACGATCGCGAGCCGCCTAGACTACCGCACCGGGGCCGTCATCCCCGCGTTCACTCCCGGCGAGCTGTACGGCGCGGTCCCGGAGCTCGCGGACATCGCCAACCTGACGACCAAGAAGCTGTTCGGCGTCTTCTCCGAGAACATGGGCCCCGAGCAGTACAAGGCGCTCGCGGTCGCGATCGGCGAGGAGATCGCGCGCGGCGTGGACGGAATCGTCGTCGGCCACGGCACCGACACGATGGCCCACACCGGCGCGATCCTCAGCTTCATGGTGCAGAACTCGCCGGTGCCGATCGTGCTGGTCGGCAGCCAGCGCAGCTCCGACCGGCCGTCCTCCGACGCGGCGCTCAACCTGATGGACGCCGTGCGGACCGCGTCCGAGTGCGACATCGCCGAGGTCATGCTGTGCATGTTCGGCCCCACCTCGGACAACTACGATCTGCTGCACCGCGGCACCCGGTGTCGCAAGATGCACTCCAGCTACCGCTCGACGTTCCGCACGGTAGGCGCCACCCCGCTGGCGACGGTGAGCCGGTACGCCGGCGCTTCCGGCAGCCACTTCACCTACCTGACCGACGACTTCCTGAAGCGGGACAAGGCCCGGGTGCCGCGGATCACGCCGGCGTTCGAGGAAAAGGTCACGATCCAGTACTACTATCCGAACTTCAACCCCGACATCGTCGACGCCCTGACCGACCTGGGCTACCGCGGCCTGGTCATCGCCGGCACCGGGCTCGGCCACGTCAACAAGCCGATCTACCCCGCGATCCGACGCGCCGTTCGAGCCGGGATGACCGTCGTGATGACGGTGCAGACGCTGTGGGGATTCGTCCAGATGTACGTGTACGACACCGGGCGTGACCTGCTCGATCTCGGCATCATCCCGCTCGACAACATGCTGCCCGAGACGGCGTACATGAAGCTCGCGTGGGTCCTGGGGCAGACCGACGACCCCGTCCGGATCCGCGAGATGATGACCACGCCGGTCAACCACGAGATCACCCCCAGAGAGCCGCACAACGGCTACCTGATCCTGCAGGGGGGTCTGCCGGAGGTCGACGCCTTCGTGCAGAGGAACTGGAAGTGAGGAGAAACCGGCGCGTCTCCGCCGCGTAGGAATGGGAGTGAGACGCCGGAGCCCGGGACCCACGATCCTCCTTCCGGCCTGCATCGCGCTCGGGCTCGCCGCCGTCTCCTCCGCCGAGGAGCCCGCCCGGGGCCCCGAGATCCGCGTCCCGCGGGCCTCCGCCCCGATCTCGGTGGACGGGGACCTGTCCGAAGCCGGGTGGACGGGCGCCGCACGCGTGGACGGCTGGTACGAGACGAACCCCGGCGAGAACGTCGCCCCCAAGGTCCGGAGCGTCGGATTTCTCGCCTACGACGACCGGTACCTCTACGCCGGGTTCGAGTTCTCCGATCCCGACCCCTCGAGCATCCGGGCCCCGTACTCCGACCGGGACGCCATCTCGGAGAGCATCGACTACGGGGGGATCGTCCTCGACAGCCGCTTCGACGGGCGCACCGCGGTCCTGTTCCTCGCGACGCCCCGCGGGATCCAGTACGACGCGATCCAGGACGACGCCGCGGGCGGCGAGGACCCGTCCCCGGACTTCCACTGGGACTCCGCCGGGCGGATCACCGAGGACGGATGGGTCCTGGAGATCCGGATCCCCTTCTCCTCGCTCCGGTACGACGGCTCGGGACCGCAGACCTGGGGCGTCCTGCTGTTCCGCAACTACCCGAGGGAGGACCGCTTCGAGATGTTCTCGACGGCGCTTCCCCGGGGGAGCTCGTGCTTCATCTGCCACGAGCACCCGATGACCGGACTCGAGGATCTCCCCTCCGGGGACCACCTCGTCGTGGCCCCGTACGCCTCGGCCCGGGCCGAGGCGGAGCCGGTCGCGGGGCCGGGGAGCCCCCTCGACGACCGGCGCTCGGACGGGACGGCCGGCCTCGACGCGAAGTGGATTCCGGGCCCCGACCACGCGCTCGACCTGACCCTGAACCCCGACTTCTCCCAGGTCGAGTCGGACGTCACGAGGATCGCGGCCAACGAGCGGTTCGCGATCTTCTACCCGGAGAAGCGCCCCTTCTTCCTCGAGGGGGCGGAGATGTTCGCGACCTCGATCCCCGCGGTCTACACCCGCACGCTGACCTCCCCCAGATGGGGGACGCGCGCGACCGGCAAGGCGGGGACCTTGGCCTACACGGCGCTCGTCGGCGAGGACCGCGGCGGCGGGAGCGTCATCCTCCCGGGCCCGGAGTTCTCCTCGCTGGCCCCCCAGGACTTCTCCTCCACGTTCGTCGTCGCCCGCGTCCGCCGCGACCTCGGGCGCTCGTTCGTCAGCTTCCTCGCGACCGACCGCGAGATCGCGGGGGGCGGGTTCAACCGGGTCGCGGGCCCGGACTTCCAGTGGCGTCCCGACGACGAGAACGTCCTCTCCGGCCAGATCCTGTTCAGCGCGACGAGGACGCCCGACCGGACGGACCTCGAGGAGTCCTGGGACGGCCGGAGCCTCTCCGGGGCCGGCGCCGACTTCTGGTGGGCGCGCTCGACCCGGACCTTCGACGTCTCGGCGCAGACGAAGATCTTCGGCACCGGGTTCCGGGCGGATTGCGGATTCGTCCCGCAGGTCGGCTTTCGCGAGGGGTACGCCGAGACGGGGCGTACGTGGTACCCGGCCGGGCTCTTCTCGCGCGCGAGGATCTTCGCGATGGTCAACCACCTCGAGGACCACGACGGGGCGCTCCTGAGGCGCCTCTTCGCCGGCGGCGCTGAGGCGCACGGCCGATGGAACTCGTACGGCCGCGTCTGGGCGTACCTGGATCGGATGAAGGCGGGGGCCGAGGTCCACCCGAGGCGGCAGCTCCGGTTCGAGCTCCGCGCCAGCCCCTCGCGGGCGGTGTCGGACCTGACCCTCGGAGGAATCGTCGGCGAGGAGCTGGACTTCGAGAACGAGAGGCCGGGAGACGGCGCCAGCTTCGCCCTCGGAGCCACGCTCCGCGCCGGAGACCGCCTGGCCGTCCGGCTCGACGCCGAGCACCGCTGGCTCGACGTCCGGCCCGAGGCGTCCGCCCCCCGGCGGCGCCTGTTCACGGCGAGCGCGGAGCGGGTCAAGGCGGTCTGGACCTTCAGCGCGCGGAGCTTTCTCAGGCTGATCGGCCAGTGGAGCCGAACGGTTCGGGACCCGCTGCTGTACGGGTTCCCCGTGCCCGCCGAGGAAGGCGACTTCTCGGCCTCCGCGCTGTTCTCCTACAAGCTCAACTGGCAGTCGGTCCTGTTCGTCGGCTACGGCGACGACAGGACGATCGATCCCGAAGGGAGCCTCGAGCCGTCCGGCCGCGAGCTGTTCCTGAAGGTCTCGTACGCCTTCCAGCGCTGAGGGCGAGGGCGGAGCGGCCCGCCCGCGGCGCCTCTCCCGTCAGTCGTACGCCCTGCGGGTCTTCTCGTCCGTCAGGACCGCCCGGATGCGCTCCTGCCACTCGACCGACCGCCAGGTTCCCAGCCGCTCGTGGGTGGCGCGGTAGTTCTCCGGGATCGGGTGGGTGCCGATCACGACCTCGAGACCGTACTTGGCGGGAATGAAGTGACGGAAGGCGTCCAGACGGGGGCAGGGCGGGTACCCGACGACGAGGCCGGTCGCCAGGTGGACGACGTCCGCGCCGTTCTTCTTCATCTCCGCGGGCGCGTACTCGACGTTCCCCCCGGGGCACCCCCCGCAGGTCGTGAAGCCGACCAGCTCGACCTCTTCTCCCTCGTAGGCGGCGAACGCTCCTTCCCGGTTCCGCAGGGAGCGCAGGCACTTCCCTCCCGCGCAGGTCGAGTAGCGGTCGCAGATGATGATGCCGATCCTCTTCATGCCACCGACCCCGTTTCTCGTATCGAGGCGCCATGGTAGCGCGAACCGTCCACCCGAACCATCCTGGGAAGCGGCCGTCGAGCGGACGGCCGGGGCGCCCCATGCTAAAATGGACACAGGGGGTGGGGAAAGTCTCGTGGAACCCGTCGGTTCGAGCCTGAAGGGCAAGACCATCGACTGCGAGCGGGCCCAGGCCGTGCTCGACTGCGTCGCCGACGGAGTCTTCACGGTGGACACCGACTGGCGGATCACGTTCTTCAACCGGGCCGCCGAGCAGATCACGGGAATGCGACGCGAGGACGTCATGGGACGGCCCTGCTGCGACGTCTTCCAGTCGAGCATCTGCCAGTACGGCTGCGGCCTGCGCAGGGCCATGGACACGGGGCGCCCCGTGCTCATGCGAGCGATCTACATCCCCAACTCGAAGGGAGAGCGCATTCCCGTCAACCTCTCCGCGAGCGTGCTCCGGGACTCCGAGGGCCGCGTCGTCGGTGGAGTGGAGACCTTTCGCGATCTCAGCCTGATGGAGGTCTTCCGCGACGAGAGGTCGAGCGAAGGGGCGAGGGCGGGGATCGTCGGCAACGGCGTGGCGATGCAGCGGGTGTTCGACCTGCTCCCGATCGTCGCCGAGAGCGACAGCACGGTGCTGATCGAGGGGGAGAGCGGGACGGGCAAGGAGATCCTGGCGCGGGCGATCCACGAGCTCAGTCCCAGGCGCAACCACCCCCTGATCACCGTCAACTGCGGGGCGATCCCGGACACCCTTCTCGAGTCGGAGCTCTTCGGCCACAAGGCGGGCGCCTTCACCGACGCGCGCCGCGACCGGCCCGGCAAGTTCGAGCTGGCCGACGAAGGGACGATCTTCCTCGACGAGGTCGGCGACGTCTCCCCCGCTCTCCAGGCGCGGCTGCTGCGGGTCCTGCAGGAGCGGACGATCGAGCCCCTGGGAGGGACGCGACCGGTCGACGTCAACGTGCGGGTGATCGCCGCGACCAACAAGAAGATCGCGGACCTGGTGGAGCGCGGCCTCTTTCGCCGCGACCTGTTCTACCGGATCAACGTCGTCCGGATGACTCTGCCGCCGCTCCGGGACCGGCGCGAGGACATCCCGGCCCTCGTCGACCACATGATCGCGCGCCTCAACGAGCAGCATCGCCGCGAGATCGACGGCGTCTCTCCCGAGGTGATGAACGTCCTGATGTCGCACCCGTTCCGCGGCAACGTCCGGGAGCTGCAGAACATCGTCGAGCACGCCTCGGTGCTCCGCTCGAAGGGCGTCATCCAGCTCGAGCACCTGCCGGAGGAGCTCTGGCCGGCGGGGACGAACGATCCGCGGCGCGACGCGCCGGTGGACGTGCTGCACGGGCAGCTGATCCTGGCCGCGCTGGAGCGGAACCGCTGGAACCGGCGTGCCGCGGCGGACGAGCTCGGAATCCACCCGACGACGCTGTGGCGCCGCGCCAGGAGGCTGGGCCTCTCCATGCCCGCCCAGGACGGCCGGAAGCGCCGCTCCGGCTGAGAACAGCGGGGCCGCCCCGATCGCACCGCTGCATCGGTGCAGCGTTGCCCTCGAGAGCCGCTGCGGGACTCGAGAGTGCGACGGCAAGGTGACGCTTCTCCCGGGGATTTCGTCGCGTCCCGGGTCGAGAACCGCATCGGCGAGACCCTCCAAGCCCCCCGGTCATTGCGCCGCCGCAGCGATCGGCGCCCTCCTTGGAAGCCCATCGCTGCGCGGTCGCAACGATCGGCACGTCTCTTTTGAGATGGGTCACGCCGGTTCGACTCGCGATTTCTTAAAGTTACAAAACTTGCCGGAACCTGGCACGTTTCGTGCCATCTTCCGAAGCGACAAGTGGGGGCACCGACAGACACAGGCAACTCGCAGAGGGGGAAACCATGAGGCGTTTCGGTTGGATGGCCGCGTTTCTGATCGCGTCCGTGTCCATGGCGGTGGCGGACGTCGGCCCGGGGAAAGACGAGGTCGGCTTCCTTTCCGAGGACGGCCAGTACGTCGGCTCCCTGGGGATCTACAACACCGGCAAGTGGATCGACAACCAGGGGGTGGACCAGGGGAGCAAGCTCGTCACCGAGATCTCCGTCGGCCCGGACCAGCCGTGGAAGGTCTACGAGACCAAGGTCTGGGTGTCCACGAACCCGGTGCCGCTCGACAAGAAGGGCAAGCCCGTCTACCGGGAGTTTCGCAGAACGGACTTCGCGACCCCGGTCGCGGACTGCGGCTTCGAGTTCGACCTCGAGGACGACCTCGGCTGGACCTGGGGCACGAGGCCGCGGACGCTGTACGTGGCCATCAAGATCGGGCTGGTTCAGCTCGACGCCTACGGTAACGTCGTCGCCACCGAGGAGGCCTGGGCCCACGCCGGTCCGGACGCGATCCCGGTCGGGACCGCTCCCTGGGGCTGGTACTTTCTGTACAATCTCGCTCACCCGCGCCGCGGCCACTTCGTGGACTCGCCGGTCGCCGGCCTGACCGCCGTCACGCAGACGTTCTTCGGCAGGACCGACTCGGCCGGCGGGTTCAACTACTTCCCCGGCGAGCAGGTCCGGCTCTCCGTCGGCAGCCTCATTCTCGGAACGACCGAGGCCGACGACCGGATCTCGCCGCTGAACCTCTTCGAGTCGTCCGACGTCTCGGACCCACGCGTCGTCAACATGGCGCGCCTGCTGCAGAGCCTCGACGCGGACGCCGATCCCCAGCCGGGGATCACGATCACGCCGGCGATCGAGAGCTGCCTCGACGTCGCCCTCTCGAGCCACGGCCTCTCGGGGCTCGATTTCTCCGACGACGCCCTCGTGGAGAGCGTGCTCCAGGCGACGCAGGCCGCCTGCGCGACGATCGCGCCGCTCCAGCTCGTCTCGGCCGAGGACGCCGTCGAGAACCTCGAGCGCTCGGTCGGCTCGGAGATGGCCCGCAGGAACGTTTCCAAGACGCCGGCCATGGCGAGCGCGAAGGCCAAGCTCGAGATGATGCCGGTTCTCGTCCCCGCGACCGCCGCCAACGAGGAGCCGGTCGCCGGAGGGATCGACTACTACGACGAGAACGGGAACTTCCTGTACAACCGGACGACGGTCAAGCCTCTGGTCGCGCTCTACGCCGACCAGATCCCGGAGACCGGCGCGTCCGACACCTTCGCCGCGATCTCGCGCGACGACGGGAAGACCTGGAAGCGGACGAATCTCTCCCGCACCGCGGACCTGAGCTCGTTCACGCTGGCCGACGGCCAGCCGTACTACGGAGACACGAAGAAGCCGATCCTCTCGGTCAAGGAGAACTACGCCATCGCCGTCTGGCAGAGCAAGTTCTGCCGAGGCGGGCGGCCGCTGTACTCCCGCGAGCCGGTCCTCGAGGACGGCGTGACGCCGAACCCGTACTACGCGGACGACGTCTGGGGCGTCGGGGGGCCGCAGCGCTCCCACGACTACACCGAGGACGGCTTCCCCGAGGTCGGAGAGCTCCCCTACTACTGCCTCTGGGTCGCCCGCGGGACGGTGGACCCCGTCACCGCCGAGATCTCCTGGCGCAAGCCGGAGCGGCTGACCTCCGGCGAGCGCGACGTCTACCAGATCGCCGCCAACGGGGCCAAGAACGTCGGCTTCGCGATCGTCTGGCAGGAAGACCCCGACGGCGTGCGCCCGGGCGAGGCGGAAGGCCCCGGCGCCGGCTGGAGCGGCGCGACGACGAACCACAAGACGGACATCTGGTACAGCTTCGTCAAGTGGAGCGACTTCCAGGCGATCGACGAGACGTTCTCGCCGAACGGCGACCCGGAGCACTCCTTCGACGATCCCGAGTGGACGACCAACCGGCCGATGGCGCTCGTCCCGTTCTCGCTGCCGATGCGGCTGACCGACAACGACGCCTGCAACACCGACAACCTGATGGTGGAGCTGGGCGAGGACGGCCTGCCGGTCCGCGACGCCAGCGGGAACTACATCCCGCTGATGGACGAGGAGGGCAAGCACGCCGGAACGCACCGCTACTGCTACGTGCAGCCGGGGCTCTGCACCGCCTTCCACTCCTTCGTGAACGAGCAGGGGGAGACCAAGCACGTCTGCGTCACCGAGGACGGCCGGCTGCTCGACGGCGACACCGGCGCCTCCCGCCCGAACGTCAGCTTCATGCCCTACACGAAGGCCGACGGCACGCCGAGCGCCTGGATCGCGATCGCCTACGAGGAGACGAAGGGGGTCGGCGGCGGCACGCCCGACCACACCGGCGAGCTCCCGTACGGAGACACCACGAGCCCCGACGAGGGGAAGAACGTCATCTACCACAGCTTCGATTTCGGCGCCCCGAACCAGGCCAGCGGCGGCTTCATCGTCAACCTGCCGGCCCGCGACGCCGCCGGGAACCTGCTCTACCTGGTGGACGAGTACGGCCAGCGGGTTCTCGACTGGCAGGGGCGGCCCCAGCTCGCCTACGAGAACGCCCGCAGGCCGCGGATGCTGGTGCAGTCCGCCGGCCAGGCCGGGTCCAGCGGGACCGTCCTGGTGATGGTCTACAAGCAGGGCGAGGAGGGGAAGGGACGCCCGTCGGACATCTTCATGCGGCGGATCAAGAAGTCGGCCGGCAACCCGTACGCCGCCGCCAACTTCGTGTGCGGCGCGTTCCGGACCGCCGAGAGCGGCCAGACGGTGTGCGTGGAAGGCGCGCAGAACCTGAGCTCCGTCACGCCGACCGAGTACTGGTACAACCCGGACCAGGACGCCGATGCCAGCGGCGAGGCGATCAAGGTCGTCAAGCACGCCCAGTACCGGGCGAACCTGTCCGACGCGAGCTGGACGAACCCGTACGACGACGCCCGCGCGCACCGCGGCGTCCTGCGGGGCAACGACATCTACCTCGCGTACGACCACACGCCCAACTGGGCCGCGTCGCGCAACGCGCACGACAAGTACGACCTCTACATCCGCCGCTCCTTCGACGGCGGCGCGACCTGGACGGCCGACCCGGCGGGCGCCGGCGAGGTCTGCCACACCCAGATCTGGAAGGACTACACGGACGTGATCTCGGAGGACGACGCCGAGCGGAAGGACACGTACGAGGAGACGACCTGCTACGCGCCCGGCCAGTACGAGCCCGGACGCAACATGTCGCTGCTCAAGAACAACAAGCTGACGGTCATCGAGCCGCGGCTGGTCGCTCCCCCGAGCACGACGGCGGGAAGCCCCTATCCCGAGGACGTCTACAACGGCAACGTCTTCTACGTGGCATTCGGAACCGCGACCAACGTGGCGATGGCCCACGGCGACGACGACGAGGAAGCGGCGGCGGTGCCCGCCGACCTCTACTACACCTTCACCCGGGACAGGGGCCAGACCTATTACAAGCGCCTCTGGGACGTCAACCCGGACAGCGACGGCACCTACGCCGGCGAGATCGTGGAGCGCTGGGACTACCTGGCCCGGGGCGACGACGCGCAGGGCGAGGCCCAGATCCGCATGAGCCCGGACGGCTCGAAGTTCTACGCGGTCTGGAACCAGGAAGGCCCGGAGGGAAGCGACACCTGGACCCGCAGGATCATGCCGTCGGCGTTCCCGATCAACCTGGCGCCGGTCCCATGATCGTGACGAGAAGGACACTCGTCCGCGCTGGAGTCCCCCTCGGCTTTTGAGGCAGCGCAGGACGCGGTCGCGCGGGCGCCGAAGCTCCATCGCAAGACGCAGTTGCTGGTCA
>CAZPWK010000008.1:0-25645 GCA_964590285.1 uncultured Acidobacteriota bacterium | reverse complement strand
CGCATCAGGAACACGTCGTTCGCGAGGCTCATGCGGATGCCGAGCGCCTCGTAGGTGTACTCGTCGAGGAACCGGTGGATCCCGCGATCGAACACGTTGGCGCGCCCGCCGGTTCCCAGGATCGCGATGTTGTTGATCGCCTTCACGTTGATCCTCCGAGGGACCCCGGGGCGCTCGACGGTCCGGACCTCGGCCTCGAGGCGCACCGGCACGCCGCGGAACAGCGAGCAGTCGCTCACGTGCCCCTCGAGCGTGCCGGTCATCTCGCCGAAGTCGAACCTCCGGGTCAGGCGGCCGAGATCGACGTTCCAGAACGAGGCCGAGAACGTCAGCTTCGGGTACCGGGACAGGACGTCCTGTCCCGAGATGTCCCCGATCTGCACGGTCCCGCCGAAGATCGAGATCTCCCCGCCGCCGACCACGCTCAGCTCCGCGGGGGAGATCCGGACCGACGGGAGGTAGCCCTCGAGGGTCCCCTCGAGGGGGAGGAAGCCGAGGGAGCGGGACGCCTCGCCGAGATCGAGCCCCGAGAGCAGGACTCCGGTCTCGACGTGACGGGACGGCCGAAGGAGGTCGACGAGCCGAAGCCGCTCGAACTCGACCTCGCCGCCGAGAATCGGGATCGCGAGCGATCCCTCGAGCGAGACCGAGTCCGCCAGCACCTCGAGGGCGGTGGCCGCGGCGGGGATCTCGAGGCCGCCCGCCGCCGCGCGGTC
This sequence comes from uncultured Acidobacteriota bacterium, assembly GCA_964590285.1. Taxonomy (GTDB): domain Bacteria; phylum Acidobacteriota; class Polarisedimenticolia; order Polarisedimenticolales; family JAIQFR01; genus CALMJU01. The sequence continues at coordinate 24,929 of CAZPWK010000008.1, read as the reverse complement.
GAAGCGAAGGCCGCCCCGCCCCGGCTCCCCGGTCAGCGGCCGCACGCCGTCCGGCCCCGGGGGACCCCACGCGAGAGCGACCGGGAGGTCGAGGTCGAGCCCCTCGACCTCGGCGCTCCCGCCGGTGCCCGAGACGCGCGCGTCCTTCGTCTCGAGGCGTCCCCGAAGCTCCGTCCCTCCCTTCGTCCGGGTCGCGCGGAGAGAGGCGCGGAGCGAGCCTGCCGCCTCGATCCGCCGGAAGAAGGGGATCGAGTCCCCCAGGGGCGCCCGTAGATACCGGTCGACGGTCGTCCCGAGATCCTCGACGGCGAGCACGACGGAGCCCGCGGCGGATCCCGAGGAAGGAAGCTCCAGGGTCGCCTCGAACCGGGGGCCTTCCGGGAGGATCCACGCCGCCCGCCCACTCCAGTCGAGCCCGCCCGGGCCCGGCGAGCCCCCGGCCGCCGCCCGCGCCTCGGCCTCGAGCGAGGACACGAGGCTCGATCCGTCCAGGAAGAAACCGCCCCAGAGCATCTGGAAGCCGCCGACGGGCGAGCGGGCGCGGAGCTCGATCGCCCCGTCCCCCGCGCCGCGCGCGAGCGACACCTCCCACGAGGTGTCGAGCCCCTCGAGGACCCGGCTTCCGTCCGCGGACGCGAACCCGCTCTCGCGGACGAGGACCGTGCCGGAGCCCTCGATGCGGCCCCCCGGAGTCCGCTCCGCCTCGAGGTCGGCCCGGACGCTGCCGCGGACCTCGTAGCCCGGAGCGGGGTCGCCGATCCACGGCCCCAGGAACGATCTCCAGCGCGCCAGGTCGATCCCCTCGACCCGGGCCCGGAGCGCGCCGAGAACCTCCCGGTCGATCCGCGCCTCTCCGCTCGCCTCGACGGCTGCGAGGCCGGGCGCTTCCAGGACGGCGGCGCCGACGCGCGCGGCTCGCGAGGCCGGATCGAACGAGCCGCGCGCCGCGAGGGAGACCGGGACCGGGGCGATCGGCGGCACGGCGACCGTGGCCGCGTCCGCCAGATCGTCGAGCTCGATCGGGCCGCCCGGGGCCCGCCACGACAGACGGGCGCTCGCCCGACCGTCCGACAGCGAGGCCGCGGTCCCGTCTTCGCTTCCCGCGGGTCCCGCTTCCCAGGCCAGCCCGGCCATCTCGACCGTCCCCTCGACGACCGGCTCCCGGAGCTTCCCCGCGAGCGTTCCCCGCACCGCGACGGCGCCGCGTGCCGAGAGACCTTCCGGCACGCCGAGCCCCGCCTCTCGCGCGAGCGTTGCCGCCCGCGCGACGTCGAGCCCCGTCCACGAGAACCGGACGTCGAACTCCGCCCCGGAATCCGGGAGGCGGACGATCCCCGCGGCCTCGATCCGTCCCGCCCCTCCGGTCGCCACCGCCAGCTTCCCTTCGGCCGACGGCGCGGCGCCCGCCCGGACCGACGCGTCGAGCGTCGCGGTCACGGGGAGGACGCCCCGCGGAAGGGCGATCTCGCCGGCGCGGACGTCGACCCGCGGGAGCGAGAGCTCGACCCGCACCGGTCCGTGCGCGCCCCCGTCCTCGAGGCGCAGCGACCCGGACGCGCGGGCCCTCGCCGACTCCACGGCGAGGAGCGAGCCGGCCGGGCGCCCCTCGGCCTCGTCGAGCCGGATCCCGACCTCGTACGCGTACCGGCCCGGCTCGTCGCTCTCGACCGCCGCGTCGGCGCGGCCGCGAAGCGACCACCCGTCGATCGGGGCGGCGGCGAGACGGGCCGCGGTCCGAAGGTCGATCCCGGTCGCCCGGACCCGGGCCCGGGAGACCGTCCCGCTCCCCGGATCGACGGTCAGGTCCGCCTGGATCGCCTCGACGAACGGGAGCGAGGGCCTCGCCTCGATGCGGAGCGGCCCGCCCGGCTCCTCCTGCCGCGACTCGACCGCGAGGGAAGGCGACGGGATCTCGACGTCCCTTCCGTTCCGGCGCACGAGGACTCGGCGGGCGCTCGCGCCGAGCGAGACGCTCCGCCCCGCGTCGGAGATCCGGACCGAGGCCTCGAGGCCCTCGATCGAGCCTCGCTCGATCGGCGGCGTCCGCTCCTCCCCCAGGAGGAGCGCGAGCGGCGGCCCGAGCGGGAACTCGGCGCCGCGGAGGCGCGCCTCGCCCTCGAGTCCGGATCCCACGCCGTCGAGCGACGCCTCGAACCCGATCGCGGCCTCCCCTCCCCCTCCCGCGATCACGAGACGGCCGTCCAGCACCTCGAGCCGCTCGACGAAGACGGGGACCGGCTCCGCGGCCGGGGGCGGCGGCCCCGGCGGGGGAGGCGCGAGACGCACCTCGAGCCCCGCGACCCGGAGCGCCGCGAATCGCCCGACGAGGAAGTCCCGCAGGGAGCCGTGGACGCGCATCTCCGCGACCCGCAGCGCCTCGAGCCGCGGCTCCGACGCCATTTCGCGGACCCGGAGGTCGCGAAGGACGAAGTCCCGGACCCCGGACGCGGACAGCGAGCCCAGCCGCACCTCCGCGCCGATCCGCGCCGCGAGGACGCTCTCCACGCGGCGGCGGGGGAGATCCCGGGCGAGCCAGGCCGCGACCGCGGCCAGGACGACGAGGCCGGCGGCCCCGAGAAGGAAACGCTTCAGGATCCGCCTCCCTTCCGCGGGACGAGGAGGTCCTCGCGCTAGGGGCAGGTCTCCGTGGACCCTGCGACGCCCTCGTCCCTCGCCCCTCCCGACACGGTTCCCTCGTCGGCGAGGGTGCCGCGGCACCCGAGCGACGTCGCTCGCACGAGGTACCAGTGGCCGCCGCCCGGGGCCGGGTCCGCCTCGACGAGGTCGAGCGTCGTGCCCGGAAGGTCGTTCGCAGGACACCCGAGAACCGACGGGCCGAAGTCGCCCCCGCCGGCGCGCAGCACGAAGAGATCCCCCGCGATCGCGTCGTAGGCGGCCGCGTTCGCGGCCTCGGTCCACGACAGGCGCGTGATCGGGGCCTCCCGGACGACGGCGAGCGACGGCCGGCCCAGCAGAGGGCAGGATGCGCACTCGGGGAAACGGAACGACCCGATCCGGGTCTTCCAGGCGGTGGAATTCTGCGCCGTGTAGTACTGCTGCGTGTACCAGAACGTGCAGTCGTCGGCGGGGTCGACGCTCATCGAGCTGTAGTCCCCCCAGCGGGAGATCCCGCTCTGCGTCCCGGTCCCCGCCACGAGCGCCGTCTCGGTCCAAGGGAGCGCCCCCGGAGGATCCGACGCCGTGCGCCCCGCGTAGCGGACCGAAGGATAGGTGACGGCGCTCGAGACGCTGTAGCCGAGGGCCATGTCCCCCGCCCCGTCCATCGCCCCGCTCCCCATCCACCGGTGGTCGGAATCCGGCGCGTGCGTGCCGGCCTCTGCGACGAACGGCGCGCCGCCCGGGTCGCGGAGCTCGTACCACCGGACCCCCGCGCGGTCGCTCCCGTCCGCGTCCACCGTGTGGCTCGCGAGAAGCGTTTCGTGCGAGCCGAAGTTCCGGTACGCGAGCCTCCACATCAGCCGGTCGGAGAGCGCGTCCAGGAGACTCCCGCTCGGCTGCGGGATGCAGGCGCCCGAGTAGTTGCACAGGTTCGAGTCGAACGGGAACCCCGCGGCGGTCAGGTCGACGACGGCGTTCGGGAGGCCGGCCTCTCCGAAGGTGGAGCGCTCCGGGTCGTCCCAGTCCACGCGGAACTCCCAGATCTGGATCCGGTCGCTCGCCCATCCCCAGGCGTCGTCGTCGATCTCCGCGAAGTAGGCCGGGGCGCCCTCGGGAGGGGGGATCGGGCCGTCGAGATCCGCGGGGAGCTGGCCGCCGAAGCTCGGGTCCACGTCGAAGAGATCGAAGTAGACCATCCGGGCTTCCCCGCCCTCGAGCATCCGCTCGCGCTCGAGCGCCACGACCCCCTGCCCCCGCCAGCCCTCCGTCTCCCCGTCGAACTGGTTCGCGGCCATGTAGTAGGCGTCGGGCCAGACGGCGAACTTCGGGTAGTCGTTCAGCGTCGTCTCGCTGTACGCGAAGTCGTAGCGGTGCCAGGGCCCGGTCGGGTCCTCCGTCGCGGAGACCGCGACGCACTGGTGGAAGTTCCGGGGCCAGTCGAAGGCGAGCTGGCTCGCCAGCCATCGGTTCGCCAGGGCGTCGTAGAGGACGATCGGGTCGCCGTTGTTGTTCGTCTCGCAGATCCCCCCGAAGCCGGACCAGAGCGTGTTGCCGTTGACCGGGCCGTAGAGGAGGTTCCCCTGCTTGTCCCACACGGCGAGCGAGAGGTTCACCCACTGCATCACGTGTCGGAGCCCGACATCGGCGTTCGTGTCCGGCGGGAACCGGTAGTTGCGGTTCGGCACCCCGTCGAAGCTCGCGATCGGCGCGGGCATCGGCACCGCATCGAGCGGGACCGCCGGCGCGTAGCAGGCCGCACCCGGCGGCGCCTCGTCGCGGACCGCCTTCCACCGGTTCGGGAGAACGAGGTTGAGAGCGGCCTCCTCGGACGCGGCGAGCGCGGTCTCCGGGATCTCGCCGAGGGGCGGCGACAGGTCGTGGCGCTCCGCGGAGACGACGGTCGCCGGACGGGAGCCGGGAGCGTCTCGGGCCGCGGCCGGCCGGGCCGACAGGAGCAGCAGAGAAGACGCCGCGATCGCGGCGAGCCGGGGTCGCGCCATGTTCCGTTCTCCTCGGTGAGGACCGGGAAGAATCTTAATGCATCGGCGCGTGCGCCGTCTCAGCGGCCGCCGTCAAGCGCTTCGAGGAGATCCCGCGGGGGCTCGAATCCGCGCGTCCGGCCGGCCCGGACCGCCTCCCGGGCGCCCTCGGCGTCGCCCGCGAGGAGCAGCGCCCAGGCGAGCGACCGGTAGGCGTCCTTCGTCCCGGGATCGAGCCCGATCGCCCTCCGGAAGCTCACGGCCGCCTCTGGGAACCTCCCCTGGCGGGCGAGCGTGTTCCCCAGGTTGTAGTGCGCGCTCGCCTCCCCGGGCCGAAGCGCGATCGCCGCCTCGAACTCCGCCTCGGCGGCGTCGAGGCGCCCGAGCGCGGCGCACGCGAGGCCCAGGTTGTTCCTCGCGGCCCCGGAGCGAGGATCGATCCGGACCGACCGGCGGAGGACATCGACCGCCTCCTCGAGCCCGCCGCGCCCCACGAGGACCCCCCCGAGGTTGGACAGGAGCCCCCCGCCCTCCGGTCTCGACCGGAGGGCGGCGCGGAACTCCTCCTCGGCCCGCTCGAGGTCGCCCGCGAGAGCGTGGTGGTCCCCGAGGATCCGGTGCGCGCCCGGGTTCCCGGGATCGATCTCGAGGGCCCGCCCGAAGAGGGTCTCGGTGTCGCGCCAGTACGCCGTCTGGACGCTCGAGACGGCGACGAGGGCCGCGACCGCGAGGACGCCCCCGATCCGGATCGCCCGCGGCCCGAGGGCCTGCCGGGAGGGCGCGCGGATCCGGGAGAGCGCCTCGGGGATCCCCCACGCGGCCAGGATCGCGAGGCCGATCGAGGGAACGTAAGCGTAGCGGTCGGCTCTCGCCTGCTCGCCGACCTGGACGATCCCCGACATCGGAGCGAGCGCGACGAGATACCAGAGCCAGCCCACGAGAAGCTCGGGACGGGCGCGCCGGAGCCGGACCAGGAGAACCGTGACCGCCAGGAGTCCGAGCGCCGCGAGCGCGGGCTTCCAGACGGCGAGGTCCGGGCCGGGATGCGGGTGAAGCGGCGACAGCCCGACCGGCCAAACGGTGTCGCGGAGGTAGGCGACGCAGGAGACGGCGGCGTTGCCGACCCGCGCGCCCAAGGGGAAGCTCTCGAGCGTCTGTACCGCGCCCCCCGCCCGCTGGGCCCGCCAGGTGAGGACCGCGGAGACGGCCGCCAGCGCCGCGAACGGGATCTTCTCGATCAGGAGACGCGGGATCCCGGGCCGGTCCCCGGAGCCGGCGGGACCTCGCCGCCTCTCGAGCGGCCAGAAGTCGAGGAGGAGGAGCAGCAGCGGCAGCGTGACCAGCGTGGGCTTCGAGAGGAGCCCCAGGGCCGCCGCCGAGATCGCGAGCGCGAGGCGGCCCGCCGATCTCCGCTCCGCCCATCGCGCGTACGCGACGAGCGTCGCGGCGAGGAAGAAGAAGGCCAGGACGTCCTTCCTCTGCGAGATCCAGGCCACCGACTCGACGCGCAGCGGGTGCGCGGCGAAGAAGGCCGCCGCGAACGCGCTCCGCGCGGGCGCCCCGGTCGTCCGGACGAGGAACCGGTACAGCAGGAGCGTCCCCGCGACGTGGAGGAGCAGGCTGGTCGCGTGGTGGCCCGCGGGCCGGAGCCCGAAGACCGCCGCGTCGATCATGTGCGACACCCAGGTCGCCGGGTGCCAGTTGTGCGCCTCGGTCGCCGTCGCCGCCCAGGCGAGCCCGCGCGGCGTGGGCCCCGCCCGGACGGCGGGGTTCGCGGTCACGTACTCCGGATCGTCCCAGGTCAGGAAGTCGTTGCGGAGAACGCCCCCGAACGCGACCAGGACGGCGAGCGCGAGCAGCGCGGCCGCGAAGGGCGTCCGGCCGCGGCCCGGCGTCTGCCGGCGACCCGCCTCTGCGCTCCGGGGCCTCATGCGCGCGAACGATAGCACGTTCGTTGATTCCGGCCGTCGGCGGTGAGAAGATCTCCGGCGTCCGATGAGAACGCTTCGATTCGTGATCGAGGACCTCGCGTTCGCCCTGCTCGGCGCGGTCGCGGCCCTGCTCCCGCCCCGCGGCGTCGTCGCCGTCGGAGCGGGGCTCGGCCGTCTCGGCTTCGCGCTCGACCGGCGCCGCCGTCGAACGACCCTCGCGAACCTCCGCTCGGCGTTCGGGAGCTCCGCGCCGGAGCCGGAGATCCGCCGCGTCGCCCGCGACTGCTGGCGCCACTTCGGCCGGATCGCCGTCGAGGCGCTCGCCTTCCCGCGCCTCTCGGCCGCCGACGCCGGGACCCGGGTCCGGTACCGCGGGCTCGAGCACGTCCGCGCGGCCTACGCGAAGGGGAAGGGGGTCCTCGTCTTCTCCGGGCACTTCGGGAACTGGGAGCTCGTGGCGCTGATGCAGGGATTCCTCGGGCTCCCGCTCGCGCTGGTCACGAAGCCGATCTACAACCCGAGGCTCGAGCGGCGGCTCGCGAGGCTCAGGTCGCTCTCGGGGAACGCCGTGATCCACCGCGAGGGAGCGGTCAAGGAGATGCTCCGGCGGCTCAAGGAGGGAGGCGGCGTCGCGATCGTCATCGACCAGGACGCGAAGGACGGCGGGATCTTCGTCCCGTTCTTCGGGCGGCCCGCCTCGACGACGCCGACGCTGGCGCTCCTGGCCCTCAAGACCGGCGCCGCCGTCGTGCCCGTGTTCTCCCTGCCCAGGGAGGCCGGCGGCTACGACGTCGTCTACGAGCCGGAGATCCCGTTCTCCCCGACCGGCGACCGCGAAGCGGACGTCTCGCGGCTCACGGAGGAGTGCACGGCCGTCATCGAGCGCCACGTCCGCGAACGTCCCGAGCTCTGGTCCTGGATGCACCGGCGCTGGCGCACCGCGCCGACCGCCGCCGCGCCCGGCCCGCGCCCGCCGCTCGAGGGCGCGCCGTGACCGCGAGGCGCCGGCTTCGGATCCCCCTCGCGGCCGCGGCGGCCGCGCTCGCCGCCGCGTCCCTCTCCCCCCTCCCCGCCCGGGAGCTCCCGCCGAAGGAGATCGGGGCGATCGTGCTCGACCCGCCGCCGGTCCGGCCCCGGCTGGCGCTGGTCCTGAGCGGCGGCGGCGCGCGGGGCGCCGCGCACATCGGAGTGCTCCGCGTCCTCGAGGAGCTTCGCGTCCGACCCGACCTGATCGTGGGGACGAGCATGGGCTCGATCGTCGGGGGCCTCTACGCGACCGGCTGGTCCCCGGACGAGATCGAGACGCTCCTGGCCTCGATCGACTGGAACGAGGTCTTCTCGGACCGGGTGTCCCGGTCCGACAAGTCGTTCCGGCGCAAGCAGGACGACGAGGTCTACCTGATCCGGGCCCGGCTCCGCTTCCGGGACTGGAAGCCGTACGTCCCGCAGGGGGTGATCGGCGGGCAGCGGCTCGAACTCCTGCTCAAGGGGCTCGAGTTCGAGTCCGCGGCCGTCGAGGACTTCGACGACTTCCCGATTCCCTACCGGGCGGTCGCCGCCGACGTCGCGACCGGCGAGACCGTCGTCCTCGGCCGGGGGAGCCTCGCGACGGCGATGCGCGCCAGCATGTCGATCCCGGGCGCCTTCCCTCCCGTCGAGATCGAAGGGAGGCTCCTGGTGGACGGCGGGGCCGTGGCGAACCTGCCCGTCGGGATCGCCCGGCGGCTCGGCGCCGAGCGGATCGTCGCGGTGGACATCTCGAGCCCCCTCCTGACGAAGGAGCACCTGAAGTCCTTCCTGTCGGTGTTCGACCAGGTGACCGGTTTCCTGACGGTCGGCAACCGGACCGAGGACGTCAAGCAGCTCCGGCCGGGAGACGTCCTGATCGTCCCCGATCTGGGCGACCTGTCGTTCGCGGACTTCCATCGCTCCGTCGAGGCGGTGGCGATCGGGGAGGCGGCCGCCCGCGCGGTCGAGGCCGAGCTGGGCCCTCTCGGGGCGAGCGAGGCGGACTGGGAGGAATACCGGGCCCGGCACCGCCGCCGCCCCGAGGCGGACGTCCGTCTCGACGAGGTGCGCATCGTCAACACGAGCCGGGTGAGCGACGAGGTCGTCCGCCGAAGGATCGAGATCCCGGTGGGCGGCGCCCTCGACGAGGACGCGGTCCTCCGCGACGTCCTGCGCCTGTCCGGCCTCGACTACTTCGGCCTGATCCAGGAGGACTTCGAGACGGCGGGAGAGCGCGGGATCCTGACGCTCAGGACCCCCGACAAGCCGTACGGCCGGAACAGCCTCCAGTTCGGGATCAGCTCCCAGAACGACTTCAAGGGCGGGGCCACGCACGCGCTCACCGTCCGTCACCTCTTCCTCGCCGTGAACCGGCGGGGGGGCGAGTGGCAAAACGTCGGCCAGATCGGCAACACCGGAGTGCTCTCGACCGAGTTCTACCAGCCGCTCGACCGGGGGATGCTCTGGTTCGTCTCTCCCGGCGGCGAGTACCGAGAGCGAACGGAGGCCGTCTGGGCCGACGGCGAGGAGGTCGCCGACTACCGGATCGAGTCGACCGAGCTCCGGCTCGACTTCGGCCGCGTGTTCGAGAGATGGGGCGAGATCCGGATCGGGGGGTTCTGGGGAAACTCCAAGGGACAGCTCCGGACCGGGCTCCCGGAGTTCCCGGACTTCGACGAGCGCGACGGCGGCCTGAGGGTCCTCTTCCGCGTGGACACGCTCGACAGCACCGCCTTCCCCCGTCGCGGCGCCACCGTCTGGATGCGATTCTCGCGCGCGCTCGAGAGCATGGGCTCGAACGTGGACTTCACCCAGTTCCGGATGGCCGCGGGGAAGGCGTTCCCCTTCGGCAAGAGCACCCTCTACCCGGCCGTCGAGCTCTCGACGAACCTGACGCCGGCGGCCACCCTGCGCGGGGCGTACTCGCTCGGCGGCTTCCTCCGCCTGTCGGGCCTCGGCCTCCACGAGCTGACCGACGAGCGGGGCGGCCTGGCCCGCGTCGTCTACTACAGGGAGCTCAACCGCCTCAGCCTGGGCGCGCTGTCCTCGCAGCTGTACGTCGGCGGCTCGGTCGAGGCGGGGAACGTCTACTCGGAGACGGAGAGCTTCGACTGGCGCTCGCTGCGGGCGGGCGGGTCGATCTTCCTCGGCGCCGAGACGGCGATCGGACCCGCCTACCTCGCGTGGGGCTTCGCGGAGGGAGGCCGGGCCCGCGCGTACCTGACGCTCGGCCAGCGTTTCTGAGCGGCCCGGAAGGAGCACGACGATGAACGGACGGAAGCGGAGGACGCCGGGCCCGGAGACGCTCCGGAAGATGGACGCCTGGTGGCGCGCGGCGAACTACCTCTCGGTGGGCCAGATCTACCTCTACGACAATCCCCTGCTCGAGAAGCCGCTCGCCCTCGAGCACGTCAAGCCGCGCCTCCTCGGTCACTGGGGGACGACGCCGGGCCTCAATTTCGTGTACGTGCACATGAACCGGGTCATTCGGGAACGGGACCTCGACGCGATCTACGTCACCGGACCCGGCCACGGCGGCCCCGGCCTCGTCGCGTGCGCCTGGCTCGAGGGGACGTACAGCGAGATCTACCCCGACGTCCCGCAGGACGAGGAGGGGATGCGCCGCCTCTTCAAGCAGTTCTCCTTCCCGGGCGGGATCCCGAGCCACGTCGCCCCGGAGACCCCGGGATCGATCCACGAGGGGGGGGAGCTCGGCTACTCGCTTTCGCACGCGTTCGGCGCCGCGTTCGACAACCCGGACCTCGTCGTCGCCTGCGTCGTCGGCGACGGGGAGGCGGAGACCGGGCCGCTCGCGACCGGCTGGCACGGGAACAAGTTCCTGAACCCGGTGCACGACGGCGCCGTGCTGCCGATCCTCCACCTGAACGGGGCGAAGATCGCCGGGCCCACGATGCTCTCCCGCATTCCCCACGACGAGCTGGCGTCGCTCTTCGTCGGCTACGGCTGGGATCCGATCTTCGTCGAGGGAGACCGCCCGGAGCCGATGCACCGGGCGATGGCCGCGGCCCTCGACTCCGCCCTGGACTCCATCGAGTCGATCCGGAACCGGACGCGCGCGCGAGGGTTCCGGAAGCGCCCGCGCTGGCCGATGATCGTGCTCCGGACCCCCAAGGGGTGGACGGGACCGCGAACGGTGGACGGGAAGCGCGTCGAGGGGACGTTCCGGTCCCACCAGGTCCCGCTGGGCGACATGGCCGCGAACCCGCGGCGCGTCAGGACGCTCGAGAGGTGGATGAAGAGCTACCGTCCGCGGGAGCTCTTCGACGGGCGCGGCCGCCCCAAGCGGGAGATCGCGGAGCTCGCCCCCAAGGGGGAGCGGCGCATGAGCGCCAACCCGCACGCCAACGGCGGCGTCCTGCTCAGGGACCTGCGGATGCCGGACTTCCGCTCCTACGCCGTCGAGGTCCCGGCGCCCGGGGCCGTCGACGCCGAGGCGACGCGGGTCCAGGGCGCCCTGATCCGGGACGTCCTCGGGCTCAACGCCGACCCGCGGAACTTCCGGATCTTCTCGCCGGACGAGACGTCCTCGAACCGATGGAACGCGGTCTTCGAGGTGACGGCCCGGTGCTCGACCGCCGAGATCCTCCCGGACGACGAGGACGTCTCCCCGGACGGCCGCGTCATGGAAGTGCTGTCCGAGCACCAGTGCCAGGGGTGGCTCGAGGGGTACCTGTTGACCGGCCGGCACGGGTTCTTCTCGTGCTACGAGGCGTTCATCCACATCGTCGACTCGATGTTCAACCAGCACGCGAAGTGGCTGAAGGTGACCCGCGGGATCCCCTGGCGCCGCCCGATCGCCTCCCTCAACTACCTCCTGACCTCGCACGTCTGGCGGCAGGACCACAACGGCTTCAGCCATCAGGATCCGGGCTTCCTCGACCACGTCGTGAACAAGAAGGCCGAGATCATCCGCGTCTACCTGCCGCCGGACGCGAACACGCTGCTCGCGGTCACGGACCGCTGCCTCAGGAGCCGCGACTGCGTAAACGTCATCGTGGCCGGGAAGCAGAGGTCGCCCCAGTGGCTCGACATGGACGCGGCGATCCGCCACTGCACCGCCGGGATCGGCATCTGGGAGTGGGCCTCGAACGACCGGGGCGGCGAGCCCGACGTCGTGCTGGCCTGCTGCGGCGACGTCCCGACCATGGAGACGCTCGCCGCGGTCGCGATCCTCAGGGAGCGCCTCCCCGATCTCAAGGTCCGGGTCGTCAACGTCGTCGACCTCATGAAGCTCCAGCCGGCGAGCGAGCACCCGCAGGGCCTCTCCGACCGCGACTTCGACATCCTGTTCACCACCGACCGGCCGATCGTGTTCGCCTTCCACGGCTACCCCTGGCTGATCCACCGCCTCGCCTACCGCCGGACCAACCACAAGAACCTCCACGTCCGCGGCTACAAGGAAGAAGGCACGACGACGACGCCGTTCGACATGGCGGTGATGAACGACATCGACCGATTCCACCTCGTCGGCGACGTGATCGACCGGGTCCCGAGGCTCGGCTCGAGCGCCGCCTACCTGAAGCAGTGGCTCCGCGACCGGAGGACCGATCACAGGCAGTACATCGCGGAGCACGGGGAGGACATGCCGGAGATCGCCCGCTGGAGGTGGGACGCGGGGAAGCGGACCCGCAGGCCCGCGCGTTGACACCCGCCCGGGGAGCGTTGTAGCTTCGCCGGCCATGTCGCGCCCGACGCGGATCCTCCTCGGCCTGGTCCTCGGCGCGGCCGCCGGGGTCGCGGTCAACCTGGCGACCGGAGGGGGCCCGGGAACCCGGCGCTTCGTCGCGTTCGTCACGGAGCCGGTCGGGAAGATCTGGCTCTCCGCGCTCGTCATGGTCGTGATCCCCCTGATCCTGTCGACGCTCTCGATGGGGGTGTTCGGCCTCGGCGACCTGAAGCGGCTCGGGCGCATCGGCGTCGTGACGCTCCTGTGCTTCCTGTCGCTGACGGCCCTCTCGACGACGATCGGGCTCGCGACGATGAACGTCTTCCGGCCCGGGGAGAACCTCGACCCCGGGGTCCGGTCGCGGCTGATGGAGACCTACCGCGGACAGGCCGAGGAGGCGATGGGCCTCTCCGGCACCGCGCTCTCGATCGACCTCCTCGTCAAGATCGTCCCCCGGAACCCGGTGAAGGCCGCCGCGGACGGGGACATGCTCGCGGTGATCTTCTTCTCCCTCGCCCTCGGCGTCGCGCTGTCGGTGATCCCGAAGGAGAAGGCGGCGCCTCTCGCGGGCGTCCTCGACAGCCTGAGCCACGCGACGGTCGCCATCATCCACCTCGTCATGGCGGTCGCGCCCCTCGGGGTGTTCTGCCTGATCTTCAGCGTGACGGCCCGCTTCGGCTTCGATCTCCTCATCAGCCTCTTCCGGTACGTCGCGACGGTGGTCGGCGGCCTCGTCTTCATGCAATTCGTGGGCTATGCGCTGATCGTCCGCCTCGTCGCCGGCCGCCCCGCGCTGGAGTTCTTCCGGAAGATCCGGGTCGTGATGATCACGGCGTTCTCGACGTCGTCGTCGAACGCCACGCTCCCGACGACGATCGAGGTCGGCCGGGAGGAGTTCGGCCTGTCGGAGGGGGTCGCGGGCTTCGTCCTTCCGCTCGGCGCCACGATGAACATGAACGGGACCGCGCTGTTCGAGGGGGCGACGGTCCTCTTCCTGGCCCAGGTGTTCGGCGTGTCGCTGTCCCTCGGCCAGCAGGTCGTCGTCGTCCTCCTGTCGGTCGTCACGGCGATCGGCACCGCCGGCGTGCCCGCGGGGTCGATCCCGCTGCTCATGATGGTCCTCGCGATCGTAGGGATCCCGATGGAGGGGATCGCGATCATCCTGGGGGTGGACCGGATCCTCGACATGTGCCGGACGGTCCTGAACGTCAGCGGGGACCTGGTCACGGCCCTCGTCGTCGAGCGGGTCGAGAGGAGGCGCGCCGGATAGCGGGGGCGGCCGCCGGCCTCATGCCCCGGGAAGGGACGCGGCCCGCCGCGCGCCCCGCGCGCCGTCCGCTTCCGCTCCCTCGAGCATCCTGTCGACGATGCGGTCGAGGCGCCCCCGGAGCCGCGCGAGGACGACCTCCTCCCCGTCGTACGCGACGACCAGCGCGTCCCGGATCTCCCCGCCCCTCCCCCGCGCGAGGAGGAGCACCTGCTCCCCCTCGTCCCGGACGTCGAGGACGGTCTCCCACCCTCGCAGCCCCAGGCGCCGGCCGTCGATGCGGCGCGGCGGCCTCGCCCCCTCCGGGACGCCGAAGACCGCGACCCCGAGCCCGGTCAGGCCGCCGAGGTCGAGCGGATCGTCCTCGGCCCCGTCCCGGACGAGGGCCGCGACGACGCGCGTCGAGGTCCATCCGAGCTTGAGGCCGAACTCCCGGTCGAGGTCGGCTCCGATCTCCCTCTCGATCGCCTCCTCGACCCCCCGAGGCCCCCTGTACGTCACGCAGGAGGCCCCCCCGGCGACGAGGGCGGCGCCGAGCGCCGCGGCCAGGAGGGCCCGCGCCTTCACCGGCCCTCTCCCGGACCCGCTTCGCCCTTCTTCAGCTCGTCGAGGCCCGGCACGTCGAGGGAGTCGCCGAGCTCGCCGATCCGGGCGAGATCGATCGTGCCCGCGAGGTTGACGAAGACGACCTCGCCGTCGTCCCGGCCGAGCACGAGAATCGTGACCCCGCGCACCGCCCGCTCGTCGTTCCGGACGAACACGTCGACCCTCTCCCCCCCGTCGCGGACTCGGGCGAGCCGCTCCCAGCCGCTCCGGTCGAGGCGCGACTCCATCTCGCGGACGAGCCGGTCCGCCTTCCCGGCCCGGACCGGGTCGCCCCTGAAGCTGACGATGCACGCCGAGATGGAGCGCAGCCCGTCGAGAAGCGGGGCCAGGTCGGCGTCCGTCCCGGCCCCTCGTGCCAGCGCCGAGAGGATCGCCGGGCCCAGGCTGATCTCGACGACCTCGTCGTCCTCGCCCGCGAGATCGCAGAACGCCGAGCCGTCGACGAACCCCTCGAGGCGCTCGACCTCGGGCGTGGCGGCAAGCGCGGGAATCGCGGCCGACGCCGCGAGCCAGAGGAGAAGGACGGCGATCGCGACGCGAAAGATTCTCATGGCTTCCTCGATGCCGCCAAGGCGGACCACCGCACGGGAACGCGGCGGAGGGCGGGCGCGACCCGCGCCGCGAGCACGCGGTCGCTTGCCGCCCGCTCCGTCTCCCGGATCGCTCCGGCGGCGAGGGACAGGGCGATCCCGGCTTCCCGCCGGGCGCGGGCGAGGTCGCCGCCGACCGGGGCCGCGGGAGGCCCGGGCCGGATCCATGTCAGGGCGAGGAGGATCGTCGCCGCGGCGGCGGCCGTCGCCCATGCCGCCCATCGTGCCGCGCGGCGACGCCCCTCGCTCGCGCGCACCGTCCGGTCGAGAACCTCCTCCAGGGCCCCGCAGGGAAGAGGATGCTCCCGCAGCTCGCGAAGGCCCGCCCGGACGATCTCGAGGTCGGCGACGAGCTCCCGGCACGACGGGCAGACCGCGAGGTGCGCCTCGAGATCCGCGAGGGCGCCCGGGCCCGCATCCCCGTCGAGGAGGGAGTGAGCGACTCGGCGCGCCCGCGCGCACCGCTCCGTCATGGCGCGACCCCCGCGGCGGCGAGCGCTTCCCGGAGCTTCTCCCGGGAGCGGTGCAGCGCCGCCTTCAGCGTCCCCAGGGGAATGCCGAGCGCTTCCGCGACCTCCTCGTAGCCGAGCCCCTCGACCTCGCGGAGCAGGACGATCGCCCGGTTCCGCGGCGACAGGCCGAGCAGGGCCGATTCGAGCCGGCTCCCGAGCCGCGAGGAGTCAAGGACGCGCGCGGGATCCGGGGCCGGGTCGGCGGCCTCGGACTCCGCGGGGCCCTCCGGCACCTCCCGGCGGGCCGCGCGGCGCCTCGCCCGGTCGATGCAGAGCCGGTGCGCCGTTCGCAGCAGCCATTCCCGCGCCGCCGCCTCGTGGACCTCCCCGCGATGCTTCCAGAGCCTCACCAGCGCCTCCTGCGAGACGTCCCTGGCCTCCTCCCGGTCCCGGAGCATCCAGACCGCGTGGCTGTGGACGCGGCTGCCGTGATTCCGGACGACGCGCTCGAACTCTTCATTCGTCATGCGCCGTACCTGAAACGCGCCGCTCAGGAAAAAGGTTGCGCGCGAGCGCCCGCGATGCGGCGGAGCGAGGGGCGAACCTGGGACGAGGCGGCCGTTCATGATATGGTGAGGCGACCCCGGGGCTGCAACTCGGGGCGAATTCCCGCACACGGGGACCGCTTCCCCGGCGCGGTCGCCGTCGGCCGCGGCCGGAAGCGTTTCGCCGTGACGCAACGGATGGACGATGCCGAAAGCCGAGCCGGTCCCCGGGGGAGAGGCGAAGCGCGAGGGGCGCGCGAGGCCGGTCCCCGTGATCCGAGTCAAGGTCTCCTGGTGCAAGGGCTGCGGCCTCTGCGTGGAGTACTGCAACCGCGGCGTGCTGCAGATGGACGGGGTCGTGCCGAAGGTGGTCGCCGCGGAGCAGTGCACCCGCTGCATGCAGTGCGAGGCGATCTGCCCCGACTTCGCCATCGAGGTCCGGGACGGCGAGGGGGAACCGAAGTCCCCTGGGGAGAAGCGCGGATGAGCGACACGGCTGCTTCCGGGCCGCGAACGCAGGTGCTGTCGGGGAACGAGGCGTGCGCCCTGGGCGCGATGGCCGCGGGGCTGACGTTCTACGGCGGCTATCCGATCACTCCCTCGTCCGAGATCGCCGAAGACCTGAGCGAGCTGCTGCCGAAGGCGGGCGGCGTGTTCATCCAGATGGAGGACGAGATCGCGGCGATGGGCGCGATCATCGGCGCCTCTCTCGCCGGGGCGAAGTCGATGACGGCCACCAGCGGGCCCGGGTTCTCGCTCAAGCAGGAGAACCTGGGGTTCGCCTGCATGGCCGAGGTCCCGTGCGTCGTGGTCAACGTCCAGCGCGGCGGGCCCAGCACGGGACTGCCGACGATGCCCGCCCAGGGGGACGTGCAGCAGGCGCGATGGGGGACGCACGGAGACCACGCCATCATCGCGCTGGCGCCGCACTCCGTGGCGGAAACCTTCGATCTCACGGTCCGCGCGTTCAACCTCGCGGAGACCTTCCGGACCCCCGTGATCCTGCTCCTCGACGAGATCATCGGCCACGTCAACGAGAAGGTCCGCCTTCCCGGGAAGGTCGAGATCGTCCATCGGAAGGGGCCGGACGCCCCGCCCGGCCGCTACCTCCCCTACCGACACACCGAGGACGGCGTCCCGCCGATGGCGATCTACGGGAGGGACGGCTACCGGTTCCACGTCACGGGGCTCGCGCACGACCAGACCGGGTTCCCGACGAACAACCCGAAGGAGATCGACCTCCTGAACCGCCGCCTCGTCTGGAAGATCGAACGCCGGCGGGACGAGATCGTCGACGTGGCCCGGGAGCGATGCGACGACGCGGAAATTCTCGTGTTCGCGTACGGATCGGTCGCGCGCGCGGCCCACCAGGCCGTGCGCGAGGCCCGAGAGGCGGGGATCGCCGCGGGGCTCCTGCGGCCGCGGACGCTCTGGCCGTTCCCCGACCGCGAGGTCCGCGAGCTGGCGGGCAAGGTGAGGACGATCGTCGTTCCGGAGATGAACCTGGGGCAGATGGCGCACGAGGTGGAGTGGGCGGCCCGGGGGGCCTGTCCCGTCGTCGCCTTCGGCCGGGTCGACGGGCTCCCCGTGACCCCGGCGCAGATTCTCGAGCTGATCCGGAAGGCCGCCCAAGACGCCGGCCGGGAAGCGAGACCATGACCGACTACGACAAGTACCTGAGGCTCGACAAGTTCCCGCTCATCTGGTGCGCGGGGTGCGGAGACGGGATCGTCCTCAAGGCGATCCTGCGGGCCGTGGACCGGATCGGCCTCACCCGCGACGAGATCTGCATGGTCTCGGGGATCGGCTGCTCGAGCCGGACGCCGGGGTACGTCGACTTCAACACGCTCCACACGACGCACGGCCGGGCGCTGGCGTTCGCCACCGGCGTCAAGATGGCCCGGCCCGAACTCACCGTGATCGTGGTGACGGGGGACGGCGACGCCACGGCGATCGGCGGCAACCACTTCATTCACGCCGCCCGCCGGAACATCGACATCACCGTGCTCCTCTACAACAACTGGATCTACGGAATGACGGGCGGGCAGGCTTCCCCGACGACCCCCAGGGGGAAGCGGGCCTCCACCGCGCAGTTCGGATCGTTCGAGCCGAACTTCGACATCGTCGCCCTCGCCGCGGGGGCGGGCGCGTCGTTCGTCGCCCGCGAGACCGTCGCGAAGCCGGTGGCACTGGACAAGCTCATCGAGCGCGCGATTCGCAAGAAGGGGTTCTCGCTCGTCGAGGTGATGACTCCCTGCCCGACGACTTACGGCCGCCGCAACAAGCCGGCCGACCCGCTGCTGATGGTCCAGGACCTGAAGGACCGGTCGGTGCCCCGCGGCAAGGCCGAGGACCTTCCGGAGGAGGACCGGGAGAGCGCGATCGTCACCGGCGTGTTCGTGGACGTGAACAAGCCGGAGTACACCGAGCAGTACGGCCAGCTCGTCGAGAGACTCGGCGGCCCGAGGACCGCCCCCGCGGCGGCTCCGTCGGGAGGGAGCGAGGCGCCATGAGCTTCCGGTACGAGATCCGGTTGAGCGGCGAGGGAGGGCAGGGCCTGGTGCTCGCCGGAAAGATCCTCGCCGAGGCGGCGGCGATCTACGACGACCACAACGCCACCCAGAGCCAGTCGTACGGTCCGGAGGCGCGCGGCGGCGCGAGCAAGTCCGACGTGATCATCTCCGACGGCGAGATCGACTACCCGAAGGCGGAAAACATCGATCTCCTCCTCGCTCTGACGCAGGAAGCGCTGGACAAGTACCTCTCCGACCTCCGGCCCGAGGGGATCCTCGTCGTGGACTCCGACGCGGTCGAGCGGATCCCGGAAGGCAAGTGGCGGGTGCTCCGAAACCCGTTCGTCCGGATCGCCCGGGAGCAGCTGGGGAAGGCGGTGGTCGCCAACATCGTCGCGCTCGGCCTCATCGTCCGGCTGTCGCGGGCGGTGAACGAGGACTCCGCCGAGCAGGCGATCCTCGCGCGCGTGCCGAAGGGGACCGAGGACCTGAACCGACGGGCGTATCGTCTGGGCCTCGACCTGGCCTGAAATCGGGGACGGCAACCGATTTCCGCTCGCGCGCGATCTCCCCGCACACCCGGGTCCAAGCGGACGTCGGTTGCCGTCCCCGATTTCCGTTAAGATACCGGGCCGATGCATCCGGCGTACCAGAGGCTCGTCGCGAGGGTCCGGCCGCTCGGCAACCCCGCGCGGAAGCACCTGCGGGCCGTGGAGCGCTGGGGCGACACCCTGGTGTCGCGCCTCGAGACGGCGGGGACGCTCGCGGACGTCCACCTCGACCGCACCGCGCCCGTCCCTTCCGAGGACTTCGACGTCGTCGCGGCGGCGGGCCGGGACGACGACGAGAAGCTCGTTCTCCTCGGCACCTTCTACTGCGTGCAGCACCTCCACCAGAACGCGAGGGCGCTCGAACAGCTCGCCATCGACCTCGCCGAGGACCCGGACCGGCTCCGGTCGTACGCGTCGTTCCGCGGTCGGGCGGAGGAGCAGTTCTCCCTCCTCGTCACGACCTACATCCGCGAGGTGCTCCGCGTCGTCCGGCACCCGGACGCCGGCCCGTTCGCCCTTCTGAGCGTCGGCACGCGCGGCCACCAGGACGACGTGGACGTTGCGGTGATCGACCCCGGGGGCGCCGACCGGCGCGCGATCGACGCGACGATGGCGCGCCTCGCCGCGCAGTGCCTCAGGTTCGCGAGCCCGCTCGACAACTACCTCGCCCACGAGGTCGGCGCGTCCGGATTCTGCGTCGGCATCGAGGAGCTCGAGCGGGCGCTCCGCTCCGGGCGGCTCGACTGCGTCGTCGTCACCGAGCTCCTCCGCGCCGAGCTCCTCGACGGCGACCCGGAGATCCACCTCCGTCTCTGCGACGAGGTGACCTCCGAGTACTTCTTCCGGCCCGGCGGGCGGAACCCGAGGCACGAGCTGTACCTGAGGGGCCTCCTCGGCGAGACCCGCTCGTTCCTCCTGCGCCCGCCCGCCCCGGATCGGGTGAACCCCAAGGACGACGGCCTGCGGCTGATCCTCGGCCTGACGACCGCGTTCCGGGTGA
This sequence comes from uncultured Acidobacteriota bacterium, assembly GCA_964590285.1. Lineage (GTDB taxonomy): Bacteria > Acidobacteriota > Polarisedimenticolia > Polarisedimenticolales > JAIQFR01 > CALMJU01. Next base: position 5,181 of record CAZPWK010000008.1, on the reverse strand, counting down.
TCGAGGGGCTCAAGGAGCCCGCGAGCGGCGACCTGCTCGACGACCTGATCGCGTGGAGGCCCGAGCAGGCGCGGCCCCTCGCCCGCCTGAAGCGCGCGTGGATCTTCCTCGAGACGTTCCGCCTGGCGACGCACCTCCTCATCTCGCAGGAGGAGGACCTGGCGGTCGAGGGCCCCGCGGCGCAGGAGTCGCTCCGGGTTCTCGCGGGCGCCCTGGGCTACCGCGACCGGGGCCCGGTCCGCGGAGTCAGCCACCTGCTCGTCCATTACCACGAGGCGCTGGAGGCCGCGAGGCTGGCGGCGAACCTCCTGATGGCCGAGGTGACGCGCCACCTGAGGGATCACGGGCCGTTCTCGCGCTGGGCGACCTCGGCGCCGAAGGGGAACGTCGCCGTCGAGCTGGCCGAGAAGCTGACCGAGGCCTCGCGGGCGTTTCGAGGGGTGCGCTTCTACGACGACCTGATCGAGGCGTTCTCGACGCCGGGCGGCCCGCACCTCGACGCGTTCGCGCGCGGCTTCGCCGACCTCCCCGAGGAGGAACGGCGCGGCGTCGCTGCGATCTACGCGGACTGGGGCTGCGACGCGCCGTACGCGTTCCTCTCGATCCTGACGCTCCTGGCCGCGCGGAGGGTCGGAGGCCCGTCGTTCGAGGCGGCGCGCGAGATCGCCGACCGGTTCCTCGCGCGACTCTCGCGGCTCCCGGAGGCGGTGCGGGCCCTGTCCCGGGTCTTCCGCTACTACCCGGCGCTCGTCAACCGCTTCCTCCTCGGTCTCGAGCCCGCCGGCCTTGACCGGCTCCTCGAGGCCACCGAGGTGCCGATCGGCGACCCCGAGGTGGCCGCGGCGCGGGACCGGCTCCAGGCGGTCATCCGCGTGCACCGGCGGAGCAGCTCGTACATCCTGCGGGTGCTCGGGAGGGTCACGGAGCGCCACCCCGCGATCGTCGAGGCGCTTTCGGACGACGTCACGCTCGGGACGGTCGCCCTCGGGCGTCTCGCGGCCAGCGAGAGGCATCCGAGCGCCGACGAGCAGAAGGGGCTCCTCGGGGACTTCTACGACATCGAGTTCCTCCGGATGGCGATGGGGACCCTCCGCGGCGAGCCGGACTCGCGGGCGCGCTCCGGATTCTCGGACCTCACCGCGAGCTACCTCGACCGGCTGTTCGACTTCTGCTTCCGGGAGGCGGACCGAGAGACGCGCGGCCGGGTCCCCCAGCGCGACCGGATCGGAATCTTCCTCGCGGGAGGGAACGCCCGGCGGAGGCCCTACGACGAGGACTACGACGTCCTGGCGCTGATCGACTCCGACGCACCCGAGGACCTGCGCTTCGCCGAGCGCGTGGTCGCGCGGATGAACCGCCAGATCGCGCGGCGCGGCATCGTCGCGCAGTACCGGCTGTCGGAGCACGTCGGGCGGTTCGTGGCGACGCTTCGCGAGGTGGCCGGCCTGCTCGCAGGCGACCGGGGCGAGCTCTTCGTTGATCGCTGCCAGCTCCTCGGCGCGAGGAGAGTGGTCGGGAGCCACGGGATCGAGGATCTCCTGGTCCGGCTCGTGATCGAGCCGCACATCTTCGACGAGGCCGCCTCGTTCGCGGCGCGCGTCGCGGAGGAGATCGCGGAGAGGCGGAAGGTCTTCCGCCCGATGCCCGACGGGCTCGTCCACCTCAAGGAATCGCCCGGGGGGCTCCGGGAGATCGACCTGAGCCTGGCGATCGCCAAGGCGCGGCTCCGGGTCTGGGACCCGTCCCGGCCGGACCGCGTCGCGGAGATCGGCCGGATTGATCCGGCGCGGGCCCCCCTGTACGAGGGGCTCGGAGAGGCTTACGACTTCCTGGTCGCGCTCCGGTCCGCGTACCGCGTCACCGTCGTCGCGTCCGACGAGATCGAGCGGAGCCGCCTCGAGGCGCCCGCCCGCATCCTGGGGTACGGGAACGGGACCCGGGACGCGGCGGACCGGCTCTTCGAGGACGTCGGGCGGCGCATGGCCGCGGCGGCGGCGCTCGTGGACGAGCTGCTGTCGGGCGTCGGAGCCGGCGGCCCCCGACTCCCGGCGCGTCGCGCCTAGGAGACCTTGGCGGCGGGAGCCCCGGCGGGCGCCGCGCCCCCGGAAGCCTTCGGCCGGAGCGCGCCTTCCTCGAGCCAGTGCGCGTAGAGCGTGCGCACCCGGTACGGGTCGGCCTCGATCTCGGCCTCGCAGGCCTCGGCCGTGCGCCCGGTGGCGGCCCGCGTCCAGACCGCCTCGGCGAACTTCGCGTCCTCCTCGGCCTCGGTGAGCGTCCACTTCGGACCGGCGGGCTCGAACGCCATCCCGTCCGGCACGAGGGCGAGCGCCGCGCGGAACTCGTCGTGGCGCCGCACGCCCTCGAGGATCAGCGGCACGACCTCGGACGCCCCGGCCGTGGCGTCCCCCGGCGACGCAGCCGAGGAGCGGAAGACGAAGGTCCCGGGGAACGGCCGCTCGAACACGGCGTAGGCCGCGGCCTCCCCCTTCAGCTTTCCGGCCGCGCACCCGGCGAACAGGCCCTTCGCGAACCGCATCACGGCGACGCGCGCCTGGCTCGCGTCGAACAGCGCCAGATCCCCGGTCGCCTGGGAGTCCGCCAGCGACTGGAGGAGGTTGGGCAGCGCGAAGAGCTCGAGGTCCCCGGTCAGGGCCTTCGACGGCGCCGCGGCCCGCGTGCGCTGCGCGGGCTCGAGACGGGACAGCGCGCGCTGCGCCTCCTCCGCGATCTCCTGGCGCTCGAACCGCCGCACGACGTCCTCGAGGACCGACCGGACGTCGGGGGTCGAGGTCCCGGACACGGCCCGGACGAGATGGAGGAGCCCCGGGTCGACGCGCTTGACGACGAAGCCGAGGACCTTCGTCGGCATCCGGTCGCGGACCGCCTGGAGTAGGGCCGCGAGCTGCTCCGGGTCGATCGAGAGATCGATGCGGCCGAGGTTGTCGAGCCGGGCGATCGCCTCGCCGAGCTCCGCCCCGGGCGAGAACGCGTGGGCGGCCACCGTCCGGAGCGCAGCCGGAGACCCGTGGCTCGTGAGCGCCGCGCACAGGCGGTCCAGAAGGTCCCAGGCTTCCTCCCCGGCGGTCGCGGAGGCGCGTCTCAGGTCCGACTCGAACCGGTGCAGCCTCTCGATCAGCGCCTGTTCGGAGGCCGGATGGACGATCCGGCCGAGCGCTCCAATCGCCTCGCGCACGCTGATGTAGGGCTCCCCGGGGGCCATCGTGGCGCGGAGGTCCGCGATCTCCTCGTCGAGCCGCGTGTCGTCGGACCGGGGCAAGCGGCGCAGGAGGAACACGAGGTTCCTCCGCAGCCACCCCTTCTCGTCCCGGATCTCCCCGCGGACGCACGCGCCGAGCCGGTCGAGGAGCATCGGGCGGCAGGTGTCGCCCTGGCACTCGAGGAGCACGAGGAGGAGCTTCCGGACCTCTCGCTTCTCCTCGCCGTGCAGCTTCTCGAGCAGCCCCTCGGGGCCGTAGCCCGGGAAGAACCCGAGGACCCGCTTGAGCAGCCCGTGCTTCTCCGACGCCTCCGCGCACCGCCTCAGGGCCGCTTCCGAGAGCGAGTCCTGCGCCTGAACGAGGATCGCCCGGACGTTGGCCGAATCCAGCCGCCGCTCCTGGATCAGCTTCGCCGCCGCGTCGAGGATCGAAACCGACTGCGGCAGCCTCCCCTCGTTGAACTGCTCGACCGCGGTGTAGACCATCTCCCGGAGCCGCCGCGCGGCCTCCTCGGCGTCCGGGGCGAGGCTGACGATCTTCTGCATCGCCTCGACCGGCCGGCTCCCGGGCATCTCCCGCGCGCCCGGAGCGGCGAAGGGGAGGACCCAGCCGGGAAGGCTCCAGCCGAGCGTGCGGAACACCTGGTCCATCGGCGTCGCGCCGCCTCGCTCCTGGACCTGGGCGAGGTACCGGTCGAGATCGGCGCTCGACTGCGCCTCGATCGCGGCCGTCGAGAAGAGGCCGGCGAGCAGCGATCCCCGCTCGCTCGACGCGAACTGGAGCGGTCCCGCGCCCAACCCGTCGCCCGGCGCGCCGCCCGGCGCGCCGCCCGGCGCGGCGCCCGCGGTCGTGCCGAGCCGCTCGAGGAGCAGATTGAGCCGGCGGATCTCGCGGGCGACCCCCTCCCCCGCCACGGCGTCGCCCCCGCCCGTCCCGGCGTCGGCGCCCCCGGCCGCCGCCGCGCCCCCCGCACCGTGCAGGTACTCGACCCGGGAGATCGTCGAGGCGTCGGTCGTCGACTCGGCGAGCCGCCCGAGGCGCGTGCGAAGCGACGTCCGCTCGGACTCCGGGCAGATGTTCTCGAGGAGCCCGCCGAGGGCCCCGAGGTAGCGGAGGAGCGGCTCCCGCGCGACGAGATCGAACTCCGAGAGGATGTGGAGCTTCTTCAGGGAGTGGAACACGTAATCCGAGACGGCCACCCGGGGCCCGGGCGTGCCGAGCTGCGTCTGGACCCACTCCGCGATCACCCGGGCGGCCGACTCCGGCGAGCGGGCCGCGAGCGTCTGGAAGAAGTCCGCCACCATCAGCGGAGCGATCTCTCCGGACAGGTACCGCTGGACCTCTCGGGCCGCCTCGCGGAAGTCCTCCGCCGCCTGGGCCTCGCCCATGAACCTCCCCCGTGCCGGGCCGTGCGGCGCCCGCACGACCCCCCGGGGACAATCTGGTCACGGAACGGGGCCGGGTCAAGGCGCCCGCCGCGGGCGGCGTCGGGAGGCTTCCCGGGTCCTATACAATGCGCCCTTCGAACCCAATCCAGGAGATCCCGAGATGCGACGAACCCTCGCCTCGATCGCCGCCGTCCTGCTCGCCGCGACCCTTTCCGCCCTCGCCGCCCCCCGGGACGGAAAGGCCGAGAAGGCCCCGCCCGAGACCCGCATGAAGCCCGAAACGTTCTCCGGCCTCGCGTTCCGGGGCCTCGGCCCGGCGCTGCTGTCCGGCCGGATCGGCGACCTCGCGGTCCACCCGCAGAGGAAGAGCACCTGGTACGCCGCCGTCTCCTCCGGCGGCGTCTTCAAGACGACGAACGCTGGCACGACCTGGACCCCGATCTTCGACGGCCAGGTGTCGTACTCGATCGGCTGCGTCGCCCTCGACCCGGGAAACCCGCTGACCGTCTGGCTCGGCACCGGCGAGAACAACAGCCAGCGCAGCGTCGGCTACGGCGACGGGCTCTACCGCTCGC
>CAZPWK010000007.1:0-27440 GCA_964590285.1 uncultured Acidobacteriota bacterium | reverse complement strand
CCCCGACGCCACGACGCGCCGCGCGCAGCCGCCCCGGGCGGCCCGCCGCACGCGCGGCCCGACGGGCCGGCGGACGTCGAGGCGCGAGGCGTCCTGCAGACCTCGACCCAGGGGCACGGGTTCCTGCGGTCGCCGTCGGACGATTTCGACGCGCGGCCCGGCGACGCGGTCGTACCGCGCGAGATCGTGGAGCGGTTCGGGCTCGAGGCGGGGGTCGAGATCGAAGGGCTCGCGATCGCCCCTTCGCGGCCCGGCCACGCCCCCTGGCTCGCCGAGGTCCGCACGATCAACGGGGCGGCTCCCGGCGACTGGGCGAAGCGGACGCCGTTCCGGGGGCTCGTCGCCGAGGACCCGACCGAGCGGATCCGTCTCGAGTGCGACCCGGCGGACCCCTCGACCCGGGTCGTGGACCTCGTCGCGCCGATCGGAAAGGGGCAGCGCTGCCTGATCGTCGCCCCCCCGAAGGCCGGGAAGACGGTCCTCCTCCAGAAGATCGCGCGCTCGATCACCGTCAACCACCCGGAGATCCACCTCATCGTCCTCCTCGTCGACGAGCGCCCCGAGGAGGTGACGGACATGCGCCGCAACGTGCGGGGCGAGGTCGTCGCGTCCTCCGCCGACGAGCTGGCGCGCAACCACCTCCAGGTAGCGGAGATCGCGATCGAGCGGGCGAAGAGGCTCGTCGAGTCGGGCCGCGACGCCGTCGTCCTCCTCGACTCGATCACGCGGCTGTCGCGCGCCTACAACGCGGAGCAGAAGGGGTCGGGCCGCGTGCTGAGCGGCGGGATCGACGCCCGGACGATGGAGAAGCCGAGGAAGTTCTTCGGCGCCGCGCGCAAGGTCGTCGGCGGCGGGTCGCTGACCGTCATCGGCACCGCCCTGGTGGACACCGGATCCCGGATGGACGAGGTGATCTTCCAGGAGTTCAAGGGGACGGGGAACACCGAGATCGTCATGGACCGCGACCTGTTCGATCGGAGGATCTTCCCGGCGATCGACATCTCGAAGAGCGGGACCCGGAAGGAGGAGAAGCTGTTCACGCCGGACGAGTACTCCCGCGTGACGATCCTCCGCCGCGCCCTCGCGCCGCTGCGCCCCGCGGAGGCGATGCAGCTTCTGACGGAGAGGCTCGCCCGCTACCCCACGAACGCGGAGTTCCTCGCCCAGCTCCTGCGCTGAGCGCGGGGCGGACCGCTCGACTCTCCGAGCCGGGGGCCCTACATTTCCCGCGGGAGGGCGGCGCCGTGAGGTGGGGCCCGCTGGACTGGGACGAGTGGACCGCGAGGCGGGCCGACGAGCCGCCGATGCCGTCGCCCGAGGAGCACGCGCTCCTCGAGTTCCTCGATGCGCTCCCCGGCCGCGGGCGGATGACGGTCGCCGATCTCGGCTGCGGCGCCGGGCGCCTCCTGCCGTTCCTGGCGCGCCGGTTCGAGCGGGTCGTCGCGGTCGACTACGCCCCCGCGAGCCTCGCCGTCGCCCGGAGGGTCTGCGTCGGGAGGGACGTCGTGTTCCGGCGCCGCGACCTGCGCGACCTGACCCCGTTCCGGAACTCCTTCGACGCGGCCGTCGCGGTCGGCTCGATCGTCGGGCCCCGCCCCGAGGACGTGGACCGGATCCTGTCGCAGGTGTTCGCCAGCCTGGTCGAGGGCGGGGTCCTCGCGGCGACCTTCCCGGCGCGGGCGAGGTCCTCGATGCCGGTCCCCGTGCGGCTCGCCGGGGGCGGTCTCGCGTCCGGACTTCTCCGGTTCCACGAGGTCGAGCTCCAGTATCGGATGCGCCGCGCCGGCTTCCGTGGCCTCCGGATCCGCCGGTTCGCCGGGGTCGAGCCGTCGCGGGACGCGCTGCTCTGCGTCGCCTCGCGCCGGGCGGACAACTGACGCCGCCCGGAGGGGGTCCCCGGTGCTCGACACCCGCGCCGGGGCCCGCCGCCGGCACGGGCGGGAGATCCTCGCCGGCCGGGAGGTCGCGGTCGCCTGCGGCTCGTCGGAGGCGCTCCGGCGCCTCGAGGAGGGGGCTCGCGAACCGATCCCGGGTCAGCCGACGAGCACGGCGCCGCCGTTGACGTTCAGGATCTCGCCGTTGACGAAGGAGGCGAGGTCGGAGACGAGGAAGAGGACGGCGCCCGCGATCTCCTCGGGCCGAGCGGCCCGCCCCATCGGGATCGCCGCCAGGATCCCGTCGCGCTCGGGGCCGAGGAGCGACTCGGACGTCATGTCGGTGACGGTCCAGCCCGGTGCGACGCAGTTCACCGTGATGCCGTGGGGGGCCAGCTCGACCGCGAGCGACTTCGTCAGCGAGATCATCCCTCCCTTGCTCGCGGCGTAGTGGGAGTGGAACGCCTCGCCCCTCTGCCCGGCCGTGCTCGACACGTTGACGATGCGCCCCGCGCGCGCCTCCTTCATCGCGGGCACGGCGGCGCGGATGCAGAGGAACGCGCCCCGCAGGTTGATCGCGAGCGTCTCGTCCCACTCCGCGTCGGTCATCTCCTCGACCGCCGACCCCTTCCAGATCCCGGCGTTGTTGACGAGGATGTCGAGCCCGCCGAACCGGTGCACCGTCTCCTCGACGAGCATCTCGGCGTCCTCGCGCCGCGAGACGTCGGCGGCGAGGGCGAACGCCTCGCCGCCGGCCCCCTCGATCTCCTCGACGAGCAGCTCGGCCGAGGGGGACTCGACCCGGTAGTTGACGCAGACCTTCGCTCCCGCCTGCGCGAGCATGAGGCAGCAGGCCCTTCCGATGCCGCGCGAGCCTCCGGTGACGATCGCGGACTTCCCGCCGAGGTCGATCATGGGTTCCTCCCTTGGGACGGCCGGGGTGCGCGGCGCGAGGCGGCTCCCTCGCCTTCCCGCTCGACGGCGAGCTGGCCGCACGCGGCGCGCGCCTCGGCCCCGCGGCTCCAGCGGACGGCGACCCGGGCGCCGAGCGCGGCCAGGCGGTCGCGGATCTCCAGGGTGCGCTCGCGGCTCGTCGGGCGGTAGTCGAGCCGGCCGGGCACCGGGTTGTACGGGATCAGGTTGATCTTGGCCCCATGGCCCCGCGCGATTCGCGCGAGGCGGGCCACGTCCGCGGCGCCGTCGTTCACCCCGTCGAGGAGGACGTACTCGAAGGTGAACCGGTCGCCGGTCTCCCGGGCGAACGCCCGGCACGCCTCCCTGAGGCGCGCGATCGGATACCTGCGGTTGACCGGCATCAGGCGGTCGCGGACCGCGTCCGTCGTCGCGTTGAGCGACACGGCGAGGCGGGGCCGCCTCGGCTCCCGCCCGAGGCGCTCGATCGCCGGCGCGATCCCTGCGGTCGAGAGGGTGATCCGGCGGTGGGAGAGGCCGAACCCTTCCGGGTCGGTCAGGATGCGGACCGCCTCGAGCACGGCGTCGTAGTTCCCGAGCGGCTCGCCCATCCCCATCAGGACGACGTTGAACGGCCCGTCGCCGAGTCGCCGGTCGCTCCGCGCCAGGGCGACCTGCCCGACGATCTCGCCGGGGCCGAGGTTCCGGACGAGCCCCATCCTTCCGGTCAGGCAGAAGCGGCATTCGAGCGCGCAGCCGACCTGGCTCGACAGGCACAGCGTGACCCGCCCCGACTGGGCGAGGACCACCGTCTCCACCGCGTCGCCGTCGGCCGGGGCGATCCGGTACTTGACCGTCCCGTCGGCCGCCTCCCCGCGGTCCACGATCGAGCCTTCCTCCACCCGGGCGATCTCGCCGAGGCGCGACCGCAGGGGGCGGGGGAAGTCGGTCCACCCGGACGGGTCGAGACGGCCCGCCCGGTACATCCACCGGAACGCCTGGTCGGCGTGGTACGGGGGGGCGCCGGCCTCCTCGAAGAAACTTCTCAGTCCGGGGCGGCCGAGGCCGTACAGGTTGGGCCGGGACTCCTCCGGGCTGGGGGGCATCGAGGAGAGTCTAGCATTCCGGGGCCGGGGCCCGGGTCGTCGGGGTCGGGGTTTGACAGCCTCGCCCGCGTTCGCTACGGTGCCCGGCAGGCCGGGATCGAGGTTCGAGAAGATGAAGCGGGAGAACGCGTTCTTCCTGATCGGCGGGATCGTCATCGGGGCGCTCGCCGGGTACTTCGTCGCCGACTCCGTCGGCGGGAGGCGTCCGACCGTCCCCGCTCCGGTTCCGCACGCCGCCCCGAGTGGGCCCGCCGCGGGCGGGATCGGGTCGGGGACGGCGCCCGCCATGGATCCCGGGACGGCGCAGGAGATCGCCGACCTGCGGCGGATTCTCGAGCAGAGCCCCGGGAACTCCGCCGCCCTCGTCCGGCTGGCGAACCTCTTCCACGACGCCGGGATGTGGACGCAGGCGATCGCGCACTACGAGCGGGCGCTGGCCTCGGTCCCGGACGACCCGGACGTGCTCACCGACCTCGGCATCTGCTATCGCGGAGCGCGGCAGTTCGAGCGCGCGCTCGAGGCGTTCGCGAGGGCGCAGCGGGCGGACCCGGGCCACTGGAAGTCGCTGTTCAACACGGCCGTGGTCGCGGGCTTCGACCTCGGGCGTCTCGACGAGGCCGACCGGGCCGTCTCGAGGCTCGAGCAGGTCCACCCGTCGGCGCCGAACCTCGAGCAGCTGAAGCGGGACCTCGCCGGGGTTCGCGCCTCGAAGGGGGGCTCGTCGTGATCCGCCGCCTCCTGATCCTCGCCGTCGCCGCGATCGGCGCCTTCTGGATCCTCCGCCGCCTGGCGGGAGATCTCCGGGGCGAGAGCGGAGGGCAGCGCCGCGCCGCCCCGCGGTTCGAGGGGGCGATGGTCCGGGACCGGATCTGCTCGACGTTCCTTCCCCGCTCCCGGGCGCTTCTCGTCCGCGACGGCGAAGGGGAGCACTTCTTCTGCTCCGAGGCCTGCCGGGCCGCCTGGCTGTCGAGGCACCGCGCGCCGCGCTGATCCGCGGCCCCCGCGCCCCGACTGGCCGAACCCCTTTCCGCGCCTATATTTGACCGCCTGGGCCGAGGTCCGGCCGCGCGGGGTTCGCATGGACAACGAACGAATTTTGAAGTTTCACGAGACCGCATCGGCGCACTACCTCCGCGGCGAGTACCGCGAGGCTGTGGACGCCTGGAAGGCTCTGCTCGCGCTCGACCCCTTGGACGCGCAGGCGATCGAGGGGATGCGCCTGGCCGAGGCGTTCTGCCGGCGCTCCGAGGACACCGAGGCGGCGCTGGAGGCGGAGCGGGGGGAGGGGGTCGCGCGGCTTCGACGCGACATCGACGCGATCGACGCGCACCTCGAGGCGGGCGAGGAGGCGGCCGCGGTCGCGCTCGCGGAGCGGCTCGCGTCCGAGGCGCCCGGGAACCCGGACGTCTTGGAGGCGCTCGAGAGAGCGCGCGCGGCGCAGGCGGAGGTCGCGCTGGACCGCGGGCTCTCCGTCCTGGACTCCCTGTCCGCCGGGATCGACGGCGTCCAATCCCCCAGGACGCCGGCCGCCGCGGGGGCGCCGGCTCCCGCGGACGCGCCGGAGGCCGCTCTCGACGTCGCGCCGCGGGACCTCGACCCCGCCGCGGCGGAGCTGAGAAGGCGGATCGACGACCTTCTGGTGGAGGCGCAGCGCGAGGCCGCCGCGGGCCGCGTCGACGAGGCGCTCTCGATCCTGTCCCGGGTGTTCATCCTCGACGAGGCCGACCCCCGGGCGCACGCGCTCGAGGAGAAGCTGCGGGCCGCTCGCGGCCAGACCGGCCGCGAGGTCGAGAGCGCTCTCGGCGAGGGGGTGCAGGAGTTCGAGAACGGACGGCTCGAGGAGGCCCGCCGCGCGTTCGGCCGCGTGCTCGAGCGGTGCCCCGGCCACGCGGAGGCGATCGACTATTTGGAGCGGATCGACGCCGCGCTCGAGGGGCGCGCCGAACCCGCCGAGGGGGAGCGCCCCGGCGCGGCGCCGCAAGAGGCCGTGCGCTTCGACGGGAACCTGCTCGGCGGCGCGGGAGGCGCCGCGGCCGGTGCCGCCCGGCCCGCCGCCGCTCCCGACGAGTCCATACCGCTGGCTCGGTCGGGGCCGGCCGTTCCCGAGACCGCGGTTCCGTATCGTCCCGACGCGGAGCGGTTCCCGATGCCGGCGGCGGCGGCGACCGCGCCGGCCGTCCGGCGGGGACCGAGGCGGCTGCTCGTCGGAGTCGCTCTCCTCGTCGCGCTCGGCGCGGCCGGAGTCGGCGCGTGGCTCGTCCCGCGCTTCCTCTCGGGCGGCGCGGAGACCGAGGCGCCGGCGCCGGCCCCGGCGAAACGCGCCGAGCGACGTGCGCCCCGGCCTGCGGCTCCCGCTCCCGCGGCTCCCGCCCGCAGCGTATCCGACATCCTGACCTCCGCGCGATCGGCGCTCGCCGCGGAGGACTACGCCGCCGCGATCCTCGCGTACGACGAGATCCTGAGGCGAGACCCGGCTCACGCGGAGGCGAGGGCGGAGCTCCTGGCGGCGGGGGAGCGGTACAAGGAGCTGAAGGCGGAGATCGAGCAGATCGAGAAGGCGAAGGCGGCCTTCGCGTCGGAGGAGTTCGGATCCGCGCTGAGGATCCTGTACCGCGTTCCGAAGGGGCGCCACGACGCCGAGGTCGAGACCTACACGTTCAACGCCTGGTTCAACCTCGGCCTCGTCTCGCTCCGGGCGACGAACTTCAAGGAGGCGGTCTCGAACTTCGACGAGGCGCTGGCGATCCGGCCGGGACACCCGGACGTTCGAAGCGCCCGGGACCTCGCGGTGAAGTTCCAGGACGAGGCGCCGGATCGCGGGTTCTACGAACGGGTCCAGGCGATCCCGTTCCGGAAGATCGGCGACTAGAAGCAGGGGGGACAGCGACCGGTTTCCAAGGGGAATCGATCGCTGTCCCCGACTTCTTCAATGCCGGAAGTGCCGCCGGCCGGTGAGCACCATCGCCATGCCGTGCTCGTCGGCGGCGGCGATCACCTCGGTGTCCCGCATCGAGCCCCCCGGCTGGATCGCCGCGGTCGCCCCCGCCTCCGCCGCGACGTCGAGCCCGTCGCGGAACGGGAAGAAGGCGTCCGAGGCGACCGCGGCCCCTTTCAGGGGGAGCCGGGCCTTGAGGATCCCGAACCGGGCCGAGTCCACCCGGCTCATCTGGCCCGCGCCGATCCCGAGCGTCCGGTCCCCGAGCGCGTACACGATCGCGTTCGACTTGACGTGGCGCACGACCGTCCAGGCGAACTCGAGCGCCTCCCACTCCTCGTCCGTGGGCGCGCGCCGGGTGACCACCTTCGCCTCCCGCACCGGGTCCGGCGCGTCGTCCCAGTCCTGGGCGAGCAGGCCGCCGTTGACCCGCCTGAGGTCCCAGCCGGTCCGCGCGAGGCCGGCGATCTCCCCGGTCTCGAGGAGCCGGAGGTTCTTCTTCCTCGCCAGGGCTTCCCGCGCCGGAGCCTCGAAGGAGGGCGCGAGCACCCCCTCGTAGAACGCCTCCGCGATCGCGGAGGCGGCGTCCCCGTCCACGGGGACGTTGAAGGCGATCACGCCGCCGAAGGCGCTCGTCGGGTCGCACGCGAGCGCCTTGCGGAACGCCTCCGCCGCGTCCCCCCCGAGCGCGGCGCCGCAAGGGTTGCCGTGCTTGACGATGGCGCAGGCGCGCCCGCGGAGCGAGGCCGCGAGCGCGAGGGCGCCGTCGAAGTCGAGCACGTTGTTGAAGGATAGCGGCTTCCCCTGGAGCTGCGCGGCGCGGGCGACCGACGCCCCCCCCGGCAGCGCGTCGCGGTAGAAGGCCGCCCGCTGGTGCGGGTTCTCGCCGTAGACGAGGTCCGCCGCCTTCGAGAGGCGGAGGTGCAGCGTCTCCGGGAGCGGCGCCGGCCCGGACGGCAGCTCCCCGCCGGGCCCCACGCGCGCCAGGTAGGACGACACCGCCGAATCGTACGCGCAGGTGTGGCGGAACGCCTTGACCGCCAGCGCGAGGCGGGTCGCCGACCCGAGACCGCCGGCTCCGCGGATCTCCTCGATCACGCCGGCGTAGTCCGAGGGGTCCACGACGACCCCGACGTGGGCGAAGTTCTTCGCCGCCGCCCGGACCATCGTGGGGCCGCCGACGTCGATCATCTCGACGACCTCGGCGAGGCCGATCCCCTCCATCGCGGCCGTCTTCTCGAACGGGTAGAGGTTCGCGACCACGAGGTCGATCGGATCGATCCCGGCCCGCTTCAGGTCCTCCATGTGGCGCGCGTCGCTCCGGACGGCCAGGATCCCCGCGTGGATGCGCGGGTGGAGCGTCTTGACGCGGCCGTCGAGCATCTCGGGGAAGCCGGTCCGGTCCGAGACCCGCACGACGGACACGCCGCTCTCCTTGAGGAGGCGCGCGGTGCCGCCGGTGGACAGGATCTCGACCCCCGCCGCCTCGAGATCGCGGCAGAACGAGACGATCCCCTCCTTGTCGAACGTGCTGACCAGGGCGCGGCGAACGGGCTCGACCATCACGGGTTCCTTTCCGGACCCGCGCGGGGCGCGGGCTTCTCGAGATACGGCGTCCGCCCGACGTCCCCGCCGGCCTGCCGCCAGGCCGCGAGCCACGCCCGGACGACGAGGGTCACGGTGCGCGAGTAGGCGAGCGAGCCGACGGCGAACGGGACCGACCGGTCGTCGAAGGCGGCGGGATCGGGCGGGTCCCCGGCCGCGGCGTACGCCCGCCCGACGTGCCGGTACTCCTCGCGGGCCCGGCTCGCCTCGCGGAGCGCGAACGCCCGGAAGTCGCCGCGCGCGAGGTCCTCGTCCTCGTGGCCGTAGAACACGAGCGGGAACTTGGCAAGGCGCGACTCGCAGAAGGCGGCGAACTCCGTCCATCGGGCCGCCCCGGGGCGCCCGGCGGCGCCGGGCGGGAACCCGGCGTCGGCGACGTAGTGGGCGAGGTTGCCGAAGGCTTGCGCCACGTCGGAGAACGGCGCCGCCGACCGCGCCGCCCGGACGAGGGCCGCCGCACGGGACGCGATCTCGGCGTCGAGCGTGCCGCCGTCCCAGGGCGGGCGGTGGTCGGGATCGTCCTCCCTCGTCATCGGCTCGAGCATCCCTCGGAGGACGTCCTCCCGGTGCCGTTCGAGCGCGAGGCGCAGCGAGGCGGGCATCAGGCGGATCGCCTCGTCGGCGATCCGCGCGCGGGTCGGAGCCGTCCACGCGCTCGCGCGCGCCGGCGCCGCGAGCGCGGCGAGCGCGATCGGAAGAAGGACCCGATGCCGGAGCCGGACCATGGGATGCGGAGTCTACCAGACGCGGGGGCGGGGACGTCCCGTCCCCGCGCGCTCAACGCTTCTCGGGAGTCTTCTTCGGGGGCGTCGCGGGCTGGCCCGGCTTCGAGGACGCCGGGGGCGGCCCCGGCGTCATCGTGACGATCGGGAGGCCGACCGACCCCGCCTGGTCCCGGTAGTTGAGCATCTTGACCAGGTTGATGTGCGCGTTGTCCGCGACCAGCGGGTTGAACGACGCGTCGCCGAGGCGCGGGTCGAGCAGGAGCGCCGTCCGGTACTCCTCGATCGCGCGCTCGAACTTCCGGTTCTCGTCGTGGACCGTTCCCAGGACGTAGTGGGCGAGGGCGTGGTTGGGATCCAGAGAGAGGGCGCGCTCGCAGGCGCCGCGCACGCTCGCCGGCCGTCCCGCCGAGCGCTCGATCATCGCGAAGTTGACCCAGAGCGAGGCGTTCCTGGGCTCCCGGTCGATCGCGGCCTTCTGGTAGACCGAGGCCTCCGCGAAGTGGGCCTTCCGGACCAGGTACGCGGCGAAGTCGTTGAACTCCTTCGCGCCGGCCTGCCCGCGGTCCACGATGTCCAGCCAGGCCTTGCATTCGGCCTCGCGCGCGATCGCGCTCGACCGGAGCCTCGCCTGCGTCCGGGCGACCGCCCTCGGGGCGTCCGCGGCCTCCTTCTCGGCGGCCTTGTCCCGTCCGCGGATCCGGAGCTTCTCCCAGAACGACGCCGGCTCGGACCGGCCCGGCGCGGGCTTCGGGTCGGCCGCGCGCGCCCCGGTCGGCGCGGCGAGCGCCGCGCCCGCGAGGAGGAGGAGAATCGTCGCACCCGCCGCGCGTCGTTTCATGGCGACCCCCGCGCGCCCGAAATCGTCAAACGCGGCCGGGGCGCGCCTTCAGCAGAACCTTACCTTCGTGCAGGACGAGGCGCAACTCCACCTGGTCGCAGCCGGAGGTCTGGCGCAGCCGCTCGGCCTGGGACGCCACCCCGCGCAGGAACGACTCGAAGCTGATCTTGCCCAGCTCCCCGCCGCACTTCCGGCGCGCCTCGAGGTACCGGGCATGCAGCAGCTTGAGGACCTCCTGCTCGTGCAGCGGGTCGTGGAAGCGGCACCGGGCGAGCACCCGCTCTTCGGGGGAGGCCGCCCGGGGGACGGCGGCCGGCGGGGTGCGCTCTCCTTCCTCCATCGTGCGGAGCGACTTCGCCCAGAGCTCCGACAGGACGTTGAAGCGGCCGACGAGCGAGTTGAAGTGAAAGCGGTGCGCGTACTTCCGGATCGGCGCGTTCGAGTAGCGCCGGATCATCCGCTCGACGTCCGCCCGGAGGTCCACCGGCTGCTTCGGCGTGGCGCCGGAGAAGAACATGTCGTACTGGATCTTGAGCTGCCGGATCCCCGCCTCGAGCCGTTCGATGTCGGCCTCGATTCCGCCGGTGGGCTCGGGCAAGGCGCGTTTCTCCGTATAATCGGCGCAGGAACATCGGACGCTTCGACCGGGTGCCGATGGGAAAGTATAGGTTTCGGGTGAAGGGGATGCAAACGCGGAGACCGGGGAAAAGGCCGAAAGGGCGCGAAAACGGGGGGTGCGTGCGCTCCCTGCCCGCGGTCGGGCGGCTGATGGGGTCGAGGGCGTTCCGGCGCCTCGCGCAGGAGCACGGGCCGGCCCTCGTCGCCGACCTGCTGCGGGAGGAGATCGGGGGGCTCAGGCGGGGGGCGCTCTCCGGAGCGATCCCTTCCCGCGCGCTCCGCGAGGCGTCGCGGGACGCCGTCCTCGCCGCGCGGGTGGAGGCCGCCGCCCGCCGCCTTCTGGCTCCCTCTCCGCGGACGGTGATCAACGCGACGGGGGTCGTCGCGCACACGAACCTCGGCCGGTCCGTCCTGTCGGCCGCGGCGGCGTCGCGCGTCGCCGAGGCCGCGACCGGGTACCTCGACCTCGAGTACGACCTCTCGCGCGGGGCCCGCGGCGACCGCCACTCGCACCTCGAGCCCCTTCTGGCGAGGCTCTTCCCGGGCCGGGCGTCGCTCGCCGTCAACAACAACGCGGCGGCGATCCTGCTGGCGCTCCGGGCGCTCGCGAAGGGGCGGGAGGCGATCGTCTCGCGAGGGGAGCTGGTGGAGATCGGCGGGTCGTTCCGCGTCCCCGACATCCTCGCGGCCTCGGGAGCGCGGCTGCGGGAGGTCGGGACGACGAACCGCACCCGCGCGTCCGACTACGAGGCGGCGGTCGGCCCCAGGACCGGCCTGATCCTCAAGGTGCACACGAGCAACTTCAAGATCGTCGGATTCGGCGAGGAGACGCCCGTCGCCGCACTCTCCGCCGTCGCGAGGAAGGCCGGGGTCCCGCTCGTCGTCGACTGGGGGAGCGGCGACCTCGTGGACCTCGCCCCGCTCGGGATCGGCGACGAGGTCCCGGTCCGGCGGCTCCTCGATGAGGGGGCGGATCTGGTCACGTTCAGCGGCGACAAGCTGCTCGGCGGGCCGCAGGCCGGCCTCGTCGTCGGTCGCGCCGATCTGGTCGAGCGGCTCGGCAGGGACCCGCTGGCGCGCGCGTGCCGGCTCGACCGCCTCCTGATCGCCGCGCTGCGGGAGACTCTCGCCGCTCACGTGCGCGGGCGGGCGTTCGAGGAGGTCCCGACGCTCCGGATGATCGCGGCGGGGGCGGAGGAGATCGGGCGGCGCGCGGGGAGGCTGAGGGGCAGGGTCGCGAGGATCGCCGGCCCCGCGGCCGCGGCGCGCCTCCGGATCGAGGACGGGGTCTCGAGGACGGGCGGGGGCTCCTCGCCGCTCGGCGAGCGGCCGACCCGCCTCCTCGTCGCGGAGAGCCCCACGGGCGATGCGGGGGGGATGGAGCGGGCGCTTCGGCTCGGGGATCCGCCGGTGCTCGGCAGGGTACGCGAGGGCCGGCTGCTCCTCGACCTGCGGACGGTCCTCGAGACGCAGGAGGAGACGCTCGCGGCGCGCCTCGCGGCGGCGCTTGCGGCGGATCAGACCCCGAAGCGGAAGTTGATCACGTCGCCGTCTCGGACGACGTAGTCCTTCCCCTCGAGACGCAGGGTGCCCCGGTCCCGGCACGCGGCCCAGGTCCCGGCCGCGACGAGATCGTCGTAGGCGACCAGCTCGGCGCGAATGAACCCGCGCTCGATGTCGCTGTGGACGGTCCCGGCGGCCGGTCGCGCGTGGGTGCCGCGGCGGATCGTCCAGGCCCGGCACTCGTCGTCGCCGACGGTGAAGAACGAGATGCGGCCGAGCAGCCGGTACGACGCCCGGATCATCCTCTCCAGCGCGGGCTCCCGGATGCCGAGGTCCGCGCGGAACGCCCGCGCCTCCTCCGGCTCCAGCTCGGCGATCTCGGCCTCGATCTTCGCGGAGAGGCACACGATCTCGGTCGCCGGGCGCGCGGCGGCCGCCTCGAGGCCGAAGGACGGCGCGCCGCCGGCCAGGAGGGGGGCGTCGGCCTCGTCCGCGTTGACGACGACGAGGAGCGGCTTGAGGGAGAGGAACGTGAAGCCGCGGAGGCGCTTCGACTCCTCCTCGGAGAACTCCAGGTCGCGGAGCGGCACCTCGCGCTCGAGCGCGCGAAGGCACTTCCTGAGGAGTTCGAGCTCCTTCCGGTCCTCGTCGCGGTGGGCCTTCCGGACGGCCAGGTCGAGCTTCTCGATGCGGCGCTCGGCGATCGTGTGGTCGGCCAGAATCAGCTCGGTCTCCATCGTCGCCACGTCGCGCGCCGGATCGACCGGCCCCTCGACGTGGGGGACCGCCTCGTCGCGGAACCCCCGGACGACGTGCGCGAGCGCGTCCGCGACGCGGAGCTGGTCGAGGGGGAGGGCGTCGGCGGCCTCCCCCTTCCCGACCCCCTGGAGGTCGACGTACTCGACCGTCGCCGGCGTGGTCTTCTTCGGCCGGTACATCGCGGAGAGACGGTCCAGTCGGGGGTCCGGGACCCGCGCGACGCCGATCCGGGCCTCCTCCCGGGCTCCCGCGTGGGGGGGCGGCGCCCCGGTCAGCAGGGAGAAGAGGGTGCTCTTGCCGGTCCCGGGAAAGCCGAACAGCCCGATCCTCACGGCAGGTCTCCTGGATTCGCGCAGGATAGCGCGCGGAAACAGGGGACAGCAACCGCATTTCCCCCAATCCTCGGAGGGGAACGGCCGATCGCGCGGGGGAAACGCGGTTGCTGTCCCCTACCGCGTTGACGCCCTCCGGGCGCTCTGTTAGATTTCGCAGGCCGAGCGTGAGGACTCGTCCACGGGGCGTAGCGCAGCCCGGTAGCGCACCTGCTTTGGGAGCAGGGGGTCGGAGGTTCGAATCCTCTCGCCCCGACCACGCTCCGCGGCGGCCGGCTCGGCGGGAGAAGAAGATCGCGCGTGTAGCTCAGCCCGGATAGAGCACTAGCCTCCGGAGCTAGGTGTCGCAGGTTCAAATCCTGCCACGCGCACCAGTCCTTGCCGCGGGTTCCGAGAGGGTTGGCGCCTGTAGCTCAGAGGATAGAGCAGCGGCCTTCTAAGCCGCGGGTCGGGGGTTCGATTCCCTCCAGGCGCGCCAGGAAGGCCGGTGATTTCTCCGCGTGGTGAGTGTAGCTCAGTCGGTAGAGCTCCAGACTGTGGATCTGGCTGTCGTGGGTTCGAATCCCACCACTCACCCCAGAAGGAGGCCTGTCTCGGCGGGGAAGATGCCGCGCCCGTAGCTCAGCCCGGAAAGAGCATCGGACTTCGGATCCGACGGTCGGGGGTTCGAATCCCTCCGGGCGCGCCAGCCTCCCGCCGGACTTGCGGGGTGTGATAGAGTCTTCGCTCGCCACGTGAAGGGTTCCTTGGGCCGCTAGCTCAATTGGTAGAGCAGCAGACTCTTAATCTGCGGGTTCCAGGTTCGATTCCTGGGCGGCTCACCATTTCCCGCCGACCGCCGCGCTTCGCGACCGGGACGCCCCGAGGATCGGGCGTCGCCGGGGAGCGTCCGGCGCTCGGC
The DNA here is from genome assembly GCA_964590285.1 of uncultured Acidobacteriota bacterium. GTDB lineage: Bacteria > Acidobacteriota > Polarisedimenticolia > Polarisedimenticolales > JAIQFR01 > CALMJU01. The sequence goes on along the minus strand of CAZPWK010000007.1, from coordinate 13,332 downwards.
GGCGACCCGCGCGACGCGCGAGGTCGCGCGCGGGGGACGCGATGAAGATCGAGGTGACGGACCTGAGTCCCGTCAAGAAGAGCCTCTTCGTCGAGGTCGGCGCCGACGAGGTGGCGAAGGAGACCGAGGCGGTCGTCCGGCGCCTGGCGTCTCGCGTCCGGGTTCCCGGCTTCCGTCCCGGCAAGGTCCCGCTCGACGTCGTCCGGGCGCGGTACGCCCGCGAGATCCGCGAGGACGTGCGCGAGCAGCTGGTGTCGAGGCTCTATCGCGAGGCCACGCTGGAGCGCGGGCTCAAGCCGCTCGGCGATCCGGCGCTGGAGCAGCTCTCCGAGCCGGTCGACGGCGCGTTCTCGTTCCGGACGTCGTTCGAGGTCCTTCCGGACCTCGCCCCGAAGGGGTACCGCGCGGTCGAGGTGCGCGAGCCCTCGGCGAAGGTCGAGGAGGAGGAAGTCGGGCGGATGCTCGAGGAGCTGCGGCAGTCCCAGGCCAAGCTCGTGTCCGAGGAGGGGCGCGCGGCCTCCGCGGGGGACCTGGTCGTCGTCGACGTCGAGGGGCGGCCCGAGGAGGGGGAGCCGTTCCGGCGGGAGAGGACCCCGATCGAGGTCGGGGCGGCCGACAACCTCCCGGAGTTCAACGAGAAGCTCCTCGGCCTGGCGTCGGGCGCCGTCGCCGAGTTCCCGGTCCCGTATCCGAAGGACCACGACAACGCCGCCCTCGCCGGGAAGACCGTCTTCTTCCGGCTGACGGTGCACGAGGTCAAGCGCCGGGACGTTCCGGCCCTCGACGACGAGCTCGCGCGGGACCTCGGGGACTTCGAGAGCCTCGAGGCCCTGAAGGCCCGGGTGCGGGCGGACCTCGAGGAGAGGAAGCGCGCCGAGGCGCGTCTGGCGCTCCGGCAGTCCCTGCTCGACAAGATCCTGATCGAGAATCCGGTCGTGCTCCCCGAGGCGCTCGTGGACGACGAGATCCAGCAGCGGCTCGAGGACTTCGTCCGGGCCGTCGTCCTGCAGGGGGTGGACCCGGAGAAGCTCAAGGTGGACTGGAAGGCGATCCGCGAGCGCCAGGAGGCGCCGGCGAAAAAGGCGGTCCACGCGCGGCTCCTCCTCGACGCCGTCGCGCGCGCCGAGTCGATCTCGGTGGAGGACGAGGAGGTCCGCGCGCGCGTCCGGGCGGAGGCGGAGCGGAGAGGGGAGTCGTTCGAGGTTCTCCGGAGCGCCCTGGAGAAGCGAGGAGGACTGGAAGCCCTTCACGATCAGCTAGTTAGAGAGAAAACGCTTGACTTCCTGACCTCCGTTGCTAATATTGAACGTGAGGGTTGAGGCATGCCACTCGTCCCGATGGTCGTGGAGCAGACGAGCCGCGGGGAGCGCGCGTACGACATCTACTCCCGGCTCCTCAAGGACAACATCGTCTTCATCGGCATGCCGATCGACGACGCGATCTCCAACCTGGTCATCGCCCAGCTCCTGTTTCTCGAGGCCGAGGACCCCGACAAGGACATCTCGGTCTACATCAACTCTCCAGGGGGCTCGATCACGGCCGGGCTCGCCATCTACGACACGATGCGGTTCGTCAAGCCGGACATCAGCACGATCTGCATCGGCCAGGCCTCGAGCATGGCGGCCGTCCTGCTGGCGGCGGGCGCCCGGGGGAAGAGGTTCGCGCTCCCGAACTCCCGCGTCATGATCCACCAGCCGTGGGGAGGCTTCCAGGGGCAGGCTTCGGACATCGACATCCAGGCGCGCGAGATCCTGAGGATGCGCGAGCGGCTGAACGGGATCCTGGCGGAGCACACCGGGCAGCCGCTGGAGAGGATCGAGCGCGACTCCGACCGCGACTTCATCCTGTCGTCCGAGGAGGCCCTCGGCTACGGCCTCATCGACCAGGTCATCCACCGGCGGATCGACGCTCCGGCCGAGCCTTCCGCGACGGGGGGCCGATGACGCGCAAGAAGACCGAGGGCGAAGGGCTCAAGTGCTCCTTCTGCAACAAGGGCCAGAGGGACGTGCGCAAGTTGATCGCCGGGCCGACGGTCTACATCTGCGACGAGTGCGTCGACATCTGTCTCGACATCATCGCCGAGGAGCGGGAGGGGGAGCAGCAGGAAGGCCGCGTGCGTCTCCCGAAGCCGGTGGAGATCAAGGCCTTCCTCGACGAGTACGTGGTGGGACAGGACCTCGCGAAGAAGCGCCTCGCGGTCGCCGTGTACAACCACTACAAGCGGAACGAGATGTCCCGGCGGCGCAACGAGGTCGACATCCAGAAGTCGAACATCCTTCTGATCGGACCGACCGGGTCCGGGAAAACGCTCCTCGCCCAGACCCTCGCGAGGCTCCTCTCGGTCCCGTTCGCGCTCGTCGACGCGACGACGCTCACCGAGGCGGGGTACGTCGGCGAGGACGTCGAGAACATCGTCCTCAAGCTCCTGCAGAACGCGGGCAACGACGTCGAGAAGTGCCAGCGCGGGATCATCTACATCGACGAGGTGGACAAGATCGCCCGCAAGGGGGAGAACCCCTCGATCACCCGGGACGTCTCCGGCGAGGGGGTCCAGCAGGCGCTCCTCAAGATCCTCGAGGGAACGGTCGCGAACGTGCCGCCGCAGGGCGGCCGCAAGCACCCGCACCAGGAGTTCGTTCCGGTCGACACGACGAACATCCTCTTCATCTGCGGCGGGGCGTTCGTCGGGCTCGAGACGATCGTCGAGCAGCGGACCGGCCGGAAGACGATGGGGTTCAAGGCCGACGTGAAGGCGCGCCGCGAGAAGAACCTCCAGGCGATCCTGAGCGAGGTCCAGCCGGTGGACCTGATCAAGTTCGGCATGATCCCCGAGTTCGTCGGGAGGCTGCCGGTCGTGGCGATCCTCGACGAGCTGGACGAGCGGGCGCTGATCCGGATCCTCACGGAACCGAAGAACGCGCTCGTCAAGCAGTACCAGCGGATCTTCGAGTACGAGGGCGCGGGCCTGCGGTTCACCGACGACGCCCTCGAGGCCGTTGCGCGTCTGGCGATCGAGCGTAAGATCGGGGCGCGGGGGCTCCGGATGATCGTCGAGGAGCTGATGCTCGACATGATGTTCGCGCTCCCGTCCCAGACCGGCGTCAAGGAGGTCGTGGTCACGAAGGACGCGGTTCTCAAGAAGGCGAACCCGCTCGTCGTGATGGAGAAGGCCGGCTAGGCCTTCGTCGCCGGTCCCGTCGTCGTCCCGTCAATCCGGACAGGAGGAGTCCATGGAAGAACGCGGATCGCGTTCCGCCGAAAGCGTGAGCGCCCTCCCGATGGTCCCCCTCCGGGACATCGTGGTGTTCCCGCACACGATGGTCCCGTTCGTGGTGGGGCGGCAGGCGTCGCTGCTGGCGGTCGAGAGCGCGCTCGCGGCGGGCAAGCAGCTCTTCGTCTCGACGCAGCGGAGCGCCAAGGTGGACCAGCCGTCCCCCGACGAGATCAGCTCCGTCGGGACGGTCGCGACGATCGTCCAGCACCTCAAGCTCCCGAACGGCAACGTGAAGCTCCTCGTGGAGGGCGTATCGCGGGCGCGGGTCCTCGAGGTCGAGGAGGCTCCGGAGGGGTTCTTCCGCGCGATCCTCAAGCCGATCGAGCGGCAGACGGAGGTCACGCCCGAGGTCCAGGAGGTGATGGGCCGAGTCTCCTCGCTGTTCGAGCGGTTCATCAAGCACTCGCCGGGCCTCCCGTACGAGACGCTGCTCTCCACGGTTCGCATCGGCGACCCCGGACGCCTCGCCGACACGATCGCCGCGCACCTGCCGGCGGCGGTGGAGGAGAAGCAGAACCTGCTCGAGACGATCGCCCCGGTGGAGCGGCTCGAGCAGGTGGCTCGTCTCCTCGACGTCGAGATCGAGAAGCTCCGCGTCGACAAGAAGATCAACACGCGCGTCAAGAAGCAGATGGAGCGGGCGCAGAAGGAGTACTACCTCAACGAGAAGATCAAGGCGATCCAGCAGGAGCTGGGCCGGAAGGACGAACGGGTCAACGAGATCGAGGAGTTCCGGCAGAAGATCGAGGCGGCCGGGATGCCGGCCGAGGCGAAGGAGAAGGCGCTCCAGGAGCTCAAGCGCCTCGAGGTGATGCCGCCCGTCTCCGCGGAAGCGACGGTCTCGCGCAACTACCTCGAATGGCTCCTCGCGGTGCCCTGGAGCCGGAAGACCCGCGAGCTCACCGACATCCGGCGCGCGGAGCGGATCCTCGAGGAGGACCACCACGGCCTCGAGAAGATCAAGGAGAGGATCCTCGAGTTCCTGGCGGTGCGCCGCCTGATGCGGGCGAAGAAGACGAAGGGCTCGATCCTCTGCTTCGTGGGGCCGCCCGGCGTCGGGAAGACCTCGCTCGCGAAGTCGGTGGCGAGGGCGACCGGAAAGAGGTTCGTCCGGCTCTCCCTCGGCGGCGTGCGGGACGAGGCCGAGATCCGCGGCCACCGGCGCACCTACATCGGCGCGTTCCCGGGCCAGATCATCCAGATGATGCGGAAGGCCGGGACGAGGAACCCGGTGTTCCTCCTCGACGAGGTGGACAAGATGGCCGCCGACTTCCGCGGGGACCCGTCGGCCGCTCTCCTCGAGGTGCTCGACCCGGAGCAGAACCACACCTTCCTCGACCACTACCTCGACACGGAGTTCGACCTGTCGGACGTGATGTTCATCGCCACCGCGAACGTCATCCACACGGTCCCTCCGGCGCTCCGGGACCGGATGGAGACGATCCGGATCGCGGGGTACACGCTCGACGAGAAGATGGCGATCGCCCAGAAGTACCTGGTGCCGAAGCAGGTGAAGGCCCACGGGCTGAAGCGGGCGCGAGTCTCCTTCGAGGACGCGGCCGTGGCCGAGATCATCGAGCGGTACACGCGCGAGGCCGGCGTCCGGAGCCTCGAGCGGGAGATCGCCTCGATCTGCCGGAAGGTCGCCCGGCAGGTCGTGGCCGGCGGGTGGAAGCCGGGCGAGACGCTGTCGGCCGCGAGGGTCGTGGAGCTCCTGGGGGTCCCCCGGTACCACCCGCAGCGGGAGGACCGGAAGGCTCCCGAGGTCGGGGTCGCGACCGGGCTCGCGTGGACCGAGGTCGGCGGCGAGATCCTGACGACCGAGGCCACGATGATGCGGGGGCGGGGGCGCCTGACGCTGACCGGCCAGCTCGGCGAGGTCATGCAGGAGTCGGCGCAGGCCGCGCTGTCCTACATCCGGAGCCGCGCGGAGACGTTCGGCATCGATCCGCAGTTCCACCGCCGGTTCGACCTCCACGTGCACGTGCCCGAGGGGGCGATCCCGAAGGACGGCCCGTCGGCGGGGATCACGATGGCGGTCGCGCTCGCGTCCCTGCTGACTGGCGTGCCGGTCCGGCGGGACGTCGCGATGACCGGGGAGATCACCCTCCGGGGCAAGGTGCTGCCGATCGGGGGGGTCAAGGAGAAGGTGCTGGCCGCCTACCGGTTCGGCACGACGACCGTGATCCTCCCGCGCGAGAACGAGAAGGACCTGGCGGAGATCCCCGAGGACATCTCGAAGCGCCTCGCGTTCCGCCTGGTCGAGAACATGGACGAGGTCCTCGAGATCGCCCTGGTCGGACCGATCCCGGCCACGGTGATCCGCGGCGAGGAGCCGGCGGCGACGGAGTCGGAGCGCCCCGAGGAAGGGCCCCTGACCCATTGATCCGCCGCGCGCCGCTCGGTGATCCCGCTTGAGAATCACGTCCTGTCGATTCGAGCGAGCGGCCTTCGGGCCGGACGACGAGCCCCGGGCTCCGGGGCCGGACGTCGTGTTCGTCGGCCGGTCGAACGTGGGGAAGTCGTCGCTGATCAACCGGCTGCTCGGCGCGAGGGGGCTCGCGAGGACCTCGTCGACGCCGGGCAGGACGAGGAGCGTGAACTTCTACCGCGTCAACGAGACCGTGTGGTTCGTGGATCTCCCCGGCTACGGCTACTCGAAGGTGCCGGACGAGGTCCGGCGGTCGTGGGGGCCGATGGTGGAAGGGATGGTGCGGCGCAGGCGCGGGCGGATCGCCGTGGCGATCCTCGTCGTGGACGCCCGGCTGGGCGCCACCGACTCGGACCGCGCCGCGCGGGACTGGCTGCTCGGGGAGCGCGTTCCCCTCGCGGCGGTCGCCACGAAATCGGACAAGCTCTCGGGGAACGGGCGCGCGGCGGCCGCGCGCGGCCTGGCCGAGGCGCTGGGCGCGACCGCCTGGGGGCCGCCGCTCCTGGTGTCGGCCCGGACCGGCCTGGGGGTTCGCGAGGTCTGGTCGCGCCTGGACCGGTCGATCGAGGACGCCTCCGCGCGAGGCGGGGGCGAGGGTGAGGCATGGACATCCACGAGCTGAAGACGATGGAGGTCGGCCGGCTGGTGAAGCTGGCGGCCAGCCTGCAGGTGCCGGGCGCCGGGGGGTTGAGGCGCCAGGAGCTGATGTTCCGGATCCTCCAGGCCCAGTCGGCCCGCGACGCGTCCATCGTCGTACAGGGGGTGCTCGAGAGGCTCCAGGACGGCTACGGCTTCCTGCGGGCGCAGGAGGCGAGCTACCTGCCCGGTCCGGACGACGTGTACGTCTCGCCCGCGCAGATCCGCCGCTTCGGCCTCGCCACCGGCGACTCGATCCGGGGGGAGGTCCGGGCGCCGAAGCCGGGCGAGCGGTACTTCGCCCTCGCGAAGGTGGACTCGGTCAACGGGAAACCCCCCGAGGCGCTCCGCGGCCGCAAGTCGTTCGAGGACCTGACGCCGCTCTACCCGCAGGACCGCCTGAGCTGCGAGCTTCCCGGGCAGGACGTCTCCGGGCGGATCCTCGACCTCATGGTCCCGCTCGGCAAGGGGCAGAGGGGCCTGATCGTCTCGCCGCCGCGCGCGGGGAAGACGATGATCCTCCAGGCGATCGCCCACGCCATGGAGCGGAACCATCCCGAGGTCACGCTCCTCGTCCTCCTGATCGACGAGAGGCCGGAGGAGGTCACCGACATGCGGAGGTCGGTCCAGGGCGAGGTGATCTCCTCGACCTTCGACGAGCCGGCGGCGCGCCACGTCCAGGTGGCCGACATGGTGCTCGAGAAGGCGAAGCGGCTCGTCGAGTGCGGCCGCGACGTCGTCCTGCTCCTCGACTCGGTCACGCGCCTCGCCCGCGCCCACAACGCGGTCCAGCCCGCCTCGGGGAGGGTCCTCTCGGGCGGCCTCGACGCGAACGCGCTGCAGAAGCCGAAGCGCTTCTTCGGGGCGGCCCGGAACGTCGAGGAGGGGGGCTCGCTGACGATCCTGGCGACGGCGCTCGTGGACACCGGCTCGCGGATGGACGACGTCATCTTCGAGGAGTTCAAGGGGACCGGGAACCTGGAGATCAACCTCGACCGGAAGCTCGCCGACCGGCGGGTGTTCCCGGCGGTGGACCTCCTGCGCTCGGGCACCCGGAAGGAGGAGCTCCTCCTCTCCAAGAAGGAGCTGGAGCGCACGTGGGTCCTGCGCAAGGTCCTCAGCCAGATGGCTCCGGTCGAGGCGATGGAGCTCCTCCGCGACAAGCTCCTCAAGACCGGGACGAACGCGGAGTTCCTCGACAGCATGGCGTGAGGGGCGACGTTTGCGGCGCGCCCCGATCTTCTGTATCATGAGGCACTTTCGGAGCGGTGAGGTTCGCGAAATGAAGAAAGGCATCCACCCCGAGTACCACGAGATCCGGGTCGTCTGCGCCTGCGGGAACTCGTTCCCGACCCGCTCGACCAAGAAGGATCTCCGCGTCGAGATCTGCTCCGCGTGCCACCCGTTCTTCACCGGCAAGCAGAAGCTGGTGGACTCGGCCGGACGCGTCGAGCGGTTCGAGAAGCGGTACAAGAAGCCGGAGGGCGAGGCCGCCCGCTGACGCCGCGAAGGCGGGCCCGGGCCCCTCGCGCACGACATGGCCGGTCACCTCGATCCCAGGCTCGAGAGCAAGCTCGCGGCCCTCGAGCGGAAGTCCCAGGACCTGGCGGCGGAGCTCGCGGCGCCGGAGACCGTCGCCGACGCCGCCCGGTACCGCGACGCCGGCAAGGCGTTCGCCGACCTCAAGCCGGTCGTCGACACGTTCGAGGAGTACCGCAAGGCCGAGTCGGACCTCGAGGGGGCGCGCGGCCTGCTCGAGGAGGCGGGCGACGCCGATCTCAGGGAGATGGCGGCCGAGGAGGTCAAGGCGCTCGAGTCGCGCCTCGCGAGTCTCGAGGACGAGCTCAAGATCCTCCTCGTCCCGACCGACCCCGCCGACGCGAAGAACGTCGTCCTCGAGATCCGAGCCGGGACCGGCGGCGACGAGGCCACGCTGTTCGCGGGCGAGATCTTCCGGATGTACTCCCGGTTCGCCGAGACGATGGGCTGGAAGGTCCGGACGACCGACCTCTCCGAGAGCGCGGTCGGAGGGGTGAAGGAGGCGATCGCCCTGATCGAGGGGGACCGCGTGTTCAGCCGCCTCAAGTTCGAGAGCGGCGTGCACCGCGTCCAGAGGGTGCCCGCGACGGAGTCCCAGGGGCGCATCCACACCTCCGCCGTCACGGTCGCCGTGCTCCCCGAGGCCGACGAGGTCGAGGTCAAGATCGACGAGAAGGACCTCCGCGTGGACACGTTCTGCTCGTCGGGCCCCGGCGGGCAGAGCGTCAACACGACCTACTCCGCGGTGCGGATCACGCACCTGCCGACGAACACGGTCGTCCAGTGCCAGGACGAGAAGTCGTGGCACAAGAACAAGGCGCGCGCGATGCAGGTCCTCCGCTCGCGCCTGTACGATCTCGAGCGCCGCAAGCAGCACGAGGAGATCGCGTCGAAGCGGCGCGGGATGATCGGGTCGGGCGACCGGAGCGAGAAGATCCGCACCTACAACTTCCCGCAGAACCGGGTCACCGACCACCGGATCTCCCTGACGCTCCACACGCTCGCCGACGTGATGAACGGCGACCTGGGCCCGATCCTCGACGCCCTCGCGGCGCAGGACCAGTCGGAACGGCTCCGGGAAGAGGTCCAGGGCTGACCGGCGGCGCCGCCGCGCCGGCACGGCCTCGCCGAGGATCATGGAACCGAACGCGCCGACGCTCGGCTCGATGCTCGACGACGCGATCGCGCGCCTGGAGCACGCGGGCGTCCCCGGGGCGCGGCGGGAAGCGGAGGCGCTTCTCGCCCACGTCCTGGGGAAGGACCGCGGCGGCGTGGTCGCGAGGCGCCCCGACCCCGCGCCGCCGGGGGCCGCGGAGGCGTTCGAGGACCTGCTGCGACGCCGCGAATGCCGCGAGCCGTTCCAGTACCTGACGGGCGAGCAGGAGTTCTTCGGCCTTCCCTTCCTCGTGGACTCGCGCGTGCTCGTCCCGCGCCCCGAGACGGAGGGGGTCGTCGAGGCGGCGCTCGCGCTCCCGCTCCCGGCGGGCGGGCGCGTCGCGGACCTCGGCACGGGGAGCGGCTGCATCGCGATCGCGCTGGCCGTCTCGCGGCCCGACCTCGGGATCCTGGCGGTCGACGCCTCGGCGGGAGCCCTCGAAATCGCGGGGGAGAACGCGGCGAGACTCGGCGCCGCGGAGCGCGTGGAGCTCCTCCTCGCCGACTTCGCCTCTCTCCCAACCTCGCTCGACGGATCGTTCGACGCGGTCCTGTCGAACCCGCCCTACGTCTCCGAGGACGAGTGGGATGGCCTCTCGCCCGAGGTGCGCGACCACGAGCCGAGGATCGCGCTGGTCCCTGGCGCGACCGGCCTCGAGGCCTACGGCGCCGCCGCCCGCGCCGCCGCGCGCCTCCTCCGCCCCGGCGGCGCGCTCGTCCTCGAGCTCGGCTTCAAGCGCGAGGCCGGCGCCCGCGCCGCGGTGGAGGGGGCGGGCTTCCGCGACCTGCGAGTCCTGCCGGATCTGCGGGGGATCCCGAGGGTGATGGTGGCGACTCGTCCGTAGAGGGGCGCCGCCCCGCTTCTACTCGATGGGAACCGGTTCGAGCGTCGAGAGGGCGTGCCTCATCTCCTTGCAGAACGGCTCGCCGTTGCTGACGGACATCCAGTCCGAGGCGGGAGCCAAGGAGTAGACCGCGGTGTCCTCGCGGCAGACGACCGCCACGACGGGGCGCGATCCCAGGAACCGGGTCAGATCCTCGATGAGTGCGCCGCCCTGGAACCCGGCGGATCCGGTTTGAGGCTCCGCCTGAAGGTCCGGCGCCTCCACGAAGCTCGCGCCCCGGAGCGTCCGGGCGAGATTCTCCGGGAAATGGGCTCTTGCTGCCTCGGCGAGCTCCTCCGTGAAGCGCCGGAGGTCCACCTCGATCCCCCCCTCGGGCCGATTTACCTTCGACGGGTGCACGGCGACGAGCCACTCCTCGAGGAGGGCCCAGCGAACCGTCTCCCCGCCGGCCTCCTCCTCGAGCCGGAATCGCAGGGCCACCGGCATGGAACGGGCCAGCCAGAGATCCATCTCCGGGTCGCTCGGCATGTACGAGGTCGAGGAACCCTGGCCGATCTCGTACGTGCTTCCTCCGGCCGCCACCTCGCCCGGCGTGTCCGGCGACCGGAAGAGGGCGAAGAGCAGCCTGCGCCGCGGCCGCCGCTCGTACGTCAGGCGCGTCGGGATCGAGGACGAGCTCTCCTGCGAGCGAATCCTGTCCGTCAGAGAGCGGCAGATCGCGGCCGCCTCGTTCGGGTGGACCCGCGACCGGCGGCTGCGGAAGGCCTTGCCCTCCCATCCCCCCGACAGGATCTGCGTGTCGAACGTGGAGTCGGGGAACTCGAAGCAGATCAAGGTCGGCTTCCCAGCGAAGAAGGAGCGGCCCAAGGATTTGAAGAACGCGGCCGGATCCAGGCCCGCCTTCGGTGCGCGCATCTCGAAGCTGCTCAGGGGCACCGCCGCCAGCGATGCGGCGACCTGCCGGACGCGCGCCACGGCCGCGTCTCTCGCGAGCGACGTCGCGAGCCACATTCCTCCGTGGAAGATGTTGCGAGGCGGCGACCCAGGCACGCCCTTGGCGTCGAACGATGTCCGCTCGGCGCGGAGCTCGAGGCCGATGCCCGTCGGGAAGGTCGCGGACCGCGCATCGGCGGGATACTCGCCGGGCGAAGCGAGGGCGAAGAACACCGGCGGCACCTCCAGGTCGATCTCCTTCGCCTCGTAAAGGACGATCTCCCCCCGCTCGATCCACTCGAGGGGCGCGCCTTCCCAGATCACGGCGTCCGCGGCGCCGTCCGGCTCCGTCTGGCAGGGCGCCCCCGTGGGGAGCGCGGTCAGCAGGAGGCACGTCACGAGAGGTGCTGCGAGGCGCCTGGCGCGAGACGACGGCATCGCTTGCTGCCTCCTTCCCTCGGGAGCAAGGATGCCATCGCGCGGGCTCGGTGGGAAGGCGCCGCGGCGGGTGGGCGTCAGTACAGGATCCGGGTCCGGACCGCCTTCCGCGTGTGCTCGACGCCGATCCACGACGGATCGTACCAGGGCTCGGGGGTGCCGGGGATCCAGGCGCCCTCCGCGTCCCGCTCGGCGCAGCCGAACTCCTCCGCCTCGTGCATCCACTCGGCCCACAGGCGTCCGGACTCGACGTGGAGGACCGCGTCGAGGGGATCGGTCCGGACCGTGGAGCCGACCGTCTCGTGGACGAAATCCCCGCCGGCCTGCCGGGCGGCGGCGACCACGTCCCGGACCATCCCCGGCACGGCCGAGTCCCTCTCGTACGCGACGACGAGCTGCCCGTCGAGCACGGCGACCGACGGGCGGCGCCCCGTCTCGGTCCCGGCGGTCACGATCACGGGGGCGCTCCATCCCGAGGAGCCCGCCTCGCGTGTCGTGAGGTAGACCTCCTCGCTCTCTCCGGAGGTCCACCAGACGACTTGGACCGTGCCGTCCGCCTCGACGAAGAGGCGCGGATCTCGCTCGTCCTCGATGCCGGACGTCAGGAATGCGATCGGCGTCCACTGCCCGCCGTCCCATTCCGAGAATGCGATGTCGAAATCACCTCCCGCGTTGTAGGCCCAGACGACCAGCGGCCGGAAGCCGGAAGGCTCGCCGCTCAGGCCGACCCGGCTCATCGCCAGGTCCGGCCGGCCGTCGCCGCGGGTGTCGCCGTCGGCATTGAGGATCCGCCCCGGCTCGAGCGGGCGGAACTCCTGCCAGGGTCCGATCGGGCTCGGATCGTCCGTGATGATCCCGAAGACGATCGCGACCGCTCCGCCGGCCGTCGGGTCGGCCGACACCTCGGCGCGGGCGGCCGGGCAGGCGAGGAGAAGGAGCGCGGCGAGAACGCGGAGAACGCCGAGCGACGTCTTAGTCACGATCGTCCTCCTCCCGGCCGATCTCCGCATCGAGGACCGCCTCCCGGAACTCCCGAATCGCCTCGATCCCCCGGTGCTCCTGGACCCGGACGTACAGCCTGCGGAGATACGCGATCCGGTGCCGGTCGTCGGCGCCCGGGTCCCTTCGCTCGGCGATCCGATGCCGGAGCCATTCTCCCCTGAAAATCGTCAGGACGCGATCCGAGGGCTTCGCGATCCGCAGTGCCGCCTCCGCGTAGCGGTCGGCCTCGCCGATCGAGCCTTCGAGCAGCGCGAGGCTCCCCAGCTCGACGAGCCAGAACGCCTCCGCTGCCGGATCTTCGAACCTTCTCGCGAGCTCCACGGCCGTCCGGAAACGGTCCCGGGCCTCGGTTCTCTTCCCGAGGGCGAGGAGGCAGGATCCGAGGTTCCCCTCGGCCTTCACCCGGTCGTAGGAGGAGCGCGCCCGGATCGCCAGCTTGCGGGCTTCCAGGAAGGCCCGGCGGGCCTCGGGGAAACGGTCGGCCCGGGCCAGGACGTTTCCCTTCTGGGCCCACGCCTGGCCCTCCAGCTTTGGATCCCCGTCCTTCGAGAGGACGACCGCGCGGTCCGCCTCGATCTCAGCGAGATCAAGATGGCCCTGATGGGAGTGAAGAGCGGCCAGCACCATGAACGCCTCCGCCTGGAGGCGGGGCGTCCCTCTCGCCAGGCCAACCGCTCTCTTGGCCGAGATCTCGGCGGCGTGGAGAGCGCTCATCTGCGTCAGACACACCGCGCGCTCGATCTCGACCTTGACCTCGAGCCGGCGCGCGATCTCGAGGTCCGCGGGCGGGTCGAGCGCGAGCCTCTGGTGCATCGCGTCGTAGACCGCGAGCGCGTTTCGGAAGTCGCCGGCCCAGAAGAGGCTCTCCGCCCTCCGTCCCAGCTCCTCGTGGTCGAGCCCCGTCAGGTCCACCGGAACCGGAGAGGCGAGGTGAACCCGCTCGAGGATCGCCGAGGGATTGACGTGGAGGACGTCGGAGAGCGAGACGAGCGCCTCGACCGTCGGCATCCTCCCGCTCTCGATCGCGCCGATCGTCGTGCGCGAGAGCGGCGGGCGGGTCGTGAGCGCCGACACCTGAT
>CAZPWK010000006.1:0-31352 GCA_964590285.1 uncultured Acidobacteriota bacterium | reverse complement strand
GGGAGAAGAAGGCCGAGGACCCGGTCGTTCTCGACCTCAGGCCTCTCAAGGCGTTCACCGACTTCTTCGTCGTGTGCCACGGCACGTCGGGCCGCCACGCCCTCACGATCGCCGAGGGGGTCGAGGAGAAGCTCGGCCGGGCTCTCGGGAGGGAGCCCGGCCACGTCGAGGGGCGCCGCGCGGCGGAATGGATCCTGCTCGACTACATCGATTTCATCGTCCACGTCTTCACGGCGGATCGGCGCGCGTTCTACGGCCTCGAGCGGCTCTGGGGAGACGCCCCGCGGCTCGCGCTGCCGGACGAGGAGCCGAGGGCCCTCGAGCCGCGGCGCCGACGCGCGAAGTCCCCGGCCTGATCGGGAGCTTCGGTGCTGGAATTCGTGACGCGCGACGCCGGGTTTCGCCGGCTCCTCGGCCTCGCCGAACGCGCCGCGCGATCTCGGGCGAACATCCTGATCACGGGAGAGTCGGGGACCGGCAAGAACCGGCTCGCGAGATTCCTGCACGAGCGCAGCGGCCGGTGCGACGGCCCCTTCGTCGAGGTCGCGTGCGCCAACCTGCCCAAGGAGCTGATCGAGAGCGAGCTGTTCGGCCACGAGCGCGGCGCGTTCACGGACGCGCGAGAGGAGCGCGGCGGGCGGTTCGAGCAGGCGTCGACCGGCACTCTGTTCCTCGACGAGGTCCAGGAGATCGACCCGGCTCTCCAGGCGAAGGTCCTCCGCGCGATCGAGGAGAAGCGCTTCGAGCGCCTCGGCGGGACCCGCACCATCGAGGTGGACGTCCGGATCCTCGCTTCCACGCGTGAGGACCCGGCATCCCTCGTCGCGCGGGGCAGGCTCCGGGAGGACCTCCTGTACCGCCTCGACGTCGTCCGCCTGCACCTCCCCCCCCTGCGAGAGCGCGCAGGCGACGTCCCGTCGCTCGCGCACGCGTTCCTGGACGAGGCGGTCGCCCGGCACGGCCTGACGCCGCGCCGGCTCTCCGCCGACGCGATCGACGCCCTCGGCCGGCATTCGTGGCCCGGGAACGTGCGGGAGCTCCGCCACGCGATCGAGTCCGCCGCCGTGCTCGCCGCCGGCGAGACCGTCGAGGCCGCCGACCTTCCCGCGGGCCTGTCGGTCGCGAGCGCCTCGAACCTGCGGGAGGCGGCCGCGCGCGGAACGACCCTCGAGCGCCTCGAGGAGGCGTACGTCGACGAGGTCCTCCGCCGGACGCGGGGGAACAAGTCCGCGGCGGCGAGGATCCTGGGGATCCACCGCAAGACGCTCCACGAGCGCCTTCGCGCTCGCGCCCTCCGCGGGGTCCCGGAGGAAACCGGCGAGGAGGGCCGTTGAGGATCCTGCTGCTCTCGGTCGGCAGACCTCGCGACCGGGAGCTCGGCGGCCTCCACGAGCGCTACGCGGAGCGGATCCGGAGCCTCGGCGTCGCGTACGAAGCGGGCTGGGTCCCCGAGGTCAAGCCCGGAGGACGGTACTCGGACGACCACGTCCGGGAGCGCGAGGCCCGCTCGCTTCTCGAGGCCCTTCGGGGAAGGGGGCGGAAGGTGGCGCTCGATCGCGCGGGGGAGGTTTTCTCGAGCGAGGCGTTCGCGGCGCGCCTCGAGGCCTGGGCGACGCCCGGCGCGGCCTTCGTCGTCGGCGGCCATCTCGGGCTCCACGAAAGCGTGCTCCGCGCCTCGGACCGGACCTGGTCCCTCTCCCCCATGACCTTCCCGCACGAGTTGGCGCGCGTCCTCGCCGCGGAGCAGATCTACCGGGCCCTGACGATCCTCCGCGGCGTGCCCTATCACCGGTGACTCCGGGAGGGCCGCGCCTTGACGCTCCCTCGCGCCTGAACTAATCTTGCCGCGGCCCCTCCGCGAAGATCCTTTCGGGAGCCTGGGGGCCGTCCCGGGATCCTGGTCATGAGAGTCCGCACGTTCCTCTTCCTCCTCCTGGCCGTCGGCGTCGTGTACGCGTCCGCCTCCCTGTTCAGCTCCAACCGCGATGTCCTCGAGCGACCGTTCCGGTTCTGGGGAGGCGCGGAGCTCCCGGTCGGCCTGACGCTCCTGATCTTCCTTCTCGTGGGGGTGGGCATCACGGTGCTCGCCGGCCTGACGCGGGAGGTGGGCATCCTGGTCGATCGGTCCCGCCGCCGCCGCGCGACGCGGCGGGCGGAGGAGATCGAGGAGGAGTACACGCGGGGGCTCACCGCGGTGCTCGAGGGGAGGTCCGAGGACGCCCTGAGGCACTTCCGGGCGGTCCTGGAGCGCGACAGCCGGCATTTCAACACGCTCCTGAAGCTCGGCGAGGTCCTGCGCGCGGAGGAGAAGTACGGCGAGGCGATCGAGTACCACCGCAAGGCCCACCACCTGAAGGAGGACGACCCCAGGCCGCTGTACGGGCTCGTGGAGGACTACGAGGCCAAGGGGGACCTCGACCGTGCGCGGGCGGTCCTCGGGAAGATCATCGCGCTCAAGAAACAGTCGGTTCCCGCCTGGCGGAAGCTGCGGGCGCTGCACATCAAGGAGCGCGGCTGGGCCAAGGCTCTCGAGGCGCACGAGCGCGTCGAGAAGTACGCGAACCCGGACGATCCCCGGGACGCGGCCGATCGGCAGGTCGGCCGCGGGATCCGTCACGAGATCGCTCTCGAGGACCTCCGCGCGGGCCGCACGAAGGAGGCGATCGCCGGCTTCCGGCGTCTGACGAAGAATTCCCCCCAGTTCGTCCCCGCACACGTCCGCCTCGGCGAGTCCCTCCGGCAGGAAGGCCGGGACGCGGAGGCCGTCGAGGTGTGGGAGCACGCCTTCGAGGCGACGAACTCGCCGGTCTTCCTGGAGCTCCTCGAGGAGCACTTCCTGCAGCGCGAGCAGCCGCTCCAGGCGATCGAGGCGCTCAAGCGATGCGCGGGCCGCGCCCGCCGCGACACGCTCGCGCGGTTCCACCTCGGGAAGCTCCATTTCCGGCTCGAGATGCTCGACGATGCGCTCTCCGTGCTCACGGCGCTCCAGGGGCGGACGTCCTACGCCCCCGCGCTTCACTACCTCGTCGGGCGGATCCACGAGCGCAGGAAGAATTTCCGCGAGGCCGCGGGGGAGTACCGCAGGGTCATCAAGGAAACCGAGCTCATGCAGCTCGAGTACCGGTGCCGCTCGTGCGGGACGATGACGCCCGAGTGGGCGGACCGCTGCGGCGCCTGCGGGGAGTGGGGCACGGTGGAGACCGATTTCCGCGAGGAGATGTCGATCGAGGAGCTGGGCATTCCCCCCGCCCCCGTCTACACGAGCCGGACCTGACCCCGGCCGCTCGGAGCCAGAAGTCCCGGAGCCTCCCGGGAGCCCCCCGCCGTTGGGGATTCGACGGGTCCTCGCGGTTTCGCGGCGCCTGATCGTCCATCCCCTGGCCGAGGCGATCCTGCCCGCGGATTGCTTCGTGTGCAGCCGGCCCCTCCCGGCGGCGCACCGCCTCGGGGCTTGCCTGGAGTGCTGGGCCCGCCTGCGCCCGCTCGCGCCCCCGATCTGCCTCTCCTGCGGACTGCCCGCTCCGAGCGGATCCGACCTTCTCGGACCGGCGAGGGGCAGGTGCGCCGCGTGTCTCCTCGCCCCTCCCCCGTACGGGGGGGCGAGGGCGGCCGTGGCCTACGACGGCCCCGCACGCCGGTTCCTCCTCGCGGCGAAGATGGGAGGCCGGCGCTCGCTCCTGAGGCCGCTCGGAGAGCAGCTGGCCGCGGTGGTGCGCGCCTCGGGACTGGCCGAGGGGTGCGATCGCGTGGTCCCGGTCCCCGCCCACCCGTGGCGCCGGCTGTCGCGCGGATACGATCCGGCCGGAGACCTTGCCCGCGTGGTGGCGGCCCGGATCGGAGTGCCCCTCGACGTTCGAATCCTCGCCCGCCGCATCCTCGCGTCGAAGCCCGCGAAGCGCCTCTCCGCCGCCCGGCGCGCGGCCGCCGCCGCGGCGGCCTTCCGCGGCCGCCGCCCGGTGCACGGCGAGAGGGTTCTGCTCGTCGACGACGTGATGACGACCGGGTCGACGGCGGCCGCGTGCGCGACCGCGCTCCGCCGGGCCGGCGCCGTCGACGTGCGGGTGGCCGTCTGGGCCCGGACGCTGCCGGGAAGCGCCGCCGGGCGGAATGGCCGGCGACCGGACGGCGGCCTATAATGCGGGCCGCGGCGACTCTGCCGAGCCAACGCGTCGCCGAAGGATGGTCCGATGCGTCCTCTCGCGGTCGTCGCCTCGCTCGTCGCCCTCCTCGCCGCGCCGGCACTCGCCGCCGCCGACTCGCCCCCGCCGGGCGCCGTCCGGGCCGTTCTCGAGCTCGGTCAGCAGATCTACTACGCTGGCGAGCCCCTCCGGGTCCGGATCAGCGTCGGGAACGACGGCGCGACCGAGGCGCGGAACCCGGTGACGACGCCGCTCCCGCGAGGCTTCGAGGTCCGCGCGGCGGACGGCAAGCGGCTCGACGCCAAGGGCCCCGAGAGGCTCCCGGAAACGTCGCGGCCGTCGACGCTGGCCCCCGGCTACGCGTACAGCGCCGCGATCGACCTCGCGGAACGGTACCCGGAGCTGCGCTCCCCCGGCACCTACGAGATCCGCTGGGCGGCGGACGGCCTCGAGTCGCCGACGATCGTCGTGCGGCTCATCCCGAAGTACGATCCGGCGAAGGAGTACCGCGCGCGCATCGAGACCGACGAGGGCACGTTCGTCATCGACTTCTTCGGGAAGGCCGCGCCGCTCGCCACGAAAGCGTTCATCGACATGGCGAACACCGGCTTCTACGACGGTCTGATCTTCCACAGGGCGGTCGGCGACCATTTCAGCGAGGGGGGGGACCGGCAGGGGGACGGCGCCGGCGCCCCGCCGTTCCGGTATCCGGCGGACCCGACGGCGATCCCGCCGATGGCCGGGACCCTGTTGATGAAGCCGGTCAGCCCGACGCCGCCGACGAACGGGTCGCAGTTCATCGTGCTCGTGCGGCCGGAGCCGACCTGGACCGGCCAGGCCACGGTCTTCGCGCAGGTGGTCGAGGGTCTGGATGTCGTCCAGAGGATCTCGAGGCTGCCCACGACCCAGCAGGCTGCACACCCTTACTTCAAGCCCCTCAAGGACATCCGGATCGTCCGCGTCACCGTTTTCGAGAAAGCCGTCGCGAAGTGACGCGGGGCCAGGGGGCCTGCACCGAGCGGTCGGGCTGGGCGGCGGGCTGCGTAGGCGCCCCGAAGTCGGGGAATGCGCGGCCGGGCGGGCAGGAAGGAACGGGCGAGGACGCTCCAAAACGAGCGATTGGCCGCTTGACCGGGGGGCCGCTTCACCGTATAGAGATGGCGGTCGATTCCGGCGGCACGGCTTCGGACGGTCGAATTTAGAGCGAAAGTGAACTTGGGGCGTAAGAAACGCGATCCAGCCGGGGGCGATAATTGGCTTGACGATCCGGTGAATGGCCGTATAAGTAGGATACTTCGCTGTCATTGAGGCTTTTAACTTGGAGGTTCCCGTACCGGGGAGGTCATGTTTATGAAGAGAGTGATTCAGGTTGTTCTGATGGCACTCGTCGCAGTCGCACTCATCGTGCCCGTCGGCGCTGGCGACACCGTGAAGGTGGGTGACTTCCTCACCCAGATCGCCCAGGCGAAGGGGCTGTCGGCGGCGAGCGGCGCCGCGGCGTACGATGCGCTGAGGGCCGCGGGAGTCGCGCTGCCCAGCCTGGACGTGAATGCGCCCCTGACCGAGGGGACGGTGACGACCATCGCGGCGTCGCTCGGCATCAACGTGACGACGAGCAACCCGACGGCCACGTTCAGCGAGAGCCAGGCGACCGCGTTCGTCACGACCTTCGCGTCGGAGATCCAGGGCATCGGGGATGGCGGTGCGAACCAGCCCAACGCCGATCCCAACGCGTACCAGAAGGGCTACGGCTGGAAGAAGGGCCTGACGAAGTCGCGCACCGAGCCCCTGTAAGCGAGGGAGCGCGACCGGGTGGCTGAGCCCGGCCGGCGTGCCCGAACCGGTAGTATCCTGAAAGGCCGCCATCGCGTCGTGCGGTGGCGGCCTTCGCTGTGTAAGGGGGGCCCTCCGCGATGCCGTCGCCCAGGAGCGCTCGCGCCGGCGCTCTCGTCCTCTTCTTCCTTTCCGGCGCGACGAGCCTCGTCTACGAGGTGCTCTGGCTCCGCGAGCTGATCCTGATCCTGGGCTCGACGCTCTTCGCCACGAGCGCCGTCCTTTCGAGTTTCATGGGAGGCCTGGCCGCGGGATCGTTCGCGGCCGGACGTCTCGCCGACCGGCGAGCGCTCTCGCCCCTGCGCGTCTACGGCTTCCTCGAGATCGGCATCGGGCTTTTCGCGCTGGTCGTACCCTGGCTGTTCCGCGGTCTGACCCCGCTCTTCGCTGCCGTTTGGGACGCGGGAGCTTCCGGCTCCTATCTGGGCTTCAGCCTCGCCAAGGTCGCCGGAACGCTGGTCGTCCTCCTCCCGCCGACGTTCCTGATGGGAGCGAGCCTCCCGGTCCTCGCGCGGCAGGTGGCCGACGACCCGGAACGGATCGGCGGGAGCGTGGGCTGGCTGTACGCGGTGAACACGTTCGGCGCCGTCGCCGGGACCTATGTCGCCGGATTCCTGGCCATCCCGGCGCTCGGGGTCCGGGCCACGTCGTGGGCGACGGCCGCGGTGAACGTGTCGATCGGGATCGCCGCGATCGCCCTGTCCCGGGTCGCGGCCCGGCCCGCGAGGGCCGGCGGGGAGCGGACCTCCGCTCGGCCGAGCACGTCGAGAACCCGCCTCGCGCTTGCCGTCTTCGCATCGTCGGGCTTCGTGGCCATGGTGCTCGAGGTCGCCTGGACACGGGGGCTGTCGCTGATCCTCGGCAGCTCCGTGTACGCTTTCTCGCTCATGCTGATCGCATTTCTGATCGGCCTCGCCGCCGGCAGCGCCGCGGTCGCCGCCTGGCTCAGGCGCCGGCCCGGAGTGGATCTCGGGTCGGTCCTGGCCGTCCTGCTCGGCGCCGCGGGGCTGCTGGCGTACGCGACCGCGTTCCTGTTCCAGGCGATGCCCCGCCTCTTCGGGGAGATCTACTTCCGCGGGGGACTCGGCCCGGACGGCTGGTTCGCCGTGCAGTTCCTGTTCGGGCTCGCGATCATGTTCCCGGCCACCTTCGCCTCCGGCGGGATCTTCCCGGTGGTGCTCCAGATGGTCGCCCGGGATCTCGATACCGTCGGCGGCGCCGTCGGCAAGGCGTACTCCGCCAACACCGTCGGCACGATCGCGGGCTCGCTCCTGGCCGGCTTCGTCGTCATCCCGCTTCTGGGCGTCCGCGCCACGCTGATCGCGGTCGCGGCCGCCCTTCTCGGTCTCGGGCTCGTCGCCTCGATCGGGCTCGCCCGCGGCGGCCGTATCGCCCGCCGCGCGCTCGTCGCCCCCCTTGCCGCGGCGCTGCTGCTCGTCCTCCTCGTCCGGCCGAGCTGGAACACGTTGCTGATGAACAGCGGCGTCTACATCAACGTCGTGGACCTCGAGGAAGGGACGACGTGGGAGGACTTCCTTCGCTTCGCCGTCCGGAACACGCGGCTCCTTTTCTTCCGCGAGGGACTGACGTCCTCCGTCATGGTGGGAGAGCAGCCTGCGGCGAATCACAACCGCTTCCTCTCGGTGAACGGCAAGGTCGAGGCCTCCACCAGCGGAGACATGGAGACGCAGACGCTCTGCGCCCATCTGCCGCTGCTCCTGCACGACGCTCCGCAAGACGTCCTCATCGTCGGGCTCGCGAGCGGGATCACGGCGGGATCGGCCGCCTGCCATCCCGTCCGGTCGATCCGCGTCGTCGAGATCGAGGCGGCCATGGTCCCGGCCGCGAGGCACTTCTCCGCGGCGAACGGAAACGTGCTCGACGACCCCCGGCTCGTCGTCTCGATCAACGACGCCCGCAACGAGCTGACCTACTCCGACCGCACCTACGACGTCATCGTCTCCGAGCCTTCGAACCCCTGGATGACGGTCGCGTCGAACCTGTTCACCGAGGAGTTCTTCCGGCTGGTGCGGACGCGCCTGCGGCCCGGGGCGATCTTCTGCCAGTGGATCCAGACGTACGGACTCGCGACCGAGGATCTGCGCTCCGTCGTGGCGGCGTTCCGGGCCTCGTTCCCGCAAGCGTTGCTCTTCGAGACGTTCCGAGGGACCGACCTGCTCCTGCTCGGCTCGGACCACCCGCTGCGGTTCGATCTCGACCGCGTCGCCGGGAGGATGTCGGAGCTGCGCGTGCGGATGGACCTCGCCCGCGTCGGGACGCGGAATCCCGTCGATCTCCTCCCGCTCCTTCGTCTGGGAGGGCCCGAGATCGAGCGGTTCGCCGCGCGGGCCGAGCGGAACACGGACGACAACGCCCGGGTCGAGTTCTCCGCCCCGCGCACGCTCTACGCGCCCACGTCGGAGGAGACGCTCGCGAGGATCGCCGAGCTGGCCGTGGACCCCATCGGTCACGTCGAGCCGCGGCCGGCGTCGCGGGCCGAGGAGGACCGATTGCGCCTCCGCCTCGCCCGGGCCTGCCTGGATCGGGATCAGAGGAGGCGGGCCGCACGGATCGCGAGGAGCCTGGTTCCCGGCCCTCTCGAAGAGGAATCCACGGCGTTTTTGAAGGAATACGGCCTGTTCTAGGGTCGTCGCGCCCGTTCGGGAACCCGCGAAAGCCGTACCGCGACGGTTCCCGTTACGGAATCGTGCGATCTCGCAAGGGCTCGGTTCCCGTGCCCCGTGCGTTCCCGATTGCGCATTGTCGTGTCCGGGGTTTCACCGTATAAAGGTGTTGGGGGGTCGAGTTCGTCCATCAGCCCTTCGGGGCGCGATTCGAGGGGGTAACGTGGCGATGCGCACGCGACTCGTCCACGGTGGGGTTTTCGTAGCTCTCATCCTTGCGGCCAGCGCGGTCTCCGCCCAGCAGACGTTGTACGTGGACGACGCGACCTGCCCCAACGTGGGAGACGGTTCCTCCGAGAACCCGTACTGCAAGATCCAGGACGCGATCTGTTACCTCAAGAACAACGTGCCGCTGGGCGGCACGGTGATGGTCCGCCCGGGCACCTACTACGAGGCGGTCCGCCCCTTCATCAACATCAGCGTCGTTTCGACCGACGGTCCGTCGGTCACGACGATCGACGCGACGGGCAAGCCCTGCATCACGTCCACGTGCACGGTGAACACCGGCACGACGACCTGCTCCGCCGTGATGTTCAGCTCCGTCGGCGGCGTCGGCACCACGCCGGCGGATCGCCTGGAAGGCTTTCGCATCGTCGGCGGGAAAGGCTACCTCTGGACCGACGAGCCCTACGCGGTCGTGGGGGGCGGCGTGTTCGTGTTCGGGAACAGCTCCCCGACGATCACGCGGAACGAAATCGTCGGGAACGCGACGGCGGACAGCCGGGCGAGCATCTACTACGGCGGCGGAATCTACATCGCCGCCAACCTCCTCGGCGTGGGCTCCGTGGCGCGGCCGGTGATCACGCGGAACCTCATCGAGGGGAACACCGTCAACCCGCCCGCCGGCAGGAACGTGATGGCCAAGACGTACGGGATCGGGGCCGGGATCTACGCGGGAGGCGACTCGGAGCCCCGGATCGAGGAGAACACGATCCGCGCCAACCGCGCCGGCGACCGCGCGAGGTCGTGGCAGGTCGCGAACGGCGGCGGGCTGGCGATGTACAGCCGCCCCGAGGCCGGCACGCTGATCGCGGCCGGGAACCTCTTCTCGGGGAACTACGCGGCCGACTACGGCGCCGGGGTCCAGGCGGGTTGCTTCATGGACAACGAAGGCGTGATTCACGCCGGCACGGGGACGTTGGACAGCAACGTCTTCGCCTCGAACGACGCGACGTTCGGAGGCGGCATCGCCACGACCTCGACCGAGGCCCGGTTCCGGGCGAGCACGTTCGCCCAGAACGTCGCCGCGTACGGCGGCGGAGCCTACTTCGACGAGGCCCACGGGGACCATCCCCTCGCCAACCCGACGTTCGTGAACAACGTCGCGGCCTTCAACGCGGCGACGTCCGGCACGCTGCATCCGGGCGGCGGGCTCTACGTGTACAACGTGGACCCGGTGGTCCGGTACAACGACCTGTTCGGCAACACGCCGGAGAACGTCGCGGGCACGAAGACGGACGCGGACTACATCGGACTGAACGGCAACATCTCCGCCGATCCGCAGTTCTCCGACCTGGCCTCCGGCGATTTCCACGTGCTGGCGGGAAGCCCCGTCGTGGACGCCGGAGACAACGCCGACGCGCCCTCTCTGGATCAGGACGGGATTCCGCGCCCCCTGGACGGGAACGGCGACGGAATCGCCGTCGTGGACATGGGCGCCTACGAGCTCGCCCCGGACTCCGACGGCGACGGGATCCCGGACTCCCTGGACGACGACGACGACAACGACGGCGTCCTCGACGAGTCGGACTGCGCGCCGCTGGTCCGTGGCGTCTCCTCGGCCCCGGGGAAGGTCGGGAACGCCCTCCGTCTCGACAAGAACGGCGGCGGGCGCCTCCGGTGGGCGCGCGGGATCCAGGGGCACACCTCGAACGTGTATCGCGGGACGTTCGTCCCGGGCCAGCCGTGGTCGTACGACGAGACCTGCCTCGAGAGCGAGGTTCCGGGCGTCGAGCTCTTCGACGCGGCGACCCCGCCTCCGGGAGGTCTCCATTACTACCAGGTGAGCGCCAAGAACAGCTGCGGCGAGAGCGCGCTGGGGCAGGACCCCTCCGGCCTCGACCGGTATCCGACGGAGCCTTGCACGGACGCGAACCGGGACACCGACGGCGACGACGTGACCGACCCGGCCGACAACTGCGCCGAGGCGGCGTATCCGAACCCCGACCAGGAGGACGAGGACCAGGACTGGATCGGGAACGTCTGCGACCTGTGCCCGCTCGCCTCGGACCCGATGCAGGGGGACGCCGACGCCGACGGGCACGGCGACGCCTGTGACAACTGCGCGACGGTCGCGAACCCAGACCAGGCCGACGGGGACGCCGACGGGCACGGCGACCTCTGCGACAACTGCGTGACGGTCGCGAACCCCGACCAGGCGGACGCGGACGCGGACCTGCTGGGGAACGCCTGCGACCCGTGCACCGACGGGGACGGCGACGGCTACGGCGATCCGGGCTACCCGGCGAACACCTGCGCAACCGACAACTGTCCCGCCTCGGCGAATCCCGATCAGGCCGATCTCGACGCCGACGGCCTCGGCGACGTCTGCGATCCCGACCTCGACGGGGACGACGTGGACAACGCCGAGGACTGCGCCCCGGGCGACTCGTCGTCCTGGGCGGTGCCGGTCGAGGTCCAGGGGCTGACCGCGAGCGACCTGCCGCCCACCCGGGTCGAATGGTCGCCCGACCCCGGGGGCGCGGTGTACGACGTGATCGGGGGCTCGCTGGCATCGCTCCGGGCGGACGGCGGCGTGGGCCTGGCGGCGTGCCTCGACAGCGGGTTGGAGGCGACGGTTTGGGACGACACCCGGCCTTCGCCTCTGCCGGGCGAGGGGTACTACTACCTCGTGCGGGCGCGCAACCTCTGTGGAGAAGGAGGTTACGGAACCTCGACCGTCGGTCCCCGCGTTCCCTCGGTGCCCTGCCCCTGAGGCGGCGGATCGACCCCGCTCCCGTCGCGCGGTCCCGGGACCGCGCGGGGCGCGGGGTCCCGTCACGCGGTTGTATCACCGCGGCAGTTCATCTATAGTCTGCGACTCCGGTCCGGGTGGAGGTATGCTTTCGCACCGACCATGAAACGAATCGGAGTCACGAGGGGACCTCGGCCATGAGATCCAGGCGTCAGTTCGCAGGCATCGCGCTCGTTCTTCCGCTCCTCCTCGCTTCCCTCGGCTGTGTCGACACCGAGACGCTGCCCGCCGTGAACGGCTCGGCCACGGTCCAGGTGGCGATGGAGCCGGCCGCCGGGACGCGCGTGGCGCCGAACGCGCCGTTCCTCTACGGCCGCGGGATGCTCGCCAGCATCGTCCTGATGCCCCTCGATCCCGAGGTCCTGGAACTTTGGGGAAGAAACGGCATCGAGTACGTCTCGAGGATCCAGGAGGCGGACCTGATCGCGGTCACGGCGAGCACCCTGGCTCCGGTGGTCATCCCGAAGGGCTCGTACCGGCTGGTCAGCGTGACCTTCAACAACTTCGACTGGAACGTCGTCGACGCCGACCCGCTCCTCGATCCCGGGACGGGAAAGTGCGACCCGGCCACCGGCCTCGTCACGTCGGTTTCCTTCTCGGTCACGCCGGTCGACTCGTCGAGGGCCTTCGCGCCGGACGGCGACGTCTTCCTCGACGTCCCGGAGAGCGGCTCGGGCGTTCTCACGATCGCGATCGACGGCGCGGCGCTCACGGCCGCCATCGACGCGAGAGTGTCCTGCCTGGAGCTCGCACCGAACGTCTGGCAGCGGGCGGCAGTGTTCACGGGCGAGCTGTACCCGGCCGACGTCGCCGAGTTCGTCTCGTTCCGGTAGGCCGGACGACCCGCGAGGGTCCCGGCACGAAACCGCGGCGCGGGGGTTCCTTGGCTCCGGCGGATAGAATCGCGGCTTGGGTTCCGGCTCTGGCCGCCGTCGCGGTCCTCGCGGGGAGTTGCTCGTCGGAGAAGGTCCTCTATCCGCCCGCCGGGAGCGTGACGCTGCGGGTCACGGACGGAGCGCTCGGCCGCCAGACGTCGTCCGTCCCCACGTTCCAGGCGGTGCGCTGGGTTCTCGACGAGGCCACGCTCGAGATCGAGGGATTCGGCGACTACCCCGTCCTCGGCGTCGCGCCCTGCCACGCCTCGGCGAACGTGCTCGTCGAGAGCGATCTCACGAGCCAGTGCAACGGGTCGCCGCTCGCGCTCGGAGCGGCGGGAGCCCGCGGCGTCGGCGTGCGTCTGGCGGTGTCCTCGATGGAGATGTACCGGGCGTGGAGGCCCGATCTCCCAGAAGGCGGCGATTACGACGGTGACGGGGTCGAGAACGGCACCGACAACTGTCCGATCGTCCCGAACCCGGACCAGGAGATCCTCACGGACGCCGCCAACGGAACGGCGTGCAGCGCGATCGACTGGTACACGGGCCTCTACACCGACCCGGACGCCGACGCGGACGGCATCGGCGACGGGTACGACAACTGCATCTGGCTCGCCAACGGTTACCAGGAAGACTCGAACGGCGACGGGATCGGAGACTCCTGCTCGCGGACGACCCGGGTGCTGCTCACCGCTCAGCCGCTGCGGCTGGATCTTCCCCCCGTGTCTCTCGTCGTCGTGGCCTCGACGATCTCGAGGATCGTCGTCGACTTCGACGACGGCAAGTCGCTGGTGGACTGCGACACGGGCCTCACGGTCTGCCGCCTGGATCCTTCCGCGATCTCCGTGACGACCCGCTGAGCCGCGCTCGCGCGGGGGGGGATTCCGGCGGGCGGCTCCTCTCCCTCGGGGCACGGGATCGCCCCCTTGTGCGAGATCGAGGGTCCGTCGCCCGGAAGCGTCAGGCCCGGACCTGGCGGCGGCGCCTCTGGCGCGACGCGGCTCCCTGGCTCAGCACCGAGTCGACGAAGGCCGTCAGGACCGACGGTTCGACCGGCTTCGCGAAGCACCGCACGGCGCCGCACTCGAGGATGCGGGCTTCGGTCTCGGCCGTGAAGTAGCCGGTCATGGCGACGATGGTCGTCTTCGCCGTTTCGGGATCGCCCTTGATCGTGCGACACACCTGGAAGCCGTCCATCCCCGGCATCCGAAGATCCAGGAGCACGACGTCCGGGCGAAAGGTCGCGACGAGTCGTCCCGCCTCGAAGCCGTCCGAGGCGGTCATCACCTCGTAGGGCTTCGAACCCGACGTCATGTACTCCGAGAGGACGTCCCGGATGCTCGCCTCGTCGTCGACGACCAGCACCCTCGGCCTTCCGGAGCCTTCTCGCAACGACTCGGGCATCGGGATCCCGTTCTCCTGCATGAAGCGGACGAGATCCTCTCGGCGAATCCGACGGTGCCCTCCCGGCGTCCGGAACGCCGGGAGGCGCCCGGCGTTCACCCAGTTGATGATCGACAGCGGCGACACGTGGCACATCTTGGCCGCCTCGAACGTCGTGAACACCGGCTTCTCGTTCATTCACCCTGCCTGAAATAATTACAACAATTTCAACTTTGCCACTACAATATGGCGTAGGTGCCAGCGATTGTCAAGTGCTGGGAGGCCGGGTGTGGGGGGCTGGGGACGGTCCCCATCCGGTGGAAGCTTTGGACGGGCCACCGGGTTCCGTCCCCGACCGCTCTCGCGGGAGGAGGTTCCCGGGATCCTCGACGGGTTCTTCCGGCGTCGCGAGCGGGCGCCGATCACTCGGAGCGCAGCTCCCTCCGGCCGTGCTTCTCCAGGATCTGTCGCAGCGGCTCCGCGGGGATCGCTCCGGGCAGGGCACCGACGGGGTGGCCGCCGTCGAAGAAGACCATCGTGGGGATCGACCGGATCCCGAACCGCTCCGAGACGAGCGCGTTCTCGTCCACGTTGACCTTGACCACCTTCACCTTCCCGGCGACCTCCGGAGCGACCCTCTCGAGCGTCGCCCCGAGCGATCGGCAGGGACCGCACCAAGCCGCCCAGAAGTCGACGACGACCGGAAGCGGCGCGTGGAGAACCTCCCTGTCGAAGGTTTCGTCCGTCGCGTGCACGATCCCGGTATCGACTCCGGACACCCTCGCCTCTTCTGCCATCGCGGCCTCCCTTCGCCTCCGTCTCCCATGCTGGAAGATGCGAGGCGGGAAGGCCCGGATACGGCCCGCCTCCGCCGGGGCCGTCAGGAAAGGCTCGAATGACGTCCCCTCCGGCGCGGCTGCGCGGCCATCCCGGCGGGCCGGGCCGCGCGGGGCGTCGCGTCCGCGAGCGGATCCGAGCGCCTCGAGCGATCGCGGACCGCCTCGAGAAGCTCGTCGATGCCGAACGGCTTCTGCAGGAGCGTCGCGCCGCACGCGCGGATCCTGCGGATCGTCCCGTCGTCGAGTCGATGCCCCGTCATGACGACCGTCCGGCCCGCCGCGAGAGGATCCGCCCGCGCGAGATCCTCGAGCCAGTCGAGAGGCGGCCGACCCGGCATCGTGAAGTCGAGCAGCGTCGCGTCCACGGTCACGGCGCGGAGAATCCAGTCCGCGTCGCTCACGCTCCCCGCGATGACGCAACCGTGCCCCTCCTGCTCCAAGATTTCCCGGATCATCTCCGCGACGGTCGTCTCGTCGTCCACCGCCAGGATGAGCATGGCGTCCTCCTCTCGCTCCCGGAGGCCGAGAACCGCGGCGCGCCTCCCGCCGACGGTTTCCGATCGGCAACCCCCCCCCGTCGCGGAGCGGAGCTTGACGCCCGTCAAGTTACCGGCATTCGTGGTGTCGGCTGCCGCGAATGGGAATCGTCGTTCCGGACCGGCAACACGGGGGTTGCCGGCGCGCAACCGACTTCGC
Source organism: uncultured Acidobacteriota bacterium (assembly GCA_964590285.1). Classification (GTDB taxonomy): domain Bacteria; phylum Acidobacteriota; class Polarisedimenticolia; order Polarisedimenticolales; family JAIQFR01; genus CALMJU01. Next base: position 15,929 of record CAZPWK010000006.1, on the reverse strand, counting down.
GGGCGGCGCCCCCAATCGGCCCGCCCGGGGGCGCGACCTCGGGGAGAAGGATCGGCGGCGGCGGCGCGGAAGGTCACTCGTCCGGGGCGGAGCCCGGAGTCTCGGCCTGTGCGGTCAGCTTCGCGAGCTTCCGTACGTCCCCGGTGATCTCGATGAGCCCGCACTCGCGGCACATGGAAGCGCGGGTCATGACGTCCGACGTCTCGAGCGTCAGGAACCGGATCCCTTCGGGACGGAACGCGGCCCGCGTCAGACCGTGGAGGGCTCCCACCGCGAACGCGGCGCCGCCGCATCGACTGCATTTCGCGGATGCCACCATTCCTCCTTCGAGGACGAAACCCGCTCCTCGCCCGGACCTCGCCCTTCGCTCCCGTTCCCCCGGGCGTCCCGCGGGATCCAGGCGGAAGAACATAGGTCCGCCTTCCCCGGAGGTCCAATGCGCGCCGAATCGCGGTCCCGGGACGGCGGCGAGGTCACGAGATCCGCACTGCGAGATCCGGCGGGCGCTCGAGGTGTTTCTTGACGGCGCACGACTGCGCGGCGCGTACGATCGCGTCGCGGTACCGGTCCGGAAAGCCGGACGGGAGACCGACGTTCAGCTCGATCCGGCCGATCAGACCGGTCGAGGGGTCGACGTGGGCCGTCTGGCGGACCGTCAGGCCGTCGGTCGGGAGGTTCCGCTGGCGGCAGAAGCGGTAGACGTAGAAGCCGGCGCACGTGCCGATCGAGGCCAGGAACAACTCGAACGGAGCGGGGGACGAGCCGTCCTGGTTCGTCGTCACGGTCATGCCGTCGTACCGGGCGTCTACGCGATCCCCCCCCGGGAACAGGATGGTCATCTCCTGGGCCATGGGCTCTCCCGCGGCCGCTCGCGGCGGCCCGAAGGACGAAGATGCGATCGCCGGCCGACCGTCACGATCCGCCGCCCGATGGAAGGGCGCCCTCGTGCCGCAGGAGCCAGACCTTTCGATCGATCCCTCCCCCGTAACCGGTCATGGAGCCGTCGGCGCCGATCACGCGGTGGCAGGGGACCACGATCGCGACCGGGTTCCTGGCGTTGGCCGCGCCGACCGCGCGGACGGCGTCGGGCTTGCCGACGGCCTCCGCCAGCCTCGCGTAGCTGATCGTCGCCCCCGCCGGAACGAGCCGAAGCGTGATCCAGACCCGCTGCTGGAATGGGGTGCCGCCCGTGTCGATCTCGACCGGGTCGAGCGCCCGCAGGTCGCCGGAGAAGTATCCGCGAAGCCGCGACGCCACGCCCGCCGGGTCCGGATCCTCCTCGACGATCTGCCCGCCGAACCTCCGGACCAAGGCCTCCCGGACTCCGGCGCAGCGCTCCTCGAAGCCGAGGCCGCAGACCGCCTTCCCGGTGACGTAGAGCACCAAAGAGCCGATCGGAGTGTCGACTCGGGCGAAGCGCAACGGCACGGCGCCCCCTCCGGCCCGCCATCCTCTCCCAGATCCGGACCGGCGCCAAGCCCCGGGGACGCCGGCGCCGAGCGGGGCGCCCGGTTCGAATCACCGAGCCGGTACGTCCGGCCCCACGGCCCCGCCCCGGCCGGCCGTCTCGCCGGTCGCGAGGCGCCACTCCCGGACCCGGACGACCCCCATCCGGGGGACCCACTCGAAGCGGACGTGGAGGACGGCCCCTTCCTCCACGCCCGCGCGGTCCTCCTCGGTCAGCGGGATCGGGACCCGGGTCCGCTCGATCTCGACGAAGGCCTCGGCCACGACCCCCCGCGCGGGGGCGTACCCGGGGGGATTCTCCTCGACGCGCTCCACCCGGAAGTCCCCCTCGCCGTCGCGCTTGCCCATCTCCGGGTTGAAGAGCGTGGACAGGAGAATCCAGAGCATGGCGAGAAGCGCCGCGCCGATCGCCGCCGTCCCCGCCCAGTACGCGATCTTGCGGGCGATCGATTCCTTCTTCTTGTGCTGGGAGCCCTTCGGATACTTGACCAACGAGGTCAGCATCCCCTGCGTTCCCCTCCTGCGAACCTTCTTCGCCATCGTGCGGCCCTCGGATGGGGAAGCCGAATATACGCCGCTTCCGCCGGCGGAGGCTCCGCGGAGGCTCCGCCGCGGGGCTTCCGGGCCTAATCGAGGCTCTTCCGGAACCTGAGCGCCGCCAGGGCGAACACGACCGCCGCGTAGCCGAGCAGGACGAGACCTTCGGGCCACAGCACGTCGATGCCGGACCCCTTGAGAAACAGCCCCCGGATGATGCGGTTGTAGTAGAGGAGCGGGATTCCCCCGGATACCCACTGGAACGGCGAGGGCATGTTCTCGACAGGGAAGATCAGCCCGGAGAGGTAGATCATCGGCACCATGACGACCAGCGCGGAGGTCATCATCGCCTGCTGCTGCGTCCGCACCAGCGTCGAGACGAGGAGCCCCAGGCCGAGCATCGTCGCGAGGAACGGGAGCGTGAGCAGGAGGAGCAGCGGGAACGAGCCCCGGAACGGCACGCCGAACAGGAACACGACGAGCGCCGCGACCAGGACGAGGTCCAGAATCCCGATCGCGGCGAACGGGAGGAGCTTGCCGAGGATGAGCTGCCACGGCCGGACCGGGGTGACCGAGAGCTGCTCGAGCGTGCCGATCTCCTTCTCGCGGACCACCGCCATCGACGGAAGGATCATCGTGATCAGCATCAGCGTCAGCGCGAGGATCGCGGGCAGGTAGAACCAGCGCGTTTTGAGGTCGGGGTTGTACCACACGAGCGGCGCGAGATCGATCGACGCCGCCGGGACCGGCGCGGGCCTCCCCGCCGCCTCCGCGCGCGCCGCCGCCAGATCCGCTCCCGCGGCGGCGACGATGCGCGACGCGTAGCCGAGCCCGACGACCGCCGAATTCGCGTCGGTGCCGTCCGCGACCACCTGGATGCGGGGGGGGCGCCCCACCGCCACGGCCTCGCCGTACCCGGCGCCGAGGACGAGGGCCACCTGCGCGCGGCCGCGGACCAGCCAGGGCTCGATCCGTTCCGGCGAGTCCTCGGTCCCCGCCAGGCGGAAGTATCCCGACCCCTCGAATCGGTCGAGCATCTCCCGGCTCGCTCGCGTCCGGTCCTGGTCCACGAGCAGCAGCGGGACGTCCCGGACGTCGAGGGTCGCCGCGAAGCCCAGCGCGACCAGCTGGACGATCGGGCCCGCGATCAGCGCCGGGATCATCTGCCGGTCGCGGCGGAGCTGAAGGAACTCCTTCGCGACGATGCGGAGGAGCACCGCGAGCTCCCTCACGCCGCCCTCCTCGCGAGCCTGGCGTAGGCGAGGCTCACCATGACCGCCGCGAACAGGACGAGGAAAAGGAGCTCCGGAACGTAGGGGCCGAGGCCGGTCCCCTTGAGGATCACGCCCCGCAGGAGCGTCAGGTAGTAGCGCGCGGGCACGACCCGGGTCAGGAGCCGGAGCGGGAGCGGCATGGACCGGATCGGGAAGATGAAGCCCGAGAGGAAGATCGCCGGAAGCATCGCGGAGAGGATTCCGATCTGGAACGCCATCGCCTGCGAGCGCGCGAGGCTGGAGACCAGGACGCCGAAGCCGAGCGCGCCGAACAGGTAGACCAAAGTCGCGATCAGCAGCGCGCCATAGGAGCCGCGGACGACGACACCGAACAGGAGCCGCGACGCGACGAGGATGACGATCGAGGCCGCGAGCGAGATGCCGAGGTACGGGAGCGTCTTCCCCAGGATCAGCTCCGCCGGCCGGAGCGCGGTCACGCGAAGCTGCTCCATCGTTCCGCGCTCCTTCTCGCGAACGACCGAAAGCGCCGTCGAGAGGACCGCGGTGATCATCAGGATGAAGCCCACGAGTCCCGGCACCAGGAACTGGGTCGAGCGGAGCTCGGGGTTGTACCAGACCCGCGGCTCGTAGATCGCCGCCGGCCCGCCCGGCGCCGAGACGCCCGAGAGCCGGGCGGAGGCCGCCTCCGCGAGGGCCGAGGCGTACCCGAGCGCGGTCGTAGCGGTGTTGGCGTCGCTGCCGTCGAGGACCAGCTGGGCCGTCGCCGGCCGACCGGCGGCGAGGTCCTCCGAGTAGCCCTCCGGAAGGACGAGGATCGCCTTCGCCTCCCGCCGCTGGAAGATCCGCTCGAAGTCCGCTCCCGGGGAGAGATCGGCCACGAGGTCGAAGTACGTGGAGTTGACGAACGAGGCCACGAGGTCGCGGCTCGCGGCGCTCCGGTCCCGATCCTCGACGGCGAGGCGGACGTGGCGGACGTCGAAGTTGATCGCGTAGCCGTAGATCAGGAGCATCATCGCCGGCATGCCGAGGAGCAGGAGCAGGCTCAGCGGGTCCCGCGCGATCTGGCGAAGCTCCTTCCGAGCGACCGCGGAGATCCTCCTCAACGCGCCCTCCCCTCCGCGCGTCGCGCCGATTCCTCGGCTTCGATGCAATGAATGAAAACGTCCTCGAGCGACGGCACGATCCGCTCGGCCGAAGCGGGAGCGTTGCCGTCTTCCGCGAGCGCCTCGAGCACGCGGGCCCTCCCCCTCCCCTCCTCGCCGACAACGACGTGGAGGGCGGAGCCGAAGACCGCCGTCTCCAGGACCTCCGGGAGGCCGGCCAGCCGTTCGCCCGCCTCGAGAGGCCTCGGGCAGAGGACCTCGAGCACGGCGCGGCCCGCGAAGACCTCCTTCAGCTCCCGGACGCCCCCGAGGGCTACGAGGCGCCCCGCGTGCATCATCGCGACGCGGCCGCAGTACTCCGCCTCGTCGAGATGGTGGGTCGTCACGAGAACCGTGACGCCTTGCCCCGCCATCTCGTCGATGAGGCCGAAGAATCGCCTTCGCGAGATCGGGTCCACGCCGCCCGTCGGCTCGTCGAGGAACAGGATCCGCGGCTCGTGGAGCACGGCGCAGGCGAGCGCGAGGCGCTGCTTCCAGCCCACCGGCAGGTCCCGGGTCAGGAGGTCCTCCTTCCCCTCGAGCCCCGCCATCGAGGTCGCCCAGCCCCCCCGCTCCTCGAGCGCCCCGCCGGCGAGGCCGTACACCCCCCCGAAGAAGCGGAGGTTCTCCCGCACGGTCAGATCGTCGTACAGGCTGAACCTCTGGGTCATGTACCCGATCCGGCGCTTGACCGCCTCGGGGTCCCGCCGGACGTCCACGCCGAGCACGGAGGCCGTTCCGGAGGTCGGCGTCAGGAGCCCGCACAGCATCCGGATCGCGGTGGACTTTCCCGCCCCGTTGCTTCCCAGGAGTCCGAACACCTCCCCCTCCTCGACGGCGAAGGAGAGATCGTCCACGGCGGGGAAGGCGCCGAACCGCTTCGTGAGCCCACGCACGTCGAGCGCGAGAGCCACCCCTACCTCCCCGCCGCCCGGTCGAGCCTCGCCTCGGCGGCCCGGAGGCGCGCGAGCGCGCCCGTGCGCTCGAGCCCCGCCCGGAGGAGCCCGGTCTCGGCGTCGAGGAGCTCGGAGGAGAGGCCCGCTCCCGCCCGGTAGCGCTCCGCCGAAACGCGTCGATTCTCCCCGGCGGACGCGACGCTCCGGGTGGCGACCTCGACCGCGGCCCGGGCCGTCTCGACGTCGAGAGCCCGGGTCGCGACCTCGAGGCGGATCCTCCGGTCGAGGTCGTCCATCCGCTTCCGGATCGCGAGGGCCTCCGCCTCCGCCCGAGCGGCCGCAGCGGCCGCCCTGCCGCCGTCGAACACGGAGAACGCGAGGCCGACCCCGACGCTCCACGTGTCGTTCCAGTCCGGGCGCGGAGGGAGGTACCGCGGGGCGGGGTTCGCGTACTCCCATCCGGCGGTCGCGCTGACCTGCGGGCGGCCGGCGGACCGCTCGACGTCGACGAGGGCCTCGGCGGCGGCGAGACGGGCGGCGAGGGCCGCCCGCTCCGGCCGAAGGGCCACGGCGGCCTCGGAGAGCGATCCCGGATCCTCGGCGGGGCGCTCCCCGGCCTCCAGGGGCTCGACCGGATCGATCCGGGCGCCGTGGGGAAGCCCCAGAAGCCGCGCGAGGCTCGCCTCCGCGGCGGCGAAGTCGTTGGCGGCCGCGAGCCTCGCCAGCTCGGCGCGATCGCGCTCGACCTCGACGGCGAGCACCTCGTTCCGGGCGGCCATCCCCAGACGCTCCCGGTTGCGGGCGTCGACGAGGTGCGCCTCGTAGGCGGCGATCCCCTCTCCCAGGACCCGCTCGTTCTCCCGCGCGGTCACGAGCCACCAGTACGCGACGGTCGTCTCGAGCACGAGATCGTCGTCGCCCGTCTCGATCTCCCTCCCGGCGGCGTCGAGTCCTCGGAGAGCGGCGACGATTCCCCCCTCGATCCGGCCGCCCGCGTAGAGCGGCGCGGTCACCCCGAGCCGGGCCCGGAAGGCATCCGGGATGTCGAGGAACACGGGATCCGGGCCGCCCGGCACCCTCGGCGGGTACTCCGGCACGCTCGAGTGCCGCGTGTAGCCCGCGGAGAGGTCGACGAACGGCGCGCGCCGCGCCCGGGCCTCCCGGACCCCGGCGTCGGCGGCGGACTCGAGCGCGCGAAGCTCCGCGAGCCCGGGGGATTCCGATCGCGCTCGATCCACGGCCTCGGCGAGCGTGAGGAGGAGAGCGCCCGGCAGAGGCTCCCGCGCGTGAGCGCCCGCGCCGACCGCGGCGGCGACGACTCCCAGGACGAAGGGCGCGAGCCCCCGCCCGTGCTGCAGGCATCTCCCACTCATCTCGACGCCTCCTCGTCCCGGATCCTCGCGATGAACACGTCCTCGAGCGACGCCGCGACCGGACGGACCGACTGCACGTCGATTCCCTCCGCCGCGAGCGCGGTCGCGACGCCGCTCGCCGCAACGGACGGATCGCCCGCCGCCTCCTCCAAGGTCGCGTGGAGCCGCTCCCCGAACGCGAGCACGTCCGAAACGTCGGGTCGCGCCGCGAGGACCTCCGCCGCGCGCCGGCGCGGCGTGGCGAGCACCTCGAGCACCGCGCCGCGCGCGGATCGTCGGATCCGAGCCGGCGTGTCGACGGTCAGGAGCCTCCCCCGGCTCATCAGGCCGATCCTCCCGCAGCGCTCGGCCTCGTCGAGATACGGGGTCGTGATCAGGAAGGTCATCCCCTCCTGCTGGAGCCTCGAGAGGACCCTCCAGAAGTCGCGGCGCGAGACCGGATCGACCCCGGTCGTCGGCTCGTCGAGCACGAGGAGCTCGGGCGTGTGAATCAGGTTGCAGGCGAGCGAGAGCTTCTGCTTCATCCCCCCCGAGAGCCGGTCGGCGAGGCGTTTCCGGAAAGGGGCGAGCCGCAGCGTCTCGAGCAGATCGTCCCGCCGCCGTCGAAAGTCCCGGACGCCGTGCATGGCCGCGAAGAAGGCTACGTTCTCGTCGACGGTGAGGTCGCCGTACAACGAGAAGCGCTGCGGGAGGTAGCCGACCCTGCGGGCGATCGCGCTCGCCCGGCGGACCGGGTCGAGGCCGCAAGTCCTCGCCTCGCCCGAGTCGGGAGCGAGGAGCCCGAGGACCATCCTCAGCGTCGTCGTCTTCCCCGCCCCGTCGGGACCGATGAGGCCGAACATCCCGCCCCGCTCGACGTCGAACGAGACGGCGTCCACCGCGAGGATCGGCCCGAACCGCCGCGAGATGCGGGCGGCCGAGACGGCGGGCCCGCCGCGACTCACGGCGCCGCCCCGGCGGGCTCGAGGCGCGCCTCCGCCGGCATGCCGGGCTTGAACAGGCCGTCCGCGTTTTCGAGGCCGATCTTGACCTTGTACACGAGCTTCACCCGCTCGTCCCTCGTCTGCACGTTCTTCGGCGTGAACTCCGCCTGCGACGCGACGAACGTGACCTTGCCCGCACGGCGCTGGCCGTCGTCGGTGACGATCTCCGCCTCCTGCCCCAGGCGGATGCGGCCGAGGTCGGGCTCGGCCACGTAGACCGTGAGCCACGCGTCCTCGAGGTCCGTCACGATGCAGAGCCTCGACCCGGGCGCGAGGATCTCTCCCCTCTCCGCGACCTTCTCCGTGACGACGCCCGAGACTGGGCTCCGCACGACCGCGTCGGCCACCTGCTGCGCGAACTGCGCGACGCCGGCGTCCGCGGAGGCGAGCCGAGCCCTCGCCTGCTCGATCTCCTCGGGCCGGGACCCCGCGCGGAGCTTCCGCTCCGTCTCGTTCGCCGCGTCGAGCCGGGCCTTCGCCGCGTCCCTCCGAGCGAGCGCGTCGTCGCGCGCCTTCTCCGTGCCGGAGCCCGAATCGAGCAACCCCTGGAGCCGGGCGAGATCCTTGGCCGCCCCTTCGAGGTCGGCCCTCGCCTGCGCCACGTAAGCGGCGGACGCCGCGACGTCCTCGCCGCGCGAGCCCGCGAGGCGGAGACGGAGATCCGCCTCCGCCTGGCCGCGCTCCGCGCGAGCCCGGTCGAGAGCCAGGTCGAGGTCCGTCGTGTCGATCCGCGCCAGCTCCCGGCCGGGCTCCACCCGGTCCCCCTCGCGGACCGGGAAGGACTCGAGCGTGCCCCCGACCTTCGTCGAGATCCGGACCTCGGTGGCCTCGACGTGCCCCGACGCGACGATCAGGGAGCGATCGCGACCGTTTCCGCACCCGACCGCCGCGAGGGCGAGGGCGATGCACGCGAGGGCTCGGAACTTGCTGCGCATGTCGTTCTCCTAGCGGGGCTGAGGCCGCGCGACCGGCGAGGCGGGCTCCGCGCGGAGCCCGTCGAGCAGCAGCGAGTGGAGGTTTCGGACGTAGGTCTCGGCGTCGAGGAACTCGGGAACGCGAATCTTGCCGTCCCGGGCCAGGCGCTCCCGCATCGGCCCGGTCGCCGGGAAGAACAGCAGGCTCCCCATGAGCGCGAGGTGCGTGAGGACCGGGTCCACGGGGCGGAACTCCCCCTCGGCGATTCCGCGCTGGACGATCCCACGGACCCGCTGGAACACGCCGACGAAGTGCGGCAGCACGCGGTCGGTCATGTGCCGGCCTCCGGACATCGCCTCGCGGAGCATGATCGCGGGGAAGTGGGGCCGCTCCGCGACGAGACGCACGAACGCCATCGCGAACCGCCCGAGGGTCTCCCCGGCGGGCAGCCCCTCGTCCAGGATCGCCTGGACCTCGCCGGCCGCGTGCGCGAACGTCGAGGCGAGAATCTCCTCGTAGATCCCCGCTTTCCCGCCGAAGTGGTAGCTGATCGCAGCCTTGTTCGCGCGGGAACGGCGGGCGATCGCCTCGACGGTCGTTCCGTCGAAACCGCGGGCCGCGAACAGCCCGGCGGCCGCGGACAGAAGGGAGGACCGGGTCGACTCCGGGCCTCGGCTCGACCGCGGCCTTGCATCCCGCTCGTCGTCCATCGTCATGTCAACCATCCATTCGTTTCAATCAAACGTTTGGGTGATATCGTACGTTCGACGAAGCGTCCCGTCAAGGAGCGCCCGGCTAGACGGTCGGACTCTCTTCCCCGCCGACCCCGACGACCCTGTCCACGCAAGGCAGCAGGGCCGCGAAGACGCCCGCCGCTTCGCCGCCGAGAGAGGGGGAGTGGATCCTGGGACCGTGGTCGGGGAGATCGAGCCTCAGTCCGACCTCCCACCACACGCCGCGCCTCCGAACCTCCTCGAACGAGCCGGCCCAGTCGGATCCGGACTCGAAGACGCGGCGCGACCCCTCGGGCCACGGGGCGGACGCGTAGACTCGGAACCGAAATCCCCGGCCGGACGCGATCTCGCCCAGGGAAGCCCCGAGGCCCCCGTGGCGACACTGGAACTCGAACCGGCCGAAGCCGTCGGCCGCGGGATCCCACCCGAGGCGGATCGCGACGTGGTCCGCGTGGACCCCGAGGTTCAGCTGGGGGCCCGACTGGTAACCCTGGCCCTCGTGGGAGATCGCGAGCCACGTGCAGAACGGCCGATACCCCTGCGGCCAGTCGAGCCGAGGAAGGTGCGCGTGGAGCGGAGCCTTCGTCAGGGGGCCGAGGATCTCCAGGAGGTCCTCGCCGAGCCGCTTGAGCTCCGGATGGAACCCCTCGACGATCGCCCTGCGCCGCTCCTCGCGGTCCGGAATCGCGAACGCGTCGAACGCCTCCGGCGGCAGGCCCCGGAACCTCGCGGCGGGCCGGAACAGCATCTCCACCTCGCTTCGCCGTCCGGCCCCATTTTCCGTCGAGGCGGCGCCGAGGCCAAGCCTCCCCGCGGCCCGGGCGGCGGGTCCGGCTCTTGGCGTACACTTTCCCACTCGGTCGCCGTTCCGCTTCGCCGGAGCCGCTCCCCGCGGGGGGGATGCGGGGCCGGCCTCGAGAGGGTCCGACATGCAGCCAAGACGGGTTCCCGGATTCGCGTGGGTCGTCGTCGCGCTCCTCGCGCTCGCCGCCGCGCCCGCAGCGGCGCAGGACATCGCCTCGTTCGAGCAGAAGCTCACGGAGCACCGGCTCCCCAACGGGCTCACGTTCCTCGTCTACGAGCGGGAGGGGGCGCCCGTCGTCTCCTTCTTCACCTACGTCGGCGTCGGCGCCGCCCAGGAGGTGCCGGGAATCACCGGCATCGCGCACATGTTCGAGCACATGGCCTTCAAGGGCACGACCAAGATCGGCACCAGCGACTGGCCGTCCGAGCGGAAGGCCCTCGCGGCGGTCGACGAGGCCTACCACGCGTACGACGCCGAGAGGCGGAAGCTCGATGCGGATCCGGCCAGGGTCGAGGCGCTCAAGAAGGGATGGAAGGACGCCCAGGAGGCGGCCGACCGGTACATCGTCAAGAACGAGTTCGGAGAGATCATCGACCGAGAGGGAGGGGTCGGGCTGAACGCGGGCACGGCGTCGGACCAGACCGTCTACTTCTATTCCCTCCCCGCGAACAAGGTCGAGCTCTGGGCCCACCTCGAGTCCGAGCGATTCCTCGATCCTGTCTTCCGCGAGTTCTACAAGGAGCGGGACGTGGTCATGGAGGAGCGGCGGCTCCGCACCGAGAGCCAGCCGATGGGCCGCCTGATCGAGCAGTTCTCCTCGGTGGCCTACCAGGCCCACCCGTACAAGCAGCCGGTCGTCGGCTACATGAGCGACCTGATGTCGTTCTCCCGCGAGGACGCCGACCGGTTCCGCCGCACCCACTACGTGCCGAACAACATGACGATCGCCATCGTCGGGAGCGTCAAGGCCCAGGAGATCCTCCCGATCCTCGACAGGTACTTCGGGCGCCTCCCCGCCGCGCCGCCCCCGCCGCCGCTGCGAACGGTGGAACCGAGGCAGATCGTCGAGAAGACCGTCGTCATGCCGGACAGGTCGCAGCCGGTCTACGTCGAGGCGTACCACAGGCCGGCCTCGAGCGACCCGGACGACGCCGTGTACTCCGCGATCTCGGACATCCTCTCGTCCGGACGATCGTCCCGGCTGTACCGCAGCCTCGTGCGCGACAAGAAGATCGCGGCGCAGGCGGCGGCCTTCTCCGGGTTCCCCGGGGAGAAGTACCCGAGCCTGATGCTCTTCTTCGCGATGCCGACCCCGGGCCACACGAACGAGGAGGTCCAGGCGGCGATCCGCGAGGAGATCGAGAAGATCCGCACCGATCCGGTGACCGACGAGGAGCTCGAACGCGCCAAGACGAGGGCCAAGGCCGACCTGATCCGCGGGCTCGAGTCGAACACGGGGATCGCGGGCCAGCTGGCGTCCCACCAGGCGCTGTACGGGGACTGGCGCGAGCTGTTTCGCGCGGTCGAGAAGATCGGGAAGGTCACGAAGGAGGACATCCTGCGGGTCGCGCAATCGACCTTCGTGCCCACCAACCGGACCGTGGGGATGATCGTGAACTCCGATTCCCCGGCCGCGAAGAACTAGAGGAGGCCGGATCATGAAGCGCACGAACTTCCGATTCGCGTTCGCGACGGCCGTCGCGGCGGCGCTCGTCGCGGCCCCCGTCGCAGCCCAGGTCGAGAGCTACAAGGACATCCGATACGCGCCCCTTCCCGATTTCCGGATCGAGAAGCCCCTCGTCTACGAGCTCCGGAACGGCCTGACCGTGTTCCTCATGGAGGACCACGAGCTGCCGCTCATCGAGGTCCACGCCCGGATCCGCACCGGCTCGCTCTGGGAGCCCGCGGAGAAGGCCGGCCTCGCCGACCTCATGGGAACCGTCCAGCGCACGGGCGGCGCCGGCGGCATGACGGGGGACGAGATCGACGACTTCCTGGCCAACCGGGCCGCCGAGATCGAGACCGGCGTCGGCTCCGACTCCGGCTCCGCCGCGATGGACTGCCTCAAGGAGCGCTTCGACGAGGTCTTTCGGGTCTTCGCCGACGTCCTCCGCTCCCCCGCCTTCGCGCAGGACAAGCTCGACCTCGCGAAGATGCAGGCGAGCGCCCGCATCGCGCGCCGCAACGACAACGCGATGCAGATCCTCATGCGCGAGTTCCCGCGGCTGGTCTACGGCAAGGACTCGCCGCTGGGGCGGATCCAGGAGCACGCGACGATCGCAGCGGTGACCCGCGAGGACCTCGTCGAGTGGCACCGGCGCTTCTACGTCCCGAACAACGTCTACCTGGGAATCGTCGGGGACTTCAAGACCGAAGAGATGAAGAAGAAGATCCAGGCGGCGTTCGGAACCTGGGCGAAGGGCCCGGGCGCCTCGCTCCCCCCGCCCTCCTACCGGAAGGAGTCGAACCCGGGAGTCTGGTTCATCGAGAAGGGGGACGTGAACCAGGCGTACGTCTCGATGGGGCACCTGGGAATCGAGATGAAGAACCCCGACTACTTCGCGGTCCAGGTGATGAACGAGGTGCTCGGCGGGAGCTTCGCGAGCCGGATGTTCAGCAACGTCCGCTCGAAGAAGGGGCTCTCGTACAACGTGTTCGGGTACGTCGGCTCCGGCTTCCTGCATCCCGGCGTGCTGCGCGCGGGCCTGCAGACCAAGGCCGGATCGATGGCCGCGGGCGTGGAAGCGGTCAAGGCCGAGCTCTCCGGGATCGTCGAGAACCCGCCGGGCGACGACGAGATGAAGCGGGCGAAGGACGCGATCCTCAACTCGTTCGTCTTCAACTACGACTCCAGGGCGAAGATCCTGCGGCAGCAGATGGCGTACGCGTTCTACGGGCTTCCGTCCGACTTCCTCGATCGGTACCGGGCCGACATCGAGAAGGTGACCCGCGAGGACGTGGCGAGGGTCGCGAGGAAGTACGTGCAGCCGGGCCGGCTGACGCTGCTCGTGATCGGAAAGTCCGCGGATTTCGACCGGCCGCTGTCCGACTTCGGCGAGGTGCGGGAACTCGACATCGCGATCCCGTCCCCGCCTCCCAGGGAGCCCAAGGCCCTGAAGCCGGCCGCGTAGCCCGCGATCCACGGCTCGGGAGGAGGGCCCTCCGGGTGCCCTCCTCCCGTCCCAGCGCGCCGCCCCGGCGCGGCGAGACCGGCATGCGATACCCCTTCGTTCTGCTCGACGCGGGAGGCACGCTGATCGGACCGCGCGAGTCGTGGGGTGCCGTGTACGCGGGCGTGCTCCGGAGGCTGGGGCTCGATCGCCCGGCCGACGTCTTCGACCGGGCCGTCCGCCGGGTCTGGACCGAGATGGAACGGACGGTCCCCCTCGGGGCCGATCGCTACGGCTTCTTCGACGGCGGCGAGGACGGATACTGGCTGCGCTTCGTGGCGGGAGCGATCGGGCACGCCGCGGACGGCGAGGCGCCGCCGGGCCTCGCCGAGAAGGCGCTGCCGGCCCTTCGCCAGGCCTTCCGCGTCCGGTCCGCCTGGACGGTCTTCCCCGACGTCCGGGAGACGCTGGCGACGCTGCGCCTGCTCGGCGCCCGGCTCGCGATCGTCTCCAACTGGGACTCGCGCCTTCCCCACCTCCTGGACGTCCTCGATCTCGACGGGTTCTTCGACGGCGTCGCGGTGTCCCACCTCCTGGGGTTCGAGAAACCCGACGTCCGCATCTTCGAGGCGGCGCTCGCGATGATCGGCGGGGACCGGAGCCGGGCGATCCACGTCGGCGACCGGCCGGATCTCGACCTCGGGGGAGCGCGCGCGGCGGGGATCGCGGCGGCGCTCGTGAATCGCGACGGACGCCTCGGCCCCGCCGCAGGCGCGCTCGCCGACCTCCGGGCCCTGCCCTCGATCGTCCTCGAGGGGCGATCCTGAGGGGGTCAGAGCTTCAGGATCTGCTTCGTCTTGGCCTCGAACACCGCGCCGTAGTCCGCCTCTCCCGAGAGCAGCACGGAATCGATCACGCCGTCGGGCCGGATGACGAAGACGGTGGGGGTCGAGGTGATCAGGTACTTCCGTCCGATCTCGAAGTCCTGGTCGAAGAAGGTCGGCAGCGCGAGATTCTCCCGCCGGATGTACTCCTCGGTCCGGACCCTCCCGGTCTCGCCGGACACCTGGGCGATCGTCACGACGTTCACGCCGTCCGGGTGCTCGCGGTACCAGGCCTCGATCGCGGGAAGCGACTTCCGGCAGTGCGGGCAGTCCTGCGTCCAGAAGACGAGCACGTTGACCCTGCCGGCCGCGAACAGGCCGGAGAACGTGCGCGCCCCCTTCTCGCCGTGCAGCGGCGCCTCGAAGTCCGGGTACCTCGCGCCCACCATCTCGACGGCGGGGTAGTAGGTCGGGAGCATCCCGTACGTGCCGAGCCGCCCGGTCTCGGCGACCCGGCGGATCGCGTCCGCGAGGTCCATCTTGTACTCGAGGGTCTGCTTCAGGCTCCCGCCGTTCGAGAGCCGGAGCCGGCCCTCCCTGTCGAAGATCGCGATGCTCGGGATGCGCAGGATCGCCAGCTGGAACGAGATCGTGGGACCCTCGTCGTAGAGCACGGGGACTTCGAGCTTCAGCTCGCGGACCCGCTCCCGCATCTTCGCGACGTCCATCGTCCCGCTCAGCGTCGTCACCCCGTACAGCGCCAGGCGTCCCGCCCCGAGCCCTGCCGCGAGATCCTGGACCTCCCGGAGCACGGCGACCGACCGCGGGTCGGCGACGGCGAAGTAGCACAGCACGATCGGCGCCTTCCCGACGGCGGCCCGGAGATCGATCCTGTCCGCCCCGCCCGGACCGGCGTTCAGGTTCGCGTAGGCCCCGAACGGGATCGTCTCGCCGAACGAAGCCGTCTTGCGGGAGGGAAGCCTCGGCGACGGCACGGTCTGCGCCGCCGCCGCGCCCGCCGCCAGGAGCCCCGCAAGGAGTACAAGAGGAATCGCCGGGGAAAAGCCTCTCGCTCGCATCCGAACCCTCGCCTCGTCGGGCGCGCTCTCCCTCGGGCGCCCGCCGCCCGCACGGGTCTCACGATTATAGGGGACCGGCCGCCCCGCCGCCTTCCTTCCGGCTCTCCCGCAACTGGTCGTCGTAGAGGCTCCGATAGAGGCCCCCCGCGGCATGGAGCTGCGAGTGGGTCCCTTCCTCGACGATCCTGCCGCCCGAGAGGACGTAGATCCGGTCGACGTTCACGAGGCTCGTCAGCCGGTGCGCGATCAGCACGACCGTCCGGCCCCGAACCCGATCGAGAAACCGCTCCAGCACGATGCGCTCGGTGCCGGGATCGAGGGCGGACGTGGCCTCGTCGAGGACGTGGATCGCCGGGTCCTTGAGCATCGCTCTCGCGAGCGCGAGACGCTGCCTCTCGCCCCCCGAGAGCCGCAGTCCCTGCTCCCCGACGAGCGTGCCGAGCCCGTCCGGCAGCGCGGCCAGGAATTCCCCGAGGTCGGCCGCCTCGAGCGCGTCGCGAAGCGCCGGGTCGCCGGCGCGCGGCGCCGCCATCCGCAGGTTCGCGGCGAGCGTGTCGTGGAAGAGCTGCGTCTCCTGCGGGAGCAGGCCAACGGCGCGGCGCAGGTCCCGGAGCGGCCAATCGCGGACGTCCGTGCCGTCCACCCGCACGGCCCCCCGCCCCGCGTCGAGGTAGCGGGGGAGCAGCGCCGCGAGAGTGGACTTCCCTCCGCCGGACGGCCCCACCAGCGCGACGACCTTTCCCGGCTCGACCTCCAGGGAAACGCCGTCCAGGGCCGGCGTGCCGCCGGGCCAGGGCAGCCCGACCTCCCTCAGGCACAGCGCGCCCCG
>CAZPWK010000005.1:20493-32206 GCA_964590285.1 uncultured Acidobacteriota bacterium | reverse complement strand
AAGGTCTTCGCGCCGTGGAGGAAGAAGGGGCTCCACGCGTGGCTCGCGTAGAAGGCCCCATCCGAGATCTCGCCGAGGGCGGCCGCCGCCGCGCCCGCGCGCCCGCCCGCACCCGCGACGACCTGAGCGCCGAGCCGGGCGGCGATACGGGGCTTCGCGGGAGGCGCGTCCTCGGGAACGACGATCCGGACGGGGAGGCCCGCGCGCCCGGCGTGAGCGGCGAGCGCGATCCCCGCGTTGCCGCTCGTGTCGTCGACGAGGAGCGACGCTCCCAGCGCCGAGGCCGCCGGGACGAGGAGCGACGCGCCGCGGTCCTTGAAGGACCCGGTGGGGGAGACGAACTCCAGCGCGAGACGCACGGGGGTCGACCCGAGCACGTCGGCGACGACCGGGGCGACGCCCCCGCCCATCGTCTCCGGCGGCATCCGGTCCGGGAGCGGGAGGGCCTCCCGGTATCGCAGGAGCGACGGCGGGCGGCGGGAGAGCGAGCCGCGATCGAGGGGCCGGCTCTCGAAGTCGAGGTCGAGCGCGGCGCCGCAATCGCAGCGGAAGCGGTCGAGGACGATCGGCGCCCGCGCGCCGCACCGGCGGCACGCGTAGCGGATCACGAAGGGCACCCGCGGGCGATCTCCGCCGCGACGGCTTCCGCGGCGGCGGCGGGATCGTCGGCCCTCGTGATCGGTCGGCCGACGACGATCCGGTCCGCGCCCGCCCTCACGGCGCTCGCGGGCGTCGCGACCCGGGCCTGGTCGTCGGCGGAGGCGCCGGAGGGGCGGATCCCGGGGACGACGAGCGTCCCGGCGGGGAACGCCTCGCGGACGCGGGCCACCTCGAGCGGGGAGCAGACGACCCCCCCGGCGCCCGCGTCGCGGGCGATCGCGGCGAGGCGCAGGACGGCCTCTCCCGCTCCCCCGGGGATCCCGATCGCCTCGAGGCCCGCGTCGTCGTGGCTCGTCAGGACCGTGACGGCCAGGACGGTCGGGGGCGCGGAGCCCGCGCGCGCCGCGGCCTCCGCGGAGGCCGCGACCGCGCGGCGGACCATCTCGCCCCCCCCGAGCGCGTGCACGGTCAGGAACGAGGCGCCGAGACGGGCGGCGGCCGCGGCGGCCCCCGCGACCGTGTTCGGGATGTCGTGGAGCTTGAGGTCGAGGAAGACCGGCAGCCCCTCGGACAGGACCTCCCCGACGAGCGCGGGCCCGCAGGAGGAGAACGCCTCGAGCCCCACCTTGAACCCGCCGACGCGGCCGGCGAGCGCTCGGGCGAGGGCGCGTGCCCGCTCTGGATCGGAGGTGTCGAGCGCGACGAAGATCCTCTCGTGGGGCTTCACTTCCGCGACTCCTTCCCGGTCCGGAGCGTTCCGACGATCTCCCGGACCGAGGCGATGCCGTGGCCGGCGAGCCAGGAGCCGAGCTCCCGGACGATCCGGACCGCGGCGTCGGGATGGACGAAGCTCGCCGTTCCGACCTGGACCGCGGCCGCCCCCGCGAGGAGGAACTCGACGGCGTCGCGGCCGCTCGCGATGCCCCCCATCCCGACCACCGGGATCCCGACGGCGCGCGAGACCTGCCAGGTCGCCCAGACCGCAAGGGGGCGGATCGCCGGCCCGGAGAGCCCCCCGCAGCCGTTCGCGAGGACCGGCCGGCGCCTCTCGACGTCCACGACCATGCCGACGTACGTGTTGACGAGCGACACGGCGTCGGCGCCCGCGCCCTCGGCGGCGCGGGCGGTCTCACGGATGTCCGTGACGTTCGGCGAGAGCTTGACCCAGAGCGGGAGCCGCGTCGCCTCGCGGCAGGCGCGCGTGACGCGGGCGAGGGACGCGGCGTCGGCGCCGAAGGCCATGCCACCCGCCTCGACGTTCGGGCACGAAACGTTCAGCTCGATCGCCGCCACCCCCTCGGCGCCGTCGAGCTTTCCGCACACCTCGACGTATTCCGCGACGGTCTCCCCGAAGACGTTGGCGACGACGGCGGTGTCGTGGCGTCGAAGCTCCGGGAGCTTCTCGGCGAGGAACGCGTCCACCCCGACGTTCTGGAGGCCGATGGCGTTCAGCATGCCGGACGGGGTCTCGACGATCCTCTCGGGCGGGTTTCCCCGGCGCGGCTTCGGGGAGAGGCCCTTGACGACGATGCCGCCCAGGTCCCCGAGGGACAGGAAGGGGAGGAACTCGAGGCCGTAGCCGAACGTCCCCGAGGCCGTCAGGACCGGGTTCCGGAGCCGCAGGGAGCCCACCTCGACCGAGAGGTCCGGCCTCACCACTCGATCTTCTCCGCCGGCATCACGGGCCCTTCGACGCAGACCCGCTCGTAGGCCGGCTCGCCGCCGTCGCCGCGGCGGGTCGGGACGACGCACCCGAGGCAGACGCCGAAGCCGCACGCCATGCGGGCCTCGAGCGAGACCTCGCACGGGACCGAGGCCTCCCGCGCGATCGCCGCCACCTCCCGCAGCATCGGGTTCGGGCCGCACGCGAGCACCCGCGCGCTTCCGCCGCGCGCGATCCTCCGGCGGAGGGGATCCGTCACGAGGCCCTTCGTCCCGAGGCTTCCGTCCTCCGTCGCGACGAGCACCTCGGCCGCGCGCCCCCGGAACCAGTCGAGGAGCGGGAGGTCCGACGCGCTCCGGGCCCCGTACAGCAGCGCGAAGCGGACGCCGCGTGCGGAGAGCGCGGCGGCCACCGCGGGGAAGGGGGCGGAGCCGATTCCGCCGGCGACGAGCAGCGCCTCGGTCTGCGGGTCCAGGTCGAGGTCGAAGCCGCGGCCCAGGGGGCCGAGGATCGAGAGCGGGTCGCCCGGCTTCCGGGCCGCCAGGAGGGCCGTGCCCCGCCCCGCGACTCGATAGAGCACGTGCACCGCGCCCGGGGCCGATCCGTCGAACGTGCCGGGGAGGCCGCAGACGCTGAAGGGGCGCCGGAGCAGGACGTCGGCGCCCGGGATGCCGACCATGAAGAACTGCCCCGGGCGGGTCTCGTCGGCGAGCGGAGACGCGATCACCTCGAGAAGGCGATGGCCGCTCCCGAGATCCCGGTTGCTCGCGATTTCCACGGAGACGTCTCGGGGCATCGGTCCCTCGGGGAGCCGCCGCAGAATAGTCGATGCGGCGCGGGGCGGTCAAATCGGGCGGCGCGGTCGCGAAGGCGCGTTGACACCGGCCCGGCCCCTCCCTAGCATGGGCCGACCGGAGGGCTTCTTTAAGCCGGCCCGGAGAGGCCGCAAGGAGAGAAGGAAGATGCCCGCTCCCGAACGCGTCCGCGTCATGGACGCCGCGGAAATCGACCGCGCCCTCACCCGCATCGCCCACGAGATCGTCGAGCGGAACAAGTCCGTCGACGGGCTCCGTCTCGTCGGAATCCGGAACCGCGGGGTGCCTCTCGCGCAGCGCCTCGCGAGGAAGCTCGCGGGGATCGGGGGAAACCCGGTTCACGTCGGCGTTCTCGACATCAACCTCTACCGCGACGACGTCGGACAGGGGACCGACCGGCCGGTTCTGCGCCGGACGGAGATCCCGTTCGACGTCGAGGGGGCGGGGATCGTGCTGGTGGACGACGTCCTCTACACGGGGAGGACGATCCGCGCCGCGCTCGCGGGGCTGGTCGACCTCGGGCGGGCGCGGCACATCCAGCTGGCGGTTCTCGTCGACCGCGGCCACCGGGAGCTGCCGATCCGGGCGGACTTCGTCGGCAAGAACCTCCCGACCGCGCGCGCCGAGCAGGTCGAGGTGCGCCTGCAGGAGACCGACGGGGCCGACGAGGTGGTCATCGTGAAGCCCCGGGAGGCGAGGGCCCCGGCGGCGCGCCGCAAGGCCGGGGCCTCGCGGGGGAGGAGGCGATGAAGCTCCGGAGCCCGCACCTGCTCGGCATCGAGCCCCTCGAGCCGGACGAGATCACCGCGATCCTCGACGCCGCCGAGAGCTTCCGGGAGATCTCGACCCGCGAGGTCAAGAAGGTCCCGACCCTCCGGGGGAAGACGGTCGTCAACTTCTTCGTCGAGCCCTCGACTCGGACCCGGTCGTCGTTCGAGCTGGCGGAGAAGCGGCTCTCCGCGGACTCCTTGAATTTCTCGACCTCGACGTCGAGCCTCGTCAAGGGGGAGACGCTCCTCGACACGGCGAAGAACCTCGAGGCGATGGCCCCCGACTTCATCGTGATCCGCCACTCGGAGCCCGGGGCGCCGCACTTCCTCGCGCGGCACTGCCGCTCCTCCGTGATCAACGCCGGGGACGGGGCCCACGAGCACCCGACCCAGGCGCTCCTCGACGCGTTCACGATCCGCCGCCGCGGACGGCGGCTTGCCGGGCTGCGCGTCGCGATCGTGGGAGATATCCTGCACAGCCGCGTGGCCCGGTCGAACGTGCTGCTCCTGACGAAGATGGGGGCGAACGTGACGGTGTGCGGCCCGCCGACGCTCCTCCCGCGAGGGATCGAGCGCCTCGGGTGCAGGGCGACGCACCGGATGGAGGAGGCGCTCGAGGGGGCGGACGTCGTGATGATGCTCCGCGTACAGCTCGAGCGGATGCGCGCCGGCTTCTTCCCGACGCTCCGCGAGTACGCGAGGCTGTTCGGGCTCGACGGCGCGAGGCTGCGGCTGGCCGCTCCCGGCGCCCTCGTGATGCACCCCGGGCCGATCAACCGCGGGGTGGAGATCATGGGCGACGTGGCGGACGGCGACGCGTCGGTGATCCTCGAGCAGGTGACGAACGGCGTCGCGGTGCGCATGGCGGTCCTGTACCTCTTGGCCGGGGGGGCGGAACGTGAAGCTGCTGCTTAGGAACGGGAGGGTGCTCGACCCCGCGTCGGGCGTCGACGACGCCCTCGACCTGCTGATCGAGGACGGTCGGATCGCGAGGCTCGAAGCGAAGATCCCGGCCCGGGGCGCCGAGGTCGCGGACCTCGCCGGGCTCGTCGTCTGCCCCGGATTTCTCGACATGCACGTGCACCTCCGCGAGCCGGGGCAGGAGTGGAAGGAGACGATCGCGACCGGGACCCGCGCGGCCGCCGCCGGCGGGTTCACCGGCGTCGCCTGCATGCCGAACACGGTGCCGGTGAACGACAGCCGGTCGGTGACGGAGTCGATCCTGCAGAGGGCCGCCCGCGACGGCGTCGTCGCGGTCTACCCGATCGGGTGCGTCTCGAAGGGGCAGGACGGCGAGGAGCTGGCCGAGATGGCCGACATGTTCGAGGCGGGCGCGCGCGCCTTCTCGGACGACGGGAAGCCGGTCGCCTCCGGCCTTCTCCTGCGCAAGGCGCTCGAGTACTCCCGTCTCTTCGACGTCCCGATCATCGACCACTGCGAGGACGCGGCGCTCGTGGCCGGCGGGGTCGTGCACGAGGGGGACGTCTCGACCCGGATGGGGCTCCGGGGCTGGCCCGGCGTGGCCGAGGACGTCGCCGTGCAGCGGGACGTGCTCCTCGCCGAGTACACGGGCGGGCGCCTCCACGTGGCGCACCTGTCCACGGCCCGCTCGGCGGACGCCGTGCGGCGTGCGAAGAGGGCGGGGATCCGCGTCACCGCGGAGGCGACTCCGCACCACCTGACGCTGACGGACGAGGCGGTCTCGGGATTCGACACGAACGCGAAGATGAACCCGCCGCTCCGCCCGGAGTCCGATCGCAGGGCGCTGCTCAAGGCGGTGCAGGACGGGACCGTCGACGCGATCGTCACCGACCACGCGCCTCACCACGCGGACGAGAAGAACGTCGAGTTCTCTCGGGCGCCGTTCGGGATCGTGGGGCTCGAGACCGCGGTCTCCGTCTGCCTCGACCGTCTCGTGCACGGGGGCGCGATCGGCCTCCCGCGCCTGGTCGAGATGTTCACCTCGGGCCCCGCCCGGATCCTGGGGCTGCCGAAGGGGACGCTCGCGCCGGGCGCGGACGCCGACGTCACCGTCCTCGATCCGAACCGGCGGGTCACCGTGGATCCCGCCCGCTTCCGGTCGAAGAGCGCGAACACGCCGTTCGCCGGCTGGAGCCTGAGGGGCGCGGCGGTGATGACCCTCGTCTCCGGACGGATCGTCCACGACGGGCGTTGACGACGATCCGGCCGCGCCGCGTCCTGGTCCTCGTCAACCCGGCCGCGGGGCCGAGGAGGGGGCGGGACGAGGGGGAGCGCGTCGCCCGGGCGGTGGCGCGAGCCGGCGTCCGCTGCGAGTTGGAGCGTACGCGGGCGCCCGGCGACCTGTCGCGCGGCGCGGCGGCGGCCCGCGGCGAGGGGTTCGATCTCGTCCTCGTCGTCGGGGGAGACGGGACCGTCCACGAGGCGGCGCAGGGGATCGCGGGGAGCGGCGTGGCGCTGGGGGTCGCGCCGGCCGGCACGATGAACCTTCTGGCACGCGTGCTCGGGATCCCGCTCGACGCGGCGCGCGCGGCGGAGCTCCTGGTGCGGGCGGGAACGCGCCTCGCCCTCCGGCCGGGGCGCGCCGGGGACCGGCTCTTCGTGCTGATGGCGGGGATCGGCTTCGACGCCTGGGTGCTCCGGGCCGTCTTCGGAGGCGCTCGCGGGAAGGTCGCGATGCGGCACTACGCGGCCGGCGCGCTCGCGGCGCTCGGGACGTACCGGTTCCCGGAGATCCGCTTCGATACCGACGGCGGCGAGCGCCTCCGCGCGACGAGCGGCGTCGTCGGGCGCGCCCCGCTCTACGGGGGCTGGCTGCGGCCGACGCCGCGCGCCCGCCTCGATCGCGACCTCCTCGAACTCTGCGCGGTTCGAGGGAGGTCCGGGCGCGAATACCTCCGCATGGCGCCCTCGCTCTGGTCGGGAGGCCACGTCGATCGCGCGGACGCGGAGTCGAGGCTCGTGACGGGCGTGCGCGCGGCATCCGACGACCCCGACGTGCCGGTCCAGACGGACGGAGAGATCGCGGGCGCGCTCCCGATGGAGTTCGGGCTGTCGGACCGGGTCCTCGTGCTCGCGACGTGAACGCCGGTTGACAGCCGGCGGGCGCCGCTCCACAGTACGATTTCTTCGCCGGACGGCGAGCGAGGGGGTTCATGGGAAGAGAAGGGCGCGAGGCCGTGATGAGGACGGAGATCCCGGGCGTCCCGATGTCGGGCCGGGGAAAGGTGCGGGACATCTACGACCTGGGCGACTCGCTGCTGATCGTCGCCACCGACCGCCTGTCGGCGTTCGACTACGTCCTGCCGAACCCGATTCCGGACAAGGGGAGGGTGCTCAACCAGATCTCGCTGTTCTGGTTCGAGAGGACGTCGGGGGTCGTCCCGAACCACGTGATCACGGCGGACGCGTCCGCGTATCCGGCGCCGCTGCTCCCCTACGAGCGCCTGCTGGCCGGCCGGTCGGTCCTCGTCCGGAAGCTCAGGATGACCCCGGTCGAGTGCGTCGCCAGGGGATACCTCGCGGGATCGGGCTGGCAGGAGTACCGCGCGAGCGGGACCGTCTGCGGGATCCCGCTCCCGCCCGGGCTCAGGGAGTCGGACCGGCTCCCCGAGCCGATCTTCACCCCCGCGAGGAAGGCCGAGACCGGGCACGACGAGAACATCCCGTTCTTCGAGGTCGAGAGGCTCGTCGGTGCCGATCTGGCCCGGAGGCTTCGCGATCGCACGCTGACGCTGTACGCGTCCGCGGCGGCGTACGCGCTCGAGCGGGGGATCGTCATCGCGGACACGAAGTTCGAGTTCGGCCTCGACGGCGGAGCGCTCGTCGTCGGCGACGAGATGCTCACGCCGGACTCGTCGAGGTTCTGGCCCGCGGCGACCTACGCGCCCGGAGGGGGGCAGCCCTCGCTGGACAAGCAGTTCGTGCGGGACTGGCTCGAGAGGATCGGCTGGGACAAGAAGCCTCCGGTGCCGGAGCTGCCGCCGGAGATCGTCCTCGGGCTCCGAGATCGCTACCTCGAGATCCACAGGATCCTGACCGGACGCGACATCGTGCGCTGATCCCCGGGAGGGCCCGGGGCGCCGGCCGCCCGCGAGGCTACGAGACGAAATCCCGGCGGGCCGTCGCGAACGCCGCGAGATCGGGGGGGCTCGCGCTCCAGCGGGAGGCGAGCCGCTCCACCGCGGCCGCCGCCCGCGCGAGCCGGCGGGCGAACGAGGGGTCCCGCCCGGCCTCGGTCGCGAGCGCCTCGCGGGCGAGGGCGGCCCGATCGAGGTCCCGGCAGTAGAGGACGAGGTCGCAGCCGGCGCGGACCGCCTCGACCGCCGCGCTCCCGTGCTCGTCGCGAGGCGCAGCCGCGCCCATCTCGAGGTCGTCGGTGACGACCAGACCGCGGTACCCGAGCGACCGCCGGAGAAGGCCGCCGACGATCTCGGGGGAGAGGCTCGCGGGGCGCGGCGCGGGATCGAGCGCGGGGTAGTGGCCGTGCCCGACCATCACCGCGGCGGTTTCACCCGCAAGGGCGCGGAACGGGACGAGGTCCTCCGACTCGAGCCGTTCGAGCCCGAGCGCGCACGTCGGCATCTCGCGATGGGAATCCACGTCGGTCCGGCCGAGTCCCGGGAAGTGCTTGAGGCATCCGGCCACGCCGGACGACTGGAGGCCCCGGAGGAACGCGCCGGCGAGCGCGGCCACGCGTCGCGAGTCGGTGCCGAACGAGCGGTCGCCGAGGCCGTTCCGGGCGTCCGCCTCCGAGAGGTCGACCACGGGGGCGAAGTCGAGGTTGAAGCCGAGCGCCCGGAGGACGCGACCGGTGGAGGCCCCGAACCGCCGCGCCGCGTCCTCGCCGCGAGAGGCGATCTCCGCCGCGGGCGGCGTCGGCCCGATCCACGGCTCCAGGCGGTTGACCCG
The DNA here is from genome assembly GCA_964590285.1 of uncultured Acidobacteriota bacterium. GTDB lineage: Bacteria > Acidobacteriota > Polarisedimenticolia > Polarisedimenticolales > JAIQFR01 > CALMJU01. Next base: position 23,468 of record CAZPWK010000005.1, on the reverse strand, counting down.
GCCGCCCTCCTGGTCGATCGCGAGGAGAACGGGAGAGGGGATCGCGCGGGAGAGATCGTCGATCAGCGCGGGGAGGAGACGGACGTCGTCGAGGTTGCGCCGGAAGAGGATCGCGCCCGCGGGGCCGAGGGCGCGCACCGCGGACAGCGTGGCGTCGTCCGGCCGCGCGCCCTCGAATCCGATCAGGAGCGCGCGGCCCGCGGTCCGCAGGAAGTCGCTCATGGCGTCTCTTCTCGTGCCCCCCGGCATCGCGAAATCGTCAGCGTCACGACAGGATCGTAACCCGGTCCCGCGTCCGAACGCGATCCGGGGCTCGAATCTGCGCGCGCCTGGGGCACGTTTCGTGCAATATCGAAGCTCGCGGCCTATATTGACGCTTCGTCGGGGCCCATGCTAATTTCCCGGCGGGCCGCGCAGTGCGGTCGCGGTGTCGAGCTTACGTCACGGCACCCGGGGACGAGGATCGGGTCCGCGTGGGGTTTTGAGACGCGGGCGCGCCGGAGACGCCGAGGTCATGTCGCGCAGGTTCTACACGATCTTCATCCTGCCCCACGCGCACGCGCGCTTCCGGAAGATCCACGTCTCGCGGAACTTCCTGTTGCTCCTGGCCGGGATCCTCCTCGCGGCGATCGTCGCGGGGGCCGTGACGCCCCACCTCCTCTTCACGATCCGCGCCCGCTCCGAGACGGTGGCGAGCCTCGAGGCGGAGAACCGGAAGCTCCGCGCGGAGAACGGCCGGTTCGAGGCGTCGCTGGCCCGTCTCGGCGCTCAGATCAACGCCTTCGAGACGGGCGTGCGGCGCCTCGCGTCGGCGGTCGGCCTCAAGGACCTTCCGAGCCTGCACCCGGCCGTGGGCGGAGGGAGCGCGTCGGTCCGCGCGATGGGAGGCCAGGAGATGCTCCAGGAGGAGCTGGATGCGCTCCGCGCCCGCGCGGGCGATCTCGGCCTCTCGCTCGAGCAGCTGAACGTCACGTGGCAGGAGCGGATGCGGCTCCTGGCCTCGACGCCGCACGGGTCGCCCGTGCAGGGCTCGTTCTCGGACGGATTCGGTTGGCGCAAGGATCCCTTCACGGGGATCCGGGCGTTCCACGAGGGGCTGGACATCGTCGCGCCGGCGGGCACCGCGGTCCGGGCGACGGCGGACGGCGTCGTCACGCGGGTGGGGCGCCAGGGCGGCTACGGGAAGCTGGTGCAGATCTCCCACGGATACGGACTCGGGACGCTGTACGGCCACCTGTCCACGACGCTCGCGCAGCCCGGGCAGAGGGTTCGCCGGGGGGAGATCATCGGGCGGGTCGGCTCGACCGGGCGCTCGACCGGGCCTCACGTCCACTACGAGGTCCACCGGGGCGGGCGCGCCGTGGATCCCGGGAAGTTCCTCGCAGAGAACCGTTTCTGACCCTGCGAGCCGGGGTCCGGGGGCCGGGCGCCTCGGCGTCCCGCGCCGTGCTAACCTCGAAGCGATGGACGACCTCGAGCCCGGCCAGGTCGAGCGGGACGCCCAGCCGACCTCCCGCCCCGACGAGGCAGATCCGGAGGAGCCGGAAACGGAGCGGTCACAGTCGCTCGTGCCCGCGCGCGCGGGAGCGCTGGCCCCCGCGGACCCTTTCCGGCTCTACCTGCGGGAGATCCAGGCGTACCCGCCGCTGACGCGGGAGGAAGAGCAGCGCCTGATCCGGGCGTACCGGGGGACGGGGGACCGCGAGGCGCTGTTCCGCCTCGTCACCGCGAACCTCAAGCTGGTCGTTCACATCGCCCTCTCGTACCGCCGCTCCGCGAGAGCGCTCCTCGACCTGGTGCAGGAGGGAAACGTCGGCTTGCTCCGGGCGATCGAGCGATTCGACCCCGAAGTCGGGGTGAGGCTACCGACGTACGCGGCCTGGTGGATCCGGGCGTACATCCTCAAGTACCTCCTCGACAACGTCCGGCAGGTCCGCGTCGGGACGACGAACGCCCGTCGGAAGCTCCTCCACAACCTCCGCAGGGAGCAGCGCAGGCTCGAGGAGGCCGGGTTCGACGCGGGTCCGCGGCTCCTCGCGGAGAGGTTCGGGGTGTCCGAGGAGGACGTCCGGGACGTGCAGCAGGCGCTCGAGTCGCACGACCTCGAGCTCGACGCTCCCGCCTCCCACGACGGGCAGGAGCGGCGGGTCGAGACGCTGGCGTCGACGGCGCCCAACGCCGAGGAGCAGGTCGCGAGGCGCGAGCTCCGGGAGAAGGCCGAGGCGGCCATCGCGACCTTCCGCGAGAAGCTGGGGGAGAGGGATCGGCTGATCCTCGACGGGCGGATCCTGGCCGAGGATCCGGTCACGCTCCAGGCGATCGGCGATCGCTTCGGGACGACGCGCGAGGCCGTCCGTCAGGCCGAGGTCAAGCTGATGGGCCGCCTGAAGGAGCACGTGAGGAAGGAGCTCGGCGATCTCGGCTCGATCCGCCTCGGCCCCGACTGACCGGCTCCGCCCGGGAGGGCCCCCGGCGGCGTCGCGCGCTCGTGGCTCCCTGGTCCGAAGTTTGCAGCCACTGAGGTCCCGTACCTCCGGGCTCGCCTCGGGCAGTCGCCCGTGGAGCCCGGCCGAAGAGGTTGAGATGCAGTGGCTGCTTTTCATTGGAGCGGTGGTTTTCGGCCTCGCGGTCGCCCTGGGCAGCGCTTCGGCGGCGCTTTCACTCCTGCTCCACATCATGCAAAAGCTACGCTAGGCGCATCCTTCTTACCTGGTCCAGCCGCCCCGGCGGTAGTATTAGAGGGGCATCCGCACCCATCCTGGAGTTCCATGGGCGACCACATCCTGGTCGTGGACGACGAGATCGGCTCCCGCGAGGGGCTTCGCAGGCTCCTCGAGGCGCTGGGGTACGCGACGACGAGCGCGGCGTCCGGCGAGGAGGCGCTCGAATCGGTCCGGAAGGATCCCCCGGCGGCCGTGTTCACCGATCTCGGCATGCGGGGGAGCGACGGCCTCGTGTTCACCCGCAGGCTCCAG
>CAZPWK010000005.1:0-20483 GCA_964590285.1 uncultured Acidobacteriota bacterium | reverse complement strand
CAGGTGGAGCGGGAGATCCCGGTCATCGTGTTCTCGGCGCAGGGGACGATCGAGCAGGCCGTGGAGGCGATGAAGCTCGGCGCCCAGGACTTCCTCGAGAAGCCGGTCGAGGCGGTGCGGCTGAAGATGCTGCTGACGCGCTTCGGCCGGACGAGGGAGCTCGAGGTGAAGAACCGCCGGCTCAAGGCGGAGCTCAGGGAGCGCGGCGCGTTCGAGAAGCTCCGGGGCGACTCCGAGAAGATGCGGGCCGTCTTCCGCCAGATCGATCAGGTGGCGGCGAGCACCCTCTCGGTGCTGATCGTCGGCGAGAGCGGGACGGGCAAGGAGCTGGTGGCCCAGACGCTGCACGAGCTGTCCGGCCGGCGCCGGCACGAGTTCGTCGCCATCAACTGCGCGGCGATCCCGGAGACGCTCCTCGAGAGCGAGATCTTCGGCCACGAGAGGGGGGCGTTCACCGGCGCCGTCCAGCGGAAGATCGGCTGCTTCGAGATGGCCCACCGCGGGACGCTCTTTCTCGACGAGATCGCCGAGATGAACGAGTCGCTGCAGGCGAAGCTGCTCCGGGTGCTCCAGGAGCAGCGTTTCCGCCGCGTCGGCGGGCGCGAGGTGATCGAGGCCGACGTGCGGGTCATCGCGGCGACCAACCGCGACCCGCGCAAGGCGATCGCGGAGGGGAAGCTCCGCGAGGATCTCTACTACCGCCTGAACGTGTTCACGATCGTCCTGCCCTCCCTGAGGGAGCGCCCCGAGGACGTCCGCCCCCTCGCACGTCACTTCGCCGTCCAGTACGCGGCTCGGACCGGGACGACCGTCCCGGCCTTCGATCGGGCCGCGATGGACGCGCTCATCGCGCACTCGTGGCCCGGCAACGTGCGAGAGCTGAAGAACGCGGTCGAGAGGGCCGCCCTGCTGTCGGACGGGGGCACCATCCTCCCCGAGCACCTTCCCCCGGAGGTGCTCGCCTCGCGGCCGGCGGCGCCGCCGGCGGGCCCCGCCCCCTCCGCCGACGGGGAGCCCGGTACGCCCGTCCTCACGATGGTCCTCGGGAGCACGATGGACGAGGTCGAGCGCGAGACGATCCTGAAGACCCTCGAGTACACGCGCGGCAACAAGACGCAGGCGGCGAAGATCCTCGGGGTCTCGCTGAAGACGATGCACAACAAGGTCAAGAAGTACAGGCTGTGAAGCGAACGCTTCCCCTCCGCATCTTCCTCGCGCAGCTGGCGTTCACCGTCGTGGCGGCGGCGGCCGCGGTCTTCCTCGTGCGCCAAGCGTTCGAGCGCTACGCCGCGGAGTGGGAGCGGAGCGTCGAGGGGCTGCCGACCCAGATGTCGCTGCAGCCTCTCGTGAACGAGGTGGCGGCGGCCTTTCTCGTGCGTCTCGAGGACACGGTCCCGGAGAGACGCGACGCGGCGAGGGAGCGGATCTCCGAGGGGATCGGAAGCCTCCTGAAGGCGGTGCCCGCCGTCCAGAGCCTCGTCGTCGTGGACACGAATCTCACGATCCAGTACGCGTCGGACAAGGACCTCGTGGACCTGACGTACGGGAACGAGGAGTACCGGCGGTTCCTCGGCTCGGAGGTCGAGACGAGGAGGCCGATCGTCGCGGGGGGGGTGGACCTCTGGGAGGTGGTCTGGCCGATCCGCGATCTCCAGGGGGCCCTGGCGCGGGGCGGGGCGCCCCGAAGACTCGGCGCCGTCCTCGTCCGCTACCGGAAGGATCTTGCCGAGCTGAAGACGTTCGGGACCACCCTGCGTCCGGAGCCGGTCCCCTGGGAGGCGATCGTCGGCGCGATGCTCCCGTTCCTCGTCGCCGGGGTGATGGCGAGCGTCCTGATCGCCGCCTGGGCCGCCTTCCCGGTCCGCCGGCTCGTCCGCGCGCTCGAGGACTACCGCGCGCGGGGGTTCCAGGGGGGCTTCGACGCGCGGTCGCTGGGCCTGCCCGGCGATCTCGATCCCGCGGTTCGGGCGATCGACGAGATGGGCGGCCGCCTCGCGAGCCTCGACGCGCGCGGCCGGGAGCGCGAGGCGCTCCTCGAGACCCTGGCGCAGTCGCTCGAGGAGGGGATGGTGGCGCTCGATCCCTCGGATCGCCCGGTGGCCTGGAACGCCGCCGCGCTCCGCCTCCTCGGCATCCCGGACGAGGCGGGGTCCGACGAGGGAACGGGCGGATCGATCGCGCGGGTGCTGCGGCGTTGCCTCGACGCGCTCCCCCCGAAGGCGGGGCCGGGACGGGCGGAGGTCCGTCTCTCCCGGCCGGACGGCGGCGCCGTGCACGCCGAGGTCACGAGGGAGCCGTTCGCGACGGCCCCGGGGGCCCGCGGAACGCTCCTCTTCCTGCGCGACCTCTCGATGCTTCGAACGGTCGAGGCGCACCTCCTGGAAGCGGGCCGCTTCGCGACCCTCGCGCACCTCGCCGGAGCCCTCGCCCACGAGATTCGCAACCCCCTGAACTCCATCGGCCTGAACGCGGCCGCGCTCAAGGAGAACGTGGACGCCGGGTCCCCGGCCTCCCGGGCCGCGTCGATGCGGGACTCGATCGTGACGATCGAGGACGAGACGAGGCGGCTGACCGATCTCCTCAACAACTACCTGGGCATGCTCCGGCCGTCTCCCCTCGAGGGGCCGGTCGACGTGCGGGAGCTGTGCCGGCGGGTGGTCCAGCTCCTGCGCTTCTCGGCGATCAAGTCGGGGGTCGATCTGGCGCTCGAGGGCGAGCCCGTGCCGGAGATCCACGGAGTGCCGGACCACATCCAGCAGGCCGTGCTGAACCTGGCGCTGAACGCGGTCCAGGCGACGCCGCGCGGCGGGCGCGTCACCCTCGCGACGGCGGTCGTCGCGGGGGAGGTGCGGCTGTCGGTCTCCGACACGGGGCGGGGGCTGCCTCCCGAGGTCGCGGAGCAGGTCTTCGAGCCGCACGCGTCGACGCGGTCGGGAGGCTCCGGCCTCGGGCTCCCGCTGGTGCGGATGATCGTCGAAGCGCACGGCGGAACGGTCGGGTTCACGACGTCCCCCGGCCGCGGGACCTCCTTCACGATCGCGCTCCCGGTCGGCCGGCCCTCCGGATCCTGAGAACGCCGGGGCCCTACTCGAGGCTCTCCTTCGTCGCCGGCGTCTCGATCGCCTCCGCCGCGAGCCTCCGGCTGTCCTGCACGTCCGGCATCTCGAGCACCTTGCGGTACTCGGCGAGAGCCTCCTCCCGGCGCCCCCGCACGTCGAGAAGGCGGCCGAGCTGGAACGTGCCGAAGACCGCAAGGTGCGTCGCCTTGCCGGCCGCGGCGATCTCGATCACGCGTCTCAGGTCCGACTCGGCCCGGTCGTACTCGCCGGCCCGCATCTCGGCCCCGGCCAGATCGTAGAGGGCCTGGGGATCGTCGGGCCTCAGGGCGGTCGCCCGCCGGAGCGCCTCCACGGTCCCCGCCCAGTCGGCGGCGAGGAAACGCTCGTGCGCTTCCTGTCTCGCCTTCTCGTACGCCACGTCGGTCGCCCGGGCGGCGACCCGGCGGTCGAGCCAGCCCCGGAACGCGGCCTCGGCGTCGGCCTCGGGGCGTCGGAGAGCGCCGGAGAGCGCGGCGGCGCTACCCTCGCGCAGCGTGTAGGCGCGGCGCAGGCCGTCGCGGTCGGCCGTCTCGAGCAGGAAGCGCGCGAGGAGCGCGGCGATCGGATACCGGACGTCGTCGGGAAGGGCCCGGGCCGCCTCCTCGTCGAGGAGGTCGTCCAGCCTGGGGAAGAGGCCTCGCTCGAGGATCGAGGATGCCAGGATCTCGGGGTCCGCGCGGCGGTATCTTCCGTCCACCGCGATCGCGAGCCCCTCGCAGAGGGTGGTCAGGTGGCAGGTGCCGAGCACCTGGCGGGCCACGAGATGGACCTCCTCGTGGGGCGAAGGAGAGCGGGCGGCGCGGCGGGTCATGAACAGGCGACGCGCCCCGGGCAGGGAGTGGGCGATGTCGGCAAGCCCGACGCGAAGCTTCTTGTCCTCGGCGTCCTCGAACACCGACAGCGCGATGCGATAGCCCTCGGGCAGGGGCCCCAGCGCCGCGACCGCCTCGGCGAGGGCCGCCTCTCGCGCGCGGCCGATCGCGTCGAGCTCCTCTCCCCCGACGCGCGAGCCGTCGAACAGGATGTCGTACCGGGCGGTTTGCCGGCGGGCCTCGTTCCGGGCCGCGTGGCCGATCTCGGAACGATGGTCCTTCTCCGCGTAGGGGCTTCTCGCGGGAGGCCATGCGTGCGGTCGAACGAACATCCCCTGGCAGAGGACCCGGAAGTCCCGGAAGATCGCCCAGTCCGAGCCGGTGAGCGGCAGGGGCATCATCCGGTCGCGGTCGGGATCGATCCGGGACCAGAACAGGAGCGCCTTGTCGCGGTTGTAGGGGGAGCTGGCGAAGAACAGGAGGTCGACCGTGGGGTCGCTCTCGGTCACCCCTAGGAAATGGAGGCCGTCGGAGGACCGCGAGAACGGGCGGGGCGCCGCATCGGTTCCGAGGAGGCGGTTGGACCAGCCGAGCAGGAGCAGGTGCCCCGATCGTTGCTCGGCGGTGACGGCGTCGTCCGCCACGACCTCGGTCGGAATCCCCCGCGTCCGCTCGAGGAAGCGGGCCCGTGCGACCGCGGACGCCCGGTTCGCCTCCGCGTCCTCTCCGGGGCCCGCGGGGTAGACGACGGTCGCGCGCTCCACGTGGAGGAAGAACAGCGAGCCGACGTAGTCCTCTCCACCCCCCGGGCCCGGTTCGGCCGCGAGGGCCGCGGCCGCGCCGAGGAGCGCCGCGGCGAGGGCGAGCGGGGCCGCGATCTTCGACATGCGAGTCCTCCGGTCCGGTTCCGTGGAATCCCCTGACATCTTACGGGCGCCCGTCTCGGGTTGTCGAGGCGCCGTTCCCGGGCCCCGGCCTTTGACGCGGTTCGACGCGGTCGCCTAGAATTCGGCTCGTCAGGCGGCAAACGGGAGCGCGCGTGTCGGATCTCGTCCAGCGGGTTCCCCCGGTCGTTCGCGCCCGGGCGCTCGTCAAGCGCTTCCGTTCCCTCGTTGCGCTGGACGGCGTCGATCTCGAGGCGGAGGCGGGGGAGTGCGTCGGCGTGCTGGGGCCGTCGGGCTCCGGGAAGAGCGTTCTCGTGCGGGCCCTGTACGGCCGCGTGCTCCCGGACTCGGGCTCCGTCCGCATCTTCGGTCTCGACGTCGTCCGCCAGCCGCGTCGGGTCCGGGCCGGCCTCGGCGTCGTGCCCCAGGACGACGATCTCGATCCGTCCGGGACGGTGAGAGGGGAGCTTCGCCTCCACGGCCGCTGCTTCGGCCTGCCCGCCTCGGAGTCGCGGACGAGGATCGAAGAGATCCTGGCGTTCGTGGGGATCGAGGACCGGCGCGGCCGGCCGATCGCGGATCTGTCCCCCGGGACGCGGCGGCGGGCGGCGCTGGCGCGCGCTCTTCTCCACGCGCCGTCGCTCCTCCTCGCGGACGAGCCCTCGATGGGGCTCCCGCCCTCGGAGCGCCGCGCGCTCCAGGACCGGCTGCGCGCGCTCCATCGAGCGGGCCACACGATCCTCCTGGCGACCCGAGATCCGGAGGAGGCGGCGCTGCTGTGCGACCGCGTCGTCGTGCTCGATCACGGGAGAGTGCTCGAGTCGGGCGCCCCCGCGGCCCTCGTCGAGAGGCACGCGGCCGACCGGACCGGCGGGCTGCGGGACGTCTTCCTCCGCCTCGCCGGCCGAAACCTGGAGGATTGATGGGCGGTCTCCGGTCTCGCGCTCTTGGCGTCTCCTGGCGGGCCGCGCGCGTCTTCCGCAGGAGCTTCGCCGCGTCGCGCGAGGCGTGGGCGCCCCGCCTGGCGACGACGGTCCTCGCCCCGCTCCTCTGCGTCCTCGCGTTCGGCCACGGCCTCGGCCGGGCGGTGGGGGAGGTCCGCGTCGGGGAGGGCGCCGTCCCCTACGGCGAGTTCGTCCTCCCGGGCCTCGTCGCCGCCTTCGCGTTCGCGAAGGGCTTTCACGGGACGATTCGGGCCGGGCGCGGGGGGATCGCGGGGGGGAGAACGCTCGAGGCGATCCTGACCGCTCCGTTGACGCTCGGCGACGCCGTGCTCGGCGAGGCGCTGTGGCGCGCGGCGACGGCGGCCGCGGCGGCTGCGATCGTGCTCGCGGCCGCTCCGGCGGCCGGGCTCGCGGTCGCTCCCCGGCACGCTCTCGCGCTCCCGGTCGCCGCGGTGGCGGGCTTCCTGTTCTCCTCGGTCGGCATCCTCGCGGCCGCGCTCGTCCGCCGACGCGAAAGCCTGGTGGCGGCCGAGATCCTCGTCGGCGCGCCGGCGATCCTCTTCTCGGGGGCGCTCTTCCCGCTCGACGTCCTGCCCGGCTGGGCGGCCATCCTGGCCCGCGCGTCGCCCCTCGCGCACGTCGTCGAGCTGGCGCGCGCCGGCATGACCGGCGCGGCGCCGCCGGACGGCCGGTGGAGCGCGCTCTACGTCGCGGCGGCCGCCGCGGCGCTCTTCCTCGCGGCGCTCGGGGCGGCGCGGCGAAGATGGGCTCGGTGAGCCCGTGCCGCGGGTCTGGGCCCTCGCCGACCTGCACCTGTCGCTCTCGGGGGCGAAGACGATGGACGTGTTCGGCGAGCGCTGGTGCGATCACGCGTCGAGGATCGCCTCGGCCTGGGACGCCTCGGTCGCGCGGGGCGACGTCGTGCTCCTTCCCGGCGACCTGTCCTGGGGGAAGACCCTCGAGGAGTCGAGGCCGGACCTCGACTGGATCGGCTCGCGGCCGGGGCGGAAGATCCTGCTGCGGGGGAACCACGATTCCTGGTGGGGGTCGCTGCGGCAGGTGCGCGCGGCGCTGCCGCCGGGGTGCGAGCCGCTGCAGAACCGGGCGGTCGAGGTTCCGGGCCGAGTCGTGGTCGGGGCGCGCGGCTGGCTGTCCCCCGACGACCCGGAGGCGACGCCGCGAGACGCTGCGATCTTTCGCCGGGAGATCGAGCGCCTGCGGCTCTCGATCCGCGACGCGGACGCCCGGTTCGACCGCGCGGCGTCCCGGATCGCGATGCTCCACTACCCTCCGTGGATCGAGGGCCGGCCTCCGACGGAGGTCGTCCGGGTCCTCCGGGAAGGGGGCGTGACCGCCTGCGTGTACGGACATCTGCACGGCGAGGACCACGCGCTCGGCGTCCGCGGCGAGCGGGGCGGGATCCGGTTCCATCTCGTCTCGGCCGACGCGGTCGGGTTCGCCCCGGCTCTCGTGGAGGAGGACCTCGCGTGAGCGAGCCGCTCGGCGGGCCGGCCGCGCCCCCTCTCCCCGCGGTCTTCGCGTGCGCGCCCTTCGCGCGGCACGCGCCGGCGGTCCTAGCAGCGTCCATGATCGCCGCGGGACTGATCGCCGCCTGGCGCATCGAGCCGCTCGGCCTCGTGACGGACGTCACGGCGGTTCGCGGACTGCTTGGGGCGGTCGGAGCGGTCGCGGGGCTCCGGTTCCTGCTGAGCGCGCGCGAGGTCCGGATCCGGGCGACGCTCAGGGCCGGCGACCTCCTTCTCGAGCTCGGCGCGAGGACCGTGACCGTCGAGTTCGGATCGATCGAGGCGCTCGACTACGAGCACGCGTTCCGCCGCTACGCCCTCTGGACCCCGGCGCTCGTCGTCGTGGACGCTCGGGGGCGACGGCACCGGATCCCGGCCTGCGTCCGGGACGGCGAGGGGCTCGTGACGGCGCTCGTCGAGCGGTCGACGGGGCGGGACCTCGGCGTGCGGGCCGAGGCGCTGCGTCTCCGCGCGCGCCTGCGGCGCGCGCGACGGCTCTCCGGGCTGGCGTACCTCTTCGCGGGGGCGATCGTCCTCGCCGCGATCCTGGCCTGATCCGCCGCTGCACTATACTGCGCCGCATGGCCCGGAACCGGCCGAGACCGCCGCGCCCGCCGATGCGCGACGCTCCCCGCCGCCCGCCCGCCGGGGCGCGAGCGAGCCGGGAGGCGTCTCGCTTTCCGTTCCCGCTCGCCCGGCTGCTCCGGGAGATCGACGGCGCGCCGTTCGGCGCCTACCGGAGGATCCTGGGGGAGCACGAGGCGGGGGCGTTCACGGTCGTCGTGGATCGAGTTCCGGCCGATCCCTTCGCCGGCCCCGCGAGGGTCCGGGTGCGCGTGCGCCGGGACGCGTCCCGCCTGCCGCCGGACCTCGTCGGAACGGCGGCGCGGCGCCTCGGCGTCGAGGACTACCTGGCCCGGGCCGCGGACGAGGCGGTGCGGGGGCCGATGGGATGGGCCGCCCGGGTGCCTCCGGGCACCGGCCGAGCGTTCCCGGAGCCCCCGGGACCGTCCGTGGTCGAGCGCTCGTGCTGCCGGATCGACGCGGAGTCGATCGAGCTCCGGCTGTTCGTGGACCTGCCCGCCCTCGAGCGCCGCGTGCGCGGGCTCGGGGCGGAGCAGCTCCTGCTCGGCGATCTGCCGCGTCTCGCCACTTCCACGCTGCTCTTCCCCGCCCGCAGGGCCGAGGAAGCGGCCCGGCACGCCGGCGCCGTCGAGGACCACGGGGCGATGCAGCTCGAGCTGGCGAAGCGGGGCCTCGTCGCGTTCGTCGCCGACGGCAGCCGGATTGCGCGCGCCGGGGGCCGAGACGGCGGTCCCCGGAGGGACGGGCGGGAGGTGGCGTTCGAGTCCCCTCCGTCCCTCGGCGTGGAGATCGATCTTCCCCGGGCGGGGCGCACGCGGGGGATGGGAATCCCGGCGGGCGTCACGGTGGTCGTCGGAGGAGGCTTCCACGGCAAGACCACGCTTCTCGACGCGATCGCGGCGGCCGTGCGCCCGCACCCGCCGGGGGACGGGCGGGAGCTCGTGGCGTCGCATCCCGGGACGGTGGCCGTGCGCGCCGAGCCGGGGCGGAGCGTGCGGAGGGCCGACCTCTCGGGGTTCCTTCTCGCCCTGCCCACCGGGGAATGCCCGGCCGATTTCTCGGCCGATTCGGCGAGCCCCGTCGCGTCCGAGGCGGCCTCGGTCGCCGAGGCGATCGAGGCGGGGGCGCGGGTCCTCCTCTTCGACGAGGACACGAGCGCCCCGAGCTTCCTTGCGCGGGACGGCCGCATGCAGCGTCTCGTGCCGAGGCCGGGGGAGCCGATCGTCCCGCTCGTCGATCGCGCGCGGGAGATGTACGAGCGACTCGGCGTCTCGACGATCCTCGCGACCGGGGGGTCGGGGGACGTCCTCGAGGCGGCCCACACCGTGATCCGCATGAGGGAGTGGAGGGCGGAGGACGCGACGGCCGCCGCGGCCGAGGCCGTCTCCGCGAGCGGCCCCCCGAGGGTCCGCGAGGCGCTTCCCGGCCTTCGGGCGCCGGCCGCGCGCGAGGCGCGTCTCGAGCTCCCCGAGGGGATCGTGCGCGCGGGGCCCCACGGGTCGAGGGGGATCCGGCTCGGAGAGGAGACGGTCGACCTCGGGGCGCTCGGGCAGATCTCCGAGGCGGGGGAGATCAGGGCGCTCGCGCTCCTTCTCCGCGAGGCTTCCCGGCGCGCGGGGGAGGGGATGTCCCTCGGTGGCCTGCTGGACGACCTCGAGGCCTGGCTCGATTCCGCGGGCCTCGACGCGCTCGACCCCCCCCTGGCCTACGACCTGGCGCGTCCCCGCCGGTTCGAGATCGCGTCGGCCCTCTGCCGGTGCCGGGCTCTCCGGGTGCGGCGCCCGGACCTGGGGCCCCGGTAGCCTCCCCCCAGGGGACGCCGGGTGGTGCCGGAGGTGGGAGTCGAACCCACACGCCCGCAAGGGGCGGGGGATTTTGAGTCCCCTGCGTCTGCCATTCCGCCACTCCGGCGAGCGGCGGCGGAGCGTACCGCCGCCGCCCGAGGGCTGTCAAGGAAGCACGGAATGCGCTGCAAGCCCCTTTAAAGATTGCAGATTCGCCGGACTTGCGATACCATTACGGTGTAGAGAGGGCGCATTCTGCCCTCTGGGAAACCAGGGGTCCCGCCCGGGGCGGGAGGAGGTAGGGGCGCTTGGATTTCAAGGTCGGGGACAAGGTCGTATATCCCAATCACGGCGTGGGGGTCATCGAGCAGGTCACCAGCAAGTCGATCGGCGAGACGGTATCCTCGTTCTATCGGCTGCGGATCCTTTCGACCGACAGCACGGTGATGGTCCCGGTCGGCAACACGACCGCAGTGGGCCTCAGGAAAGTGCTGACCCGGCGCGAGGTCAACCGGGTTCTGGGAGTTCTCCGCAACGGCGAGGTTGCGACCTACGACGATTGGAAGGGGAGGTTCCAGGCCAACTCCGAGAAGATGAGGACGGGAGACATCCTCGCCGTGGCGGAGGTCCTCAAGAGCCTGTCCGTGCTGAGCGAGGTCAAGCCGCTTTCCTACCGGGAGCGGAAGATGCTCGATCGCGCCCGGTTCCTGCTGATCTCCGAGCTGGCCGAGGCTTCCAACAGGGGCCACGTGGACGTCGAGACGCAGATCGACGCCGCGCTCACCGAGTGCGTCCGGGGCGCGAAGGGCAAGCTGGAGCACTGAGGCCACTTCCGGTCCACCCGCGAGCGGCCCGGCGGCGCAGGGCCGCTCGCCCGTTTCGGGCGTGCGCGGCGGCGCCCGTCCCGCCCCGGCCGACCGCATGGACAACTTCGTTCTGATCCGCGTCGCGCGGGCGCTGTCGAGCGATCTCGAGGGGTCCATCCTGGTCCGCCTCGCCGGGGACGGCCCGGACCGGTTCCGGCTCCTCTTCGAGAAGGGCGACCGGCGGTTCCCGGTCGTCCTCTCCCTGCATCCCGTGGAGCCGTGGATCGGCCGGCCGGCCGCTCCGCCGCCGAAGGGTCCCAGGCGTCCCACAGGCCCGTTCGCCGCCGCCGCGATTCGCGCCCTGGAGGGTAGGCTGGTCGCGACGGTCGAGAAGCCGGGGCCGGACCGCGCCTGCCGCATCGCCTTCGCGGACGGGTCCGCGCTCGTCGCCGAGCTGGCCACGCACGGGGCGAACCTGGTCCACCTCGGCCCGGACGGACGCGTGGTCGGCACGGCCCGCCACCCTCGATCCGCCGCCGCGCGCCTGGCCGTGGGGCGCTCCTACGAGCCGCCGGGGCTTCCCCCGCGCGCGCTCGTGCCGTTCGGCGCGAGCCCGGCCGAGATCGACCGGTTCCTCGAGTCGGTGGTCGCCGAAGGGCGCGAGGGCCCCCTCGACGCCCTGAGGCGCCGCGTGTTCGGCGTCGGAACCCGAGCCGCGGAGATGGTCTTCGAGGAGGCTTCCCGGTCCCGCCGGACCCCCGGCGAGGTGCTGGCGTCCCGGATCGCCGGCCTCGAAGCCGGTCGGCTGGACCCGGTGGTTCTGGGCGTCCCCGACCCGCTCGAGGCGGCGAGAAGGGGGACGCTGGATGCCGGCGGGATCGCGCTGCTGCCCTGGGAGCCCTCGACGGTCCCCCCGGGGGTCTTCCGGACTCGCGGGAGGGACGCGGCCGAAACGGCGGGAATTCACTACGAGGCGATGGAGATCGGGCGTCGCGAGGAGGCTCGCCGGCGGGCGCTCCGAGCGATCCTCGCCTCCGAGGCGAGGCGGGCGTGGGAGGCCGCCCGCCGCGTCGACTCGGATCTGTCCGCGTTCGCGGACCCCGACCGTCACCGGCTCTGGGGAGAGGCCCTGCTCGCCGGCCTGACGACCGCGCGCCGGGTCGGCGACGAGGCTCTCGTCCCGGACCCCTACGATCCGGAGGGGGGCGAGATCGCCGTGCCGGCCCCCCGCGGGAAGCGGCTGCAGGTCGTCGCGGACGAGCACTTCCGGTTTCACCGGCGGGCCGTCCGGGGGCTGGAATCCGCCCGCTCGCGCAAGCTCGCGCTCGAGTCGAGGCTCGCCCGACTGGAGCGGCTGGCCGCCAGGGCCGAGTCCGCCCGAGGCGAGGACGAGGCCGACGCGATCGAGGAGGCGATGCGCTCGGAGCGGATCCCGGTGGGGCTCGGCCCGGGAACGCGCGCCGCCCGAGAGGCGGCGGGGATCTCGCGACCCCGCGTCGAGGGGGTCCGGCTCCTGACGAGCCGGGACGGGATGACGATCCTCGTCGGCAAATCGGGCAAGGACAACGACAGGCTGACGTTCCGGATCGCGGCCCCCGAGGACCTCTGGCTCCACGCGGCGGGCGTCCCGGGCGCCCACGTCGTGGTCCGGACCTCGGGCCGCACGACCCGACCGCCGAGGGACACGCTCGAAGAGGCCGCCGCGATCGCCGCGTGGTTCAGCGAGGCCCGGGGAAGCGTCACGGTGGACGTCGTCTGCGCCCGCCGGAAGCACGTCCGGCGGAAGCGGGGAGCGCCGCCGGGGACCGTGACGCTCAAGCGGTTCGAGACGCTGAGGATCCGGCCCGCCCCACCGCCGGGGACCGGGGACGCCCCGGAAGGCTGATCGGGCGCGGCAGATCCCCCGCTCCCTGCCCTCCGATCGGGTCGAAGCCACCGAACTTGGGGCTGGAAGCCCGAAAGATGGCCGGTTCCTGTTGACCTCGGGGCCGAATCGACCTAGATTCGCCGCCCGTGAAGGAAATCTCGAAGTACCTGCTCGGATTCGCGCTCGCCGCGATCCTCCTCGCCTTCTTCCTCCGGGGCGTCGACGGGGCGGGGCTGGTCGAGGCGCTCCGGGGCGCCTCCTTCGCCGGGATCGTCCTCGCGGCGGCCGTGAACCTCGCCCACAACGTCTTCCGGACGTGGCGCTGGCGCAGCCTCCTGGCCCCCGTGAGGAGCGACGTCGCGTTCCGGCCGATGTTCGTCGCGATCATCGTCGGGTTCCTGACCACCTGGGTGCTGCCCGGGCGGCTGGGCGAGCTGGTGCGGCCCGCGCTCCTCTCCACGCGAGAGCGGATCCCGATCGGCCCATGCCTCGGGTCGGTGGTCGCGGACCGGATCCTCGACGGCGCGGCGATCCTCCTGCTCTTCGCGGTCGGGGCCTGGTCGACCCCGATCGGGGGAGCGGCGGCGGAGAGCCTTCGCGGGGCCGCGGTCGTGATGGTGATCGTCGTGGCGACCTTCCTGGCGGGTTCGGTGGTCGCCGGGAGCTTCCGGGGCGCGATCGGGAGGTTCGTCGAGGGCCGGCGCGGAGCGCTCCGCGGGCTCGGCCGCCTGTTCCTGGCCGTGGCCGAGGGGACCGAGGCGCTGCGGAGGCCGCGGCTCCTCGGGGCGGTGGCGCTCCACAGCGTGCTGGCGTGGCTGACGATCGCCGCAGGGATCTGGATCGGGGTGCGGGCGTCCGGCGCGGCCGTCCCGTTCCCGGCGGTCCTCGTCATGCTCCCGATCCTGGCCTTCGGGGTCGCGGTGCCGACGCCGGGCGGCACCGGAGGCTACCATCTGGCGATGAAGGCCGGCCTCGCGGGTCTGTTCGGCGTCGGCGAGGCTTCGGCGGCGGCGGCCGGCATCCTCATGCACCTCGCCGTGATCGTCCCCGTGATCGTCCTCGGGCTCGTGTTCCTGCGGACGGAGCGGGTTTCGTGGCACGATCTGCTCGTGGCGGCGCGTGGACTGCGGGACGTCGGCTCGCGCGCCGCGGGGCGCGTCTCGCCGGACGCCCTGGAGGAGCCCCGATGAAGTGCCCGTTCTGCGGCCATCAGAGGGACAAGGTCGTCGATTCCCGCGAGACCGGCTCGGGAGACGCGATCCGACGGCGGCGAGAGTGTCTCGAGTGCGCGCGGCGGTTCACGTCCTACGAGCGCGTCGAGGAGATTCCGTTCCTCGTGATCAAGAAGGACGGGCGCCGGGAGCCGTTCGACCGTCTCAAGCTCCTGGCGGGGCTTCACCGCGCCTGCGAGAAGCGTCCGATCCCCGCGAAGGCGCTCGACGCCGTCGCGGACGAGGTGGAGCAGATGGTGCAGGACAGCCCCGATCGCGAGGTCGAGGCTCGGGCGATCGGCGAACGGGTGATGGCCCGTCTCAAGGAGCTCGACAAGGTGGCCTACGTCCGGTTCGCGTCGGTGTACCGGCAATTCGAGGACGTCGAGGAGTTCATGGCGGAGTTGCGGGACCTGCTCGAGACGCGGCGATAAGGGGAGGCGCGCATGACCCGGACCTTCGGACCCCTGCTCGAGGCGGCCAGGATCCAGAGCGAGATCAACCGCCTCTTCGACAACCTGCTGGATCTCGGCGGACAGGGGAAGCAGGCGGGCGCCTGGATCCCCAACGCCGACATCGTCGAGACCGAGGACAGCCTCCTGGTCAAGGTCGAGCTGCCCGGCGTCGAGCCGTCGAAGCTCTCGGTCTCGGTGCTCGGCGGGAACCTCATCCTCCAGGGGGAGAAGGTGCGCCCCGAGCCGGGGAACCCCTCGCGGTTCCACGTCGCGGAGCGCGCGTTCGGAAGGTTCCGCCGGGTGATCGGCCTCAGCGTCCCGGTCAACACGCACCGCGCGGAGGCGGAGCTCCAGGACGGGCTCCTCCGCCTCCGCTTCCCGAAGGTGCCGAACCGCAGGGGAGAAGAGGTGCCCATCGAGGTGAGGATCCCATGAAGGGGGAGCCGGTCGAACGCGGGGGCGAGGAGCAGTTCAAGATCCCCGCCGAGCTGCCGGTGCTGCCGCTCCGGGACATGGTCGTCTACCCGTTCATCATCGCCCCGCTCTCGGTCGCGCGGGATCTCTCGATCCAGGCGGTGGACCGCGCGCTCTCCGAGAACCGGATGATCCTCCTCCTCGCGCAGAGGGACAAGGACGAGGAGGAGCCGGGAGAGGCCGACCTGTTCGGGACGGGGACGGTCGCGGTGATCATGCGGATGCTGAAGCTCCCGGACGAGCGGATCCGGATCCTCGTCCAGGGGGTGTGCCGGGCGCGGGTCGCCGGGTTCTCGGCGATGCGGCCGTACCTCCAGGCTTCGATCGAGCGCGTCGGCGACCAGGCCCACGACCCCTCGTCGATCGAGAAGGAAGCGCTGATGCGCTCCGTGAAGCGCACGCTCGAGAGGGCGACGAGCCTGGGGAAGAGCCTCCCCTCCGAGGTGATGGTGATCGCGAACAGCCTCGAGGATCCGGGAAGGCTGGCGGACCTCACGGCGTCGAACCTGGAGCTGAAGGTCGAGGAGGCGCAGGAGGTCCTCGAGACGCTCGATCCCGTCGCGCGCCTGAAGCGCGTCAACGACCTCCTCGGCCGGGAGCTCAACCTGCTGTCCATGCAGCGCGAGATCGATTCGATGGCGCGCGACGAGATGGACCGCTCCCAGCGCGAGTACTACCTGCGCCATCAGATGAAGGCGATCCTGACGGAGCTCGGGGAGGGGAACGAGCTCTCGGAGGAGATCGAGGGGCTCCGGGAGAAGGCGAAGGCCGCGAAGATGCCGGAGTACGCCGTCGAGGAGATGGAGAAGCAGCTCAAGAAGCTCGAGCGGATGCACCCGGATTCCGCGGAGACGGCGACCGTCCGGAACTACCTCGACTGGCTGACCGGCATGCCCTGGGGGAACCTGACCCGCGACAACCTCCAGCTTTCGAAGGCGGCCAAGATCCTCGACGAGGACCACTACGGCCTGGAGAAGATCAAGGAGCGGATCCTCGAGTACCTCGCGGTCCGCAAGCTGAAGAGCCGGAGCAAGGGGCCGATCCTGTGCTTCGTCGGGCCTCCCGGCGTGGGAAAGACCTCCCTCGGCCGGTCGATCGCCCGGGCCCTGGGCCGGAACTTCGTGCGCCTCTCGCTCGGGGGCGTCAAGGACGAGGCGGAGATCCGGGGGCACCGGCGCACGTACGTCGGCGCCATGCCGGGCCGGATCATCCAGGGGATCCACCAGACGGGATCGGGCAACCCCGTGTTCATGCTCGACGAGGTGGACAAGATCGGGGCGGACTTCCGGGGCGACCCGGCGTCCGCCCTGCTCGAGGTGCTCGATCCGGAGCAGAACTTCTCGTTCCGGGACCACTACATCGGGATCCCCTACGACCTCTCGGACGTCATGTTCATCACGACCGCGAACCTTCTCGACACGATTCAGCCGGCGTTCCGGGACCGGATGGAGGTCATCCGGCTGTCCGGGTACACCGAGGAGGAGAAGCTGACGATCGCCCGCCGCCACCTCGTGCCCAGGCAGATCGAGGAGAACGGCCTCAAGCCGGGGCAGATCGAGTTCTCGGACAACGTGCTGAGAACGCTGATCTCGGATTACACGCGCGAGGCCGGCCTCAGGAACCTGGAGAGGGCGATCGCGTCGATCTGCCGCAAGGTGGCGAGGCAGGTGGCGGACGGGCATCGGCGCAAGATGCGGATCATCGCCTCGAGCCTGGAGTCCTTCCTCGGCCCCGCCCCGGTGTCCCGGGAGGACGCGCTGTCCTCGGACCAGGTGGGGGTCGCGACCGGTCTCGCCTGGACCGAGGCCGGGGGGGACGTCCTCTTCGTCGAGGCGACGGTCATGAAGGGGCGCGGCAACCTGATCCTCACCGGCCATCTCGGAGAGGTCATGAAGGAGTCGGCGCAGGCGGCCCTCTCGTTCGCCAGGGCGAAGTCGGCGCGGCTCGGCATTCCCGAGGGCTACTTCGAGGAGCGCGACGTGCACGTCCACGTCCCCGAGGGAGCGATCCCGAAGGACGGGCCCTCGGCGGGGATCACGATGGCCACGGCGATGCTCTCCGCGTTCACCGAGCGGCCGGTCGCCCGCGACGTCGCCATGACCGGGGAGATCACGCTTCGGGGGAACGTCCTGCCGGTGGGCGGGATCAAGGAGAAGGTCCTGGCCGCCCGGCGCAGCGGCATCCGCACGGTGGTCCTTCCCGAGACGAACCGCAAGAACCTCGACGACGTCCCGGCCCTCCTGCGGCGGGACCTGAGGTTCGTGTTCGTGAAGGACGTGCAGGACGTGTTCGCGGCCGCGCTCCGGGATGCCGCCCCCGCGGCCTCGGGCCGCCCGGCGGGAAGGCGCCGGAGCGGCGCCGCCCCGGCCGCGAGGGCGCGCTGAACCGCCGCCCGCCCGAGGACCGACCACGGGGCCGTGTCCTTGACCGTCCGATCCTCCCTTCCTACAATGGTTTGCCCGGGACCGTCCCCGAGGGCGGTCCCTTCGTTTTTTGGGGTCCCGGCTAGACGCCGGGCAGGTCGGTCCCGTATCAGGATGCGGGTCCGCGGCCCGGCGCGCTCGGGTGCCCTCCGGCCGGGGGGATGCGCGACGAGGCGGGTCTGATACGGGCGGCCGCCGGAGGCGACACGGTCGCCTTCGAGGATCTCGTGCTCCTGAAGAGGGAGCGCGTGGTGCGGACGGCGTATCAGATCACGGGGGACCTCGAGGACGCCCGGGACGTCGCGCAGTGGGTGTTCCTCAGGCTGTGGAAGGTGCTCCGCCGGTTCGACCCGGGCCGGCGCTTCGACACGTGGCTGTACAGGATCACCGTGAACGCCGCCATCGATCTCCTCAGGCAGAAGGGACCGCGCGAGGCGCTGGGGCCCCTTCCCGACGCGACCGACTCGCTGGGCGCGGATGGGTCGGCGGGGCAGGACCGCGTCCTCGACCTGGCGGAGCTGCAGCGCGCGTTCCTCGATCTCGCCTCCCGGCTGGCCCCGAAGCGGAGGGCGGCCTTCGTGCTGCACGAGATCGAGGGGCTCCCGACCGGCGAGGTGGCGCGGGCGCTCGGGATCCGGGAGTCGACCGTCCGGAACCACCTCCTGATGGCCCGGAGCGTCCTCAGGGCCGGGCTCGAGCGCGAGTACCCGCACCTCGTCCCGAAGCCGCGAGGGCCCGCAGGCCCCGGGGGGCGATCGTGACCCGGCACCCGGCGCTCGACGGGGAGGATCCCTCGCGGATCTTCGCCCGCCTGGCCTCCCGCCCGATCGAGCGGGCGGTCCTGGATGCGGTTTCGCGGAACGTTCGGCTGGGAATTCTGGCGGAGGCCGCGCCGAGGCGCCCGGCCCGCAGGCGGGGCCTGGCCGCCGCCGCCGCGTGGGCCGCCGCCGCCGCGCTCGCGGGCGCTCTCCTCGTGCCGTCGGAGCGCCCGTCGGGGCGGGCGGCCGCCGCGTTGCCGGCGGCGGGCCGAGCCGAGGTGGAGGTCGTCTCCTCGCCGGGTACCCCCGAGGTCGTGGACCTCTCCGTGGGCGACGTGCAGCTGGTCATGATCTTCGACCGGGAGATGGACCTGTGAGGCGGATCGCGGCGTCGGTTCTCGTCGCCTCGGCGGCGGCCCTGTCTTCGATCGCCGCGCTGGGCGCCGCGTCCGTCGCGGCGGCGGAGGCGAAGGGCGAGGAGACGATCCGCGTCCGGGCGTACGAGGTCCGCCACCGGTCGCTCAGGGACGCGGCGGAGATCGTCGAGTCGGTCCTGTCGCCCGAGGGGACGCTGACCCTCAAGCCGCGCCTCCGGACCCTCGTCGTGCAGGACCGCGCGGAGGTGCTCGATCGGGTGGGAGACCTCCTGCTCGGGTTCGACCTGCCTCCGCGGAACGTCGAGGTCACCTTCTCGCTTCTCCTGGGGACCGACCGCCGGGCCGCGGAACCGGACGGCGAGCGCTCTCCGGAGCCGCTCTCCCGCGAGGTCCGGGGCGTGACCGAGACGCTCGGCGACTTCACCAAGTGGACCTCGTACCGGCTGCTCGGGAGCCGATCCGCCACGGGCAGCGAGGGGACCGAGGTCGAGGCGCTCCTGTCGGACGAGTACCGCGTCCGCTTCGAGGTGGAGTCGTACGACGAGGCGCGCGGCGTCGTGAGGTTCCGCAGGCTGTCGCTGCAGCGCGTGGTCCCCTCGAGGGACGGGACGTCCCGGACCGAGGACCTGTACACGGCGAGCGTCATCGTCGAGGCGGGAAAGATGCTGATGCTGGGGTCGGCGAAGAGCCCCGGCTCCCGGAACGCGCTCTTCCTGGCCCTCCAGGCGAAGCCGAGGTAGGAGCCGATGGCCGAGTTCGTCTGCCGCGTGGCCGAGCCCTCCGGGGAGATCGTCGATCGCGTGTACCACGCGGTCGACGAGGCCTCCCTCCGGCGCGACCTCGAGGACAAGGACTGCCTGGTGCTCGAGCTGAAGCGGAGGAGCCACGCCGTCCAGCTCCTCATGCAGCTCGTCCGCATCCGGCCCCGGATCTCGGCGAGGGAGTTCCTGTTCTTCAACCAGGAGCTCTCGGCGCTCATACGGGCCGGGCTGCCGATCCTGACGAGCCTCGACATTCTCCTGGAGCGTCGCGCCAACCCGGCGTTCCGGCGCGCCCTCACGGACATTCGCGAGCGGGTCACGTCGGGGGAGATGCTGTCCGAGGCGTTCGCGGCGCAGGGCGACCTGTTCCCGCGCCTGTACGCTTCGAGCCTGGCGTCGGGCGAGCGCTCGGGCGAGCTGCCGACGGTGCTCAAGCGGTTCATCGCCTACACGCAGACGATCATGGCCGTGCGGCGCAAGGTCGTTGCGGCGCTGATCTACCCGACGATCCTGCTCGTCCTCTCGGTCGCCCTCGTCGTCCTCATGACGTTCTACATCATCCCGAAGTTCAAGGACTTCATGGACGACTTCGGGACCGAGCTGCCCCTCATCACGAAGGTGCTGATGGGGGCCGCGTTCTTCGCCCGCGAGCATTGGCTCGCCCTGATCGGCGCCGTCGTCGCGGTCCTCGTGGCGCTCGGCGCGTGGCAGCGGAGCGGGGCGGGACGAATCGTCCTGGACCGCTTCAAGCTCCGGCTCCCGATCGTCGGGAAAGTGATCCACGATTACGCGCAGAACCGCTTCACGAGGACGCTCGGGACGCTGGTGGCGGGAGGCATCCCGCTCGTCACTGCGCTCGATCTCTCGGCTCGCGCGGTCGGGAACGCCCTCTTCGAGCGAGAGCTCCTGGGCGTCGCGGTGAAGGTCCGCGAGGGACAGTCCCTGTGGGAGTCGCTCGAGCGCACGGGGCTGATCAGCGACATCACGATCGAGATGATCAAGGTGGGCGAGTCGACGGGCTCGCTCGAGGAGATGCTCGAGAACGCGTCGACGTTCATGGACGAGGAGATCGACTATCGCCTCACCCGCGTCGTGGCGCTGATCGAGCCGCTCATGCTCGTGTTCATGGCGGTCGTCGTCGGCGGGATGCTGCTGGCGATCTACCTGCCCTTGATCCGGACGTACGGCCAGTCGAGGATGGGCTGATGCCCGGAAGCCCGGGAGCGGAGCGGGAGATGGCCGACGGCGCGCGAGCGAGAGACGACAGGACGGCGTCCCGGGTCGAGACGGACGCGGGCGAGGAGATCCTGTCCGAGGAGGTCCAGGCCCAGAAGATCGCCGAGCGTCTCGGGATCGAGTACGTCGATCTCGAGCACTTCGCGATCGACCCGGAGCTCTTCCGGTCGCTGCCGGTCGACCTGATGTTCCGCTACAACTTCGTGCCCCGGCACCGGACCGACACCGGCCTCACGATCGTCGTGGCCGATCCGACGGACGTCCTGATGATCGACGAGCTCGAGCTCCTCCTCGGGTCCTCGATCAAGGTGTGCGTCGGGACGCCGACCGCGATTCAGGAGATCCTCAAGAAGAGCGAGTCCTCGCAGCGGGTGCTGGAGGAGGCGACCGAGGAGTTCCGGATCCAGCTCGTGACCGAGGACGAGGAGACGGGCGAGGAGACCCTCTCGATCGACAAGCTGACGTCGGACTCCTCGCCGATC
>CAZPWK010000004.1:0-35937 GCA_964590285.1 uncultured Acidobacteriota bacterium | reverse complement strand
GCCAGCGGCGCCCCGGAGAGCAGCAGCGCCAGGGCGGCGAGGGCGAGGCGGCGGGCCTGCTTTCGGGACGGCATCCGCTCGGGCTCCGGGCCGGCGCGGACGGCGAAACAGGCCGCCGGCGCCGACCGGCGAATCTTATCACGCGGGGCGCGCGCAACCGTTTGCCCGGCTTGAGGTTATGTGCTACAAGGGCGCCCGGGCGCGAAGAGGTGGGATCGTCGTGAAGCCACGGTGCCGGGCGGTGCGGGGAACGCGCGACGTCTTGCCCGACGAGGCGGCGCGCTGGCAGTACGTCGAGGGCGCGGCGCGATCGGTGTTCGAGCGTTACGGCTTCCGGGAGATCCGGACCCCGGTGATCGAGTCGACGCAGCTGTTCACCCGCTCGGTGGGGGAAGGCACCGACATCGTTCGCAAGGAGATGTACTCGTTCGACGCCGGCGGCGAGTCGGTGACGCTCCGGCCGGAGGCGACGGCTCCCGTCGTCCGCGCCTTCGTCGAGCACTCGCTCCACCGGACGATCGCCGAGGGGTTCCCGGAGCGCGTGTACTACGTCGGGCCGATGTTCCGCTACGAGCGTCCGCAGAAGGGGCGCCAGCGGCAGTTCCACCAGATCGGAGCGGAGGTCCTGGGCGCGAGGGAGCCTCTCGCCGACGCGGAGACGATCGAGATGCTCTGGTCGTTCCTCGACGCGATCGGCATCGCGGACCGGGAGCTCGCGCTGAACTCGGTCGGCGACGGCGAGTGCAGGCCGCGCTTCCGGGAGGCGCTCGTCCGCTGGCTCGAACCCCGTCTCTCGCGCCTCTGCGAGGACTGCCGGAGGCGCGCGGCCGAGAACCCGCTGCGGGTGCTCGACTGCAAGGTCGAGGCGGACCGGGAGCTCCTGTCGGAAGCCCCCGCGATCCTCGATCTCCTGTGCGCGCCCTGCCGGGAGCATTTCGACGAGGTGCGGCGATCGCTCGAGGCGTACGGCATTCCGTACCGGGTGGATCCGCGCATCGTCCGGGGGCTGGACTACTACCAGAGGACCGTGTTCGAGGTGATCTCGAGGGGGCTGGGCGCCCAGAGCGCCATCCTGGGCGGCGGAAGGTACGACGGCCTCGTCGAGGACCTGGGCGGCCCCGCCGTTCCGGGGTTCGGGTTCGCGATCGGGCTGGAGCGCCTGGTCCTCCTCATGCCCGAGGACCGCGGACGGGCGGGCGGCGCGGACGTCTTCCTGGTGGCGCTCGGCGAAGCGGGGTGGCGGGCCTCGGTGGCGATCGCGCGCCGCCTGCGCGCGGCGGGCCTCCGCGTCGCGATGCCGCT
Source organism: uncultured Acidobacteriota bacterium (assembly GCA_964590285.1). Taxonomy (GTDB): domain Bacteria; phylum Acidobacteriota; class Polarisedimenticolia; order Polarisedimenticolales; family JAIQFR01; genus CALMJU01. The sequence continues at coordinate 34,635 of CAZPWK010000004.1, read as the reverse complement.
CTCCGTCCGGCCGATGGGGGCTCAGCTCAAGCGGGCGGACCGCGCGGGGGCGCGCTTCGCCCTCTTCGTGGGAGAGGGCGAGATCGGGATCGGACGCTACGGCCTGAAGGACCTGGCCACCGGCGAGCAGTGCGCCGTGGCCGAAGAGGACCTCGTCGAGCGTCTGGGAGGCAGGCATGTCGAGTGAGACTCCGTCGCTCCTCCGGCGGACGGTGCCGTGCGGCCTCGTCGCCGAGGAAGACGCCGCGGCGCGGCGCGAGGTCGTCATCACGGGATGGGTGCACCGCCGCCGGGATCTCGGCAACCTGATCTTCCTCGAGGTCCGCGACGGCTCGGGGCGCGTCCAGGTCGTCCTCGACCCTTCGACGGCCCCCGGCGCCCACGAGACGGCGCAGCACGTCCACGCCGAGGACGTGATCGGCGTGCGGGGCACCGTCGTTCCGCGCGAGGCGGCGAACCCGTCCCATCCGACCGGAAGGGTCGAGGTCCGCGCCGCCGAGATCTCGGTCCACAACCGGGCGAGGGCGGTCCCCTTCCCCGTGGACGAGGAGAGCGAGGCGAACGAGGAGGCGCGGCTGACGCACCGCTACGTGGACCTGAGGAGGCCGCGGCTGCAGCGCGCGCTCCGCACGCGGCACGCGCTCGCGCGAGCCTCGCGCCGCGTCCTCGACGGGCTGGGGTTCGTCGAGATCGAGACCCCGGTCCTGACGCGGTCGACTCCGGAGGGGGCGCGCGACTACCTGGTGCCGAGCCGCGTGCACCCGGGGCGGTTCTACGCCCTGCCGCAGTCCCCGCAGCTCTTCAAGCAGCTCCTGATGGTGGCCGGATTCGAGCGCTACTACCAGTTCGCCCGGTGCTTCAGGGACGAGGATCTGCGCGCGGACCGGCAGCCGGAGTTCACGCAGATCGACCTCGAGATGTCGTTCGCGACGCCTGCCGACGTCTACGGCGTGATCGAGCCCCTCCTGGCGGCGCTCCTCGGCGAGGTCGACGTCGCGGTCGAGACGCCCTTCCGCAGGATGGCCTACGCGGAGGCGATCGATCGGTACGGGACCGACCGTCCGGACACGCGGTTCGGACTCGAGATCCGGGACGCGGCCCCGGCCGTCTCGGGCAGGGGATTCTCGGTCTTCGATTCGGCCCTGGCGGCCGGCGGGGTGGTTCGAGGGATCGCCGTCCCGGGCGGGGGGTCGGCGTCGCGCAAGACGCTCGACTCCTGGAGCGGGTGGGCGCGGGAGGCCGGGGCGGCCGGGCTCGTGTGGATCCGGATCGAGGAGGCCGGAACGGTGTCGTCCCCGGCGCTCAAGGCGCTGGGCGACGAAGGCGCCCGCGCGGCGGCCGCGGCGGTCGGGGCGGGCCCCGGCGACGCGGCGCTTCTCGTCGCCGGTCCGCGCGACGCGGCGGCGCAGGCGCTCGGGTCGCTGCGTCTCCGGATCGCCTCGTCGCTCGGGCTCGCGCCGCGGGACCGCTGGGATCTCCTCTGGATCGAGCGCTTCCCGCTGCTGCAGTGGGACGGCGGCGAGGGGCGGTGGGTCGCATGCCACCATCCGTTCACGGCGCCCCGATGGGAGGACCTCGACCGGCTCGAGACGGACCCGGCGTCGGTGGCGGCGCAGGCGTACGATCTCGTGCTCAACGGCGTCGAGATCGGGGGGGGGAGCATCCGGATCCACCGGAGGGAGTTGCAGGATCGCGTCTTTCGCGCGCTCGGGATCGGCGCGGAGGAGGCGGAGGCGAAGTTCGGCTTCCTGCTCCGCGCCCTCGACGCCGGCGCCCCGCCCCACGGCGGGATCGCCCTCGGGTTCGACCGGATCTGCGCCATGCTCGTAGGCGCGGACTCGATCCGCGACGTGATCGCCTTCCCGAAGACGACGAGCGCGTCGTGCCTGATGACCGGGTCCCCGGCCCCCGTGGACCGGAGGCAGCTCGCTGACCTTCGCCTCCGGCTCGACGAGCCGGGCTCGGGGGGCGGTTCCGGGCCATGAAGAAGATCCGCCTCGAAGGCCGGGTTCTCGAGGTCCTCGCCGGGAGCCTCGACGCCACGCTGCGCCTCGTCGAGGAGCGGCTCGGCGTTCGCGTGACGGCGCGGGGAGACGCGGCCGTCCTCGAGGCGGACGGCCCCGGCGCGGAGGAGCGCGAGACGGTCGTCGCGCGCCTGCTGTCCCAGCTCGTCGATCTCCACGGGCGGGGGGTCGCGCTGAGGCGGGAGGACTTCCGCACGGCGATCGGCCTCGTGGCGCGGGACCCCTCCGCCGACCTCGTCGCCCACTTCGTCGACTCGCGCCTGAGGCCGTCCGCCAGGAAGACGGTGGTCCCGAAGTCCGCGCACCAGCGGGAGTACCTCGAGGCGATGCGGGACGACGACCTGGTCATCGCCGTGGGTCCCGCGGGGACCGGGAAGACGTATCTCGCCGTGGCGATGGCGATCACCCTGCTCCACGAGAAGCGGGTGCAGCGGATCATCCTCGCGCGGCCGGCCGTCGAGGCGGGGGAGCGGCTCGGCTTTCTCCCGGGGGACATCGCGGCCAAGGTCGACCCCTACCTGAGGCCGCTGTACGACGCCCTCTACGACATGCTCGAGCCCGACCGGATCGAGAGCCTGCTCGATCGCGGGATCATCGAGATCGCGCCTCTGGCCTTCATGCGGGGCCGGACGCTGAACGACTCGTTCGTCATCCTCGACGAGGGCCAGAACGCCACCTCGGAGCAGATGAAGATGTTCCTGACCCGGATCGGCTTCGATTCGAAGGCCGTCGTCACGGGCGACGTCACGCAGATCGACCTTCCGGCCGAGCGGCTATCGGGCCTCGTCGAATGCCGGGAGCTCCTCGCGGGCATTCCGGGGATCGCGCTCGCGAACTTCGACGAGACGGACGTCGTGCGGCACCCGCTCGTGCAGCGCATCATCCTCGCGTACGACCGCCGCGACGCGTCCCGGAAGGAAGGCAAGGCGTCCCGCGAGCGCGCGGGAGGCGAGGGGAACGTCCGATGACGGCGGACGAGCTCTCCCGGATCGGGCGCCGACACGAGCTCCGGCGGGTCCTCCGCAGGCTGAGCTTCCCCGCCCGCGTGCGGGAGCGGATCCGGAGGGGCGCGGACCGCCTCCTCGGCGCCGACTGGCTCTTCAGCCTGCTCTTCGTCGCCGTCGTCGTGGCGATCGTCGGATGGCCGTCGGGAAGGTCGGGGCCCCTCGACTTCCTCGTCGAGGGGGAGACCGTCCGGCGGGACGTCGTCGCCCCGTACCCGGTGCGCCTCGTCGATCTCGATCGCACCGCCGAGCGCCGGCGGGAGGCCGCGACCGGGGTCCCGCCGGTCTTCGTCCGCGACCTCGAAGCGGGGGTGCGGGCTTCCGAGGCCCTCGGCGCGGTCTTCCGCGAGGGGCGTCTCTCCCTCGAGAGGGGATGGGCGCGAAGCGGGGAAGGCCCCCCCGGGCTCGCGCTCGCGGGGGAGCGGGGGAAGCGCGCGCTCCCGGGCCTCGCGGCGGTCGGCTTCGGGGCCGAAGTCGAAGGGGACCTGCGGCAGGTCGTCGTCGAGACGATGGAGAGGCCGATCGTCGGGGGACGCGCGCCGCTCGCGGGAGTGCCGGCGATCGCGGTGACGCGGGAGCCCGGCCGCGGCGAGGAGCGCGTCTCCGACTTCTCGACGATCCTGGATCTCGACGAGGCGCGGCGCATCGCGCGCGAGGCGGTCGCGGCGCGGCCGTCGATACCCGCCGCGCACCGCGAGGCGCTCGGCGACCTGGCCGCGGCGTTCGTGCAGGCGAATCTCGCCTTCGACCCCCGGGCGACCGCGGAGCGGCGCAGGGCGGCGGAACTCCAGGTCGACCCGGTCCTGGCCACCGCCCCGACGGGCGCCGTCCTGGTCCGCGCGGGCGAGACGGTCACCCAGGAGACGCTCGCGCGCCTCGGGGTGGCGCGCTCGACGCCGGCGCCGCGCTCCGCGAGGGCGCCCGAGATCGCGGGGCTCCTCGTGCTCGCGGGGCTTCTCGCGTTCTTCCTGTTCCGGTACACCCGGTACCACCAGCGACGCTTCCGGAAGGTCCGGAACCTCCACGCCCTGCTGGTGATCGCGATCCTCTCGATGCTCCTGATCGCCCGGGCGATCTTCTGGATCGTCCACGGGGTCGTGGACGACCTGGCGCCGCCGTTCGACGACCCCGGGAGCTACGCCTACGTGGTCCCGGTGGCGGGAGGGGCGATCCTGGTCGCGCTCCTCGCGAACGGTCGGATCTCGATGGTCTTCTCCGCGTTCACGGCGCTCCTGTTCGGAGCGATGCGAGGATTCGACGCGCACGCGCTGACCTGGGCCCTCCTCGTCCAGTGGGCGGGCGTGTACGCGATCACGACCTACCGGGAGCGCTCCGCCCTCCTGCGGGCGGGCCTCCTGGCGGGGCTGGCGGGAGCGGCGGCGGTGCTGGCGGTCGAGGGCCTCAGGGGGAGCCTCGCGTCCCCGGCGGTGGCGCTGTACGGCGCCGCCCTGGCGTTCGCGGGCGGGGCGATCGGGGCCGGCCTCCTGGTCTCCTTCGCCCTCCCGCTCTTCGAGAGCCTCTTTCGCGTCCTGACCGACATCCGGCTGCTCGAGCTCTCGAACATCAACAACCCGCTTCTGTCGCAGTTCGCCGTCAAGGCTCCCGGCTCGTACAACCACAGCCTGATCGTCGGGACGCTCGCCGAGGAGGCGGCGAAGAGCATCGGCGCGAACTCCCTGTTCTGCCGCGTCGCCGCCTTCTACCACGACATCGGCAAGATCCGGAAGCCCGAGTACTACGTCGAGAACCAGCGGGGGGGGAACCCGCACGACCGGCTCTCCCCGTACATGTCCGCGCTCATCATCGCCGCGCACGTGAAGGACGGGGTCCGACTCGCGCGGGAGGCGGGGCTCCCCGAGCAGATCGTGGACATCGTGCCGCAGCACCACGGGACGCGAGTGATGGGGTACTTCTACGACAAGGCGCGGCGCTCGTCGGACCCGTCGCTCGGGCCGGTCGCGGAGGCCGACTTCCGGTATCCCGGGCCGAAGCCCCAGACGCGGGAGGCGGCCATCTTCATGCTGTCCGACGCGGTCGAGGCCGCCGCCCGCACCGTCGACGATCCGACGCCCGGACGTCTCGGCGAGGTCATCCACAAGGTGACGAGGGCGATCGTCCTGGACCGCCAGCTCGACGAGTGCGACCTGACGTTCGCCGATCTCGAGAAGATCGAGGGGGCGTTCCTCAGGGCGCTTTCGAGCATGTATCACCACCGCGTCGACTACCCTGGGTTCGATTTCGGGAGGGGCCCGCGGAGCGACGGCCGGGCCGCCCCGGCGCCCGCGGAGCGACGGGGGGCGAAGGGTCCCCTCCGGTGAGGCGCGCGGCGGGATCTCGGTGCGCGGGCCGTCTCGTGGTCGTCGTGCGGGCGATCGGGGCGCGGCGCTCGCCCTCTCCCGCGGGGCTCGCGCGCTTCCTGCGGCGCGTCGCCTCCCGGGTTCCCCCGGGGGCCGGAAGCGGAGGGCGGTTCCGGATCGACGTCGCGCTCGTGGGCGACCGAAGGATCCGGGCGCTGAACCTGCGGTACCGCGGCAAGGACTCGGCCACGGACGTCCTGGCGTTCCCGTCGGGGGAGCGCCTCCCGGATGGGGGGGTCCACCTCGGCGACCTCGCGGTGTCGGTGGCGACGGCGGGGCGGCAAGCCTCGAGACGCGGCCACTCGCCGGCCACGGAGGTGAGGATCCTGCTGCTGCACGGGTACCTCCACCTCCTCGGCCGCGACCACGAGTCGGACGGCGGAGCGATGCGCCGGCTGGAGCGCCGACTCGCCCGCGAGCTCCTGCCCGGCGCGAAGGGGGAGGGAGAGTGAGCGAGGTTTCCTCCCCGGCCGCCCTCGCCTGGTTTTGCGGGTCGGCCGCTCTCTTCCTCTGCCAGACCGCGTTCGCCGTGATGGTCGTCTCCGCCAGCGCGCTCGGCCGGGTGGCGCTGCGCCGGATCGGGTCGGAGGGGGGGGGAAGGCTCCGGTTCGTCGAGGATCTCCGCCTCGCCCACTCCGCGAGGAGGATCGCGGTGCACGCGGCGCGGGAGGGTTGCCTCCTCGCGGCGGCCGTCGCCTTCGGCGCGGGCGCCCGCGCGGCCGGCTGGCCCCGTCCCTGGCTCCTGGCCGCCGCGGTCGGGCTCGGGGTCGGCGTGCTGGGGATCGAGGTTCTCCTGGCGGGCCCCCTCGCGCTCGGCGATCCGCGGTCGGCGCTCCGGCGGACCGGCTTCCTTCTCGAGCCGGCGCACGCGATCCTCCGTCCGCTCGCGGCCCCCGCCTCGGCCCTCGCGCGCCGCCGCCTGGCTTCGGGCCCGAGGGGCGAGGAGATCCGCGAGGCGGATCCGGATCTCGAGGTCGACGCGTTCATCGAGGTGGGGGAGAGGGAGGGGATCCTCGAGGAGGGCGAGGGGAGGATGGTTCGCGGGATCGTCGAGCTCGGGGACACGAGGGTCCGGGAGATCATGGTCCCGAGGACCGACATCGTGGCGGTTCCCGCCGAGGCCGAGGTCGCGGAGGCGCGGCGCGCGATGCTCCGCGCGGGGCACTCGAGACTCCCCGTGTTCCGCGGGACCGTCGACGACGTCGTCGGAATCCTCCACGTGCGGGACGTGCTGCGCGCTTCGGAGGAGGGCCTCGAGGGGGCGCCGGTCTCGGGGTTCGTTCGGCCGGCGCTGTTCGTGCCGGAGACGCAGCGGACCTCCGATCTCCTCCTCAAGATGCGCTCCCGCGCGCCGATCGCCCTCGTCGTCGACGAGTACGGGGGCCTGGCGGGGCTCGTGACGCTCGAGGACCTCTTGGAGGAGATCGTGGGGGACATCCGGGACGAGCACGACCCGGAGGACTCGGAGATGCAGCAGGCTCCCGACGGGTCTTGGTCGGTGAGCGGCCTCGCCCACGTCGAGGAGATCGAAGCGCTGTTCGGCGTGGAGTTCGGCGAGCGGGACTTCGACACGGTCGGAGGGCTCGTCGTCGCCTCGCTCGGGCGCGTTCCCGAGGCCGGCGAGAAGCTGGAGATCTGGGGGCTCGGCGTCGAGGTGCTCGAGGCCGACCGGCGCCGGGTGTACCGCGTGCGGTTCCGGCGGGCGGGTCCCTCGGGGGCGGAGCGGGGGAGCGAGGGGTGAGCGGAGGGGCCGGGCGGCCGCCGGAGCGCTCCGGGTTCGTGTCGATCGCGGGGTGGACGAACGTCGGGAAGTCGACGCTCCTGAACCGTCTCGTCGGGGAGAAGATCGCGGCGGTCTCCCCGGTCGCCCAGACGACGCGTCGGCGGATCCTGGGCGCGCTCCACCTGGAGGGGCGAGGGCAGGCGGTGTTCCTGGACACCCCGGGCTTCCACGTTCCGGAGCGGAGAATGAATCGCGCGATGGTCGAGAGCGCGAGGCGGAGCCTCCGCGACGCGGACGTGGTCCTCCTGGTGGTGGACGCCGCGCGTGGGCCGGGGGAGGGGGACGCGCGAGTGGCCGCGCTCGTCCGGGGCTCGGGGAAGGCTGCGCTTTGCGTGCTCAACAAGATCGACCTCGTCGCTCCGAAGTCCCGGCTCCTTCCGATGATGCGGACGCTGAGCGAGGGCTTCGGGCTCTCCGAGTCGTTCCCGGTCTCGGCCGCCACCGGCGAGGGGTGCGCGGCGCTGCTCGACCGCGTGTTCGAGCTCCTTCCCGAGTCCGCGGCGCCGTTCTCCGAGGACTACCTCACCGATCAGCGCGAGCGAGACCTCGCGGCGGAGTGGATCCGCGAGAAGATCCTCCTGCGCACGCGCCAGGAGATCCCCCACGTCGTGGCCGTGCTCGTCGATTCCTGGCGGACCCGTCCGGACGGCCTCGTGGAGATCGAGGCGACGATCCTCGTGGAGCGCGAGTCGCAGAAGGCGATCGTCGTGGGCAAGGGGGGCGCGTTGCTGAAGCAGGTGGGGACGGAAGCCCGACAGGAGATCGAGGGCATGCTCGGCGCGCACGTGTACCTCGGTCTTCACGTGCGGGCCCGGGACGACTGGCGGGACGACCCGAAGGTGCTGCGCGAGCTGGGGATCGAATAGGGGCCCGCCGCCCGGTCTGCTAGAATTTCGTGCCGTTCGCGCGGCGGGACGCGGCGGCGAGGGGTGCGTCTTGGGCCGGCGGAGCGACGAGGCGTACGTCCTGCGGACCCAGGCGCTGGGAGAGGCGGACCTGATCGTGACGCTTCTGGCGGAGCACGCGGGACGGTTGCGGGGAGTGGCGGCGTCGGCCAAGCGAAGCCGGCGGCGCTTCGGGGGCGCCCTCGACCCGATGACGCGCGTCCGTGCGGCGTGGGTCGAGCGCGAGGGAAGGGATCTCCACCGCATCGAGTCGCTCGAGCCGGCCCGCTCGTTCTCGTCGATGCAATCGGAGCCGGCCACGCAGGCGGCCTGTGCGGCGCTCGCGGAGATCGCGGGGGCGCTCGCGAGCGAGGAGGAGCCCGATCCGAAGGGGTTCCGACTCCTCGGAGCCGTCCTCGAGTCGCTCGAGGGCGGGCTGGACCCCTGGGTGGCGGTGCGCTACTTCGAGTACTGGACGCTGCGGCTCCACGGCCTCCTTCCGGATCTCTCCTCGTGCGGAGCGTGCGGCGCCGAGGTGCGAGAGCCGGACGGGATCGCCGTGGACGGGCGAGGCTTCGTTCTCTGCCGCGGGTGCGGCGGGGCCGCCGGAGGCGGCGGAGGGACGCTGACGCGCGAGGACCTCGAGTGGCTCCGGACCGCCTCCGTGCGCGGTCCGTCGGAGATGGCGGCGCATCGGAGGGCGGCGCGCCCGGGCGGCCCGGTCGAGACGCTTCTGCGGGGCGCGCTCGAGGCGTTCGTGGAGCGCTCCTTCCGGACGTACCGGCACCTCGAGCGCGCCACCCGGGGAGCCGATCGGGGCGGCGCATGACGTTCCAGAATCTGCTTCTCGCCATCCAGGCCTACTGGGCCGAGAGGGGCTGCGTCCTGCAGCAGCCTTACGATCTCGAGGTGGGGGCGGGAACCATGCACCCGGACACGTTCTTCCGCGTGCTCGGCCCCGAGCCGTGGCGCGTCGCCTTCTGCCAGCCGTCCCGGCGCCCCTGCGACGGGCGGTACGGCGAGAATCCGATGCGCGTGTACAAGCACTACCAGTTCCAGGTGATCTTGAAGCCCGCACCTCTCGACGTGCAGGACCTCTACCTCGACTCCCTCCGCGCGTTCGGCGTGGATCCGCTCGAGCACGACGTCCGGTTCGAGGAGGACAACTGGGAGTCGCCGACGCTCGGCGCGGCCGGCGTAGGCTGGCAGGTCCTGATGGACGGCATGGAGATCTCGCAGTTCACGTACTTCCAGCAGGCGGGCGGCTTCGAGCTGTCGCCGATCTCCGTGGAGCTGACGTACGGCCTCGAGCGGATCTGCATGTTCCTGAACGACATCCGGAGCATCTTCGAGATCCCTTGGAACGATTCGGTGACCTACGGGGAGGTCCGGCGCCGCGAGGAGGTGGAGCACTCGACCTACAGCTTCGTGGAGGCCGACGTCGCGCTGCTCCGCGAGCAGTTCGACCGATGGGAGGCCGAGGCGAAGCGGCTGCTCGAGCGCACGGGACGGGACGGCGGGGAGGAGCGCCCGGAGCCTCTCGTCGTGCCCGCCTACGAGGCGGCGCTCAAGTGCTCGCACCTGTTCAACGTCCTCGACGCGAGGGGGGCGCTGAGCGTGACGGAGCGGGCGGCTTCGATCCAGAGGATCCGGCGCCTGGCCTGCCGGTGCGCCGAGGCGTACCTCCGGCAGCGCGAACGGGCCGGCTTCCCCCTCCTCGCGGGGCCCGGCGCGGGAAGAGCCTCGTGAGCGCGCCCCTCCTCGTCGAGATCGGCTGCGAGGAGATCCCGGCCGCGGGGATCGCGGGCGCCGCCGCGGAGCTCGGGCGCCGGATCGTCGGGGCGCTGGAGCAGGCGGGTTTGGCGCACGGGGAGTCGTCGGCGTGGGGGGGCTCGCGGAGGCTCGCCGTGCGGATCGCGGCGGTCGAGGGGAGGCAGGCCGACCGTGAGGACACGGTGCTCGGGCCCCCCGCGCGGGCCGCCTTCGGGCCCGACGGCTCGCCGACCGCGGCCGCGGTCGGCTTCGCGCGCAAGCACGGGGTCCCGCCCGGCGATCTGTCGGTCGTGAGCACGGAGAAGGGAGAGTACGCGGCGCTCCGCCGGTCGGTCCCCGGACGGACGGTGGGGGAGATCCTGGCGGAGTCGCTGCCGGGCGCCGTCGAGGGGATGTCGTTCCCCAAGGCGATGCGCTGGGGAGCGGGTTCCCACCGCTGGGTCCGTCCGGTGCACTGGCTCGTCGCGCTCCACGGGGGCGAGGTGCTGCCGGCGGAGCTGTTCGACGTCGAGGCGGGACGGCAGTCGAGGGGCCATCGGTTCCTGTCTCCCGGCGCCGTCCGGATCCCCGACGCGGACGGCTACGCCGATGCGCTCGAGAAGGCGTTCGTCCTCGCCGACCCGGCGGAACGACGCCGGATCGTGGCGATCCGTCTCGCCGCCGCGGCGAATGCCGCCGGAGGGAGCCTCGTCGAGGACGCGCCGCTCCTCGAGGAGGTCGCGGACCTCGTCGAGTGGCCGGGCGTGATCACCGGACGCTTCGAGGCCGCCTTCCTCGATCTGCCCCGGGAGATCCTGGTGGCGACGCTCCGGCACCACCAGAAGGCGTTCTCGGTGGAGCGGGACGGCCGCCTGCTCCCGGCGTTCCTGGCGGTGGCGAACACCGATCGCGACCCCGCGGGGCACGTCCGGCGGGGGAACGAGTGGGTCGTGGGAGGGCGCCTCGAGGACGCGAGGTTCTTCTGGAGCGAGGACGGGAAGACTGCGCTTCAGGCGAGGGTCGACCGGCTCGCGGGGATCGTCCAGCACGCGAAGGTCGGCACGTACCGGGAGAAGGCGGAGAGGGTCGCGAGCCTGGCCGAGGCTCTCGCGCGGCGTCTCGGGCTCCCGGCGTCGGACGCCTCCGCGGCGCGCCGCGCGGCGCTCCTCTCGAAGGCCGACCTCCCGACCGGCCTGGTCGCCGAGTTCCCGGAGCTGCAGGGAGTCGTCGGGGGGTTGCTGCTCCGCCGCGAGGGGGAGGACGAGAAGGTCTCGGCGGCGGTCTACGAGCACTACCGGCCCCGCGGTCCCGACGACCCGCCGCCCGCGACCGAGCTCGGAGCGGTGCTCTCCGTGGCGGACAAGATCGACTCGGTCGCGTCGCTCCTGGCCGCGGGGGAACGGCCGACCGGCTCGCGCGATCCCTTCGGACTGCGCCGGGCGACCGCCGGGATCTTCCGGATCGCGTTCGACCGCTCCTGGAGCGTCTCGCTCGAGGCGCTGGGCAGGCTGAGCGCGTTCGCGACCGGGGGGTCTCCGCGGGAGGAGGTGCTCGCCTACCTCGAACAGAGGCTCGCCGACCATCTACGCGAGCGCGGCTTCACGATCCACGAGGTGCACGCGGCGCTGAAGGCGCGCGCCGCCGACGGCGCCGAGGCGCCTCCGCTCCCCGACGTGCTCGCGCGGCTCGACGCGGTCCGGGCGGTGCGGAACCGCTCGGACTTCCGGCGGCTCGTCGAGCTGACGAAGCGCTCGTGGAACATCACGCGGCAGACGGGGGAACTTCTCGAGCGGGGAGAGGGCGAGGGGAGAGGAGGCGCAGCGGCCGGCCCCCCCGCTCCGGCGACGAGGGCGCTCGGGGAGGCGCTCGATCGGGCGGAGCCCGCGATCCGGGATGCCGCGGCGCGACGCGAGTACGGGGCCGCGCTCGACGTCCTGGCGGGGCTCGTCGATCCGGTCGGGACCTTCTTCGACGAGGTGCTCGTCCTGGATCCCGAGGACCTCGCCGGGACGCGCCTTCGCCACGAGCTGCTCGTGCGGCTTCGCACGCTCTTGACGCGACACTTCGACCTCCGGGAGCTGCCCGGGGACGCCGACAGGAGACCCTGATGGACAAGCTCGTCTACTTCTTCGCGAAAGGCTCCGCCGAGGGGAACGCCGGCATGAAGGACGTCCTCGGCGGGAAGGGGGCGAACCTCGCCGAGATGACGAATCTCGGGATCCCCGTGCCTCCCGGCTTCACGATCTCGACGCGCGCGTGCGTCCTCTACTTCGAGTCCGGCGACCGGATGCCCGAGGGGCTCGAGGAGCAGGTCGGAGAGGCCCTCCGGAGGCTCGAGGAGACGCAGGGCAAGCGGTTCGGGGACGACGCGGACCCGCTGCTCGTGTCGGTGCGCTCCGGGGCGAAGTTCTCGATGCCTGGGATGATGGACACGATCCTCAATCTCGGCCTGAACGACCGGGCGGTGGAGGGGCTCGCCCGCGCGGGGGGGGACCGGCGGTTCGCGTTCGACTCCTACCGCCGGTTCATCCAGATGTACTCGGACGTCGTCCTGGGGGTGAAGAAGCAGGAGTTCGAGCATCTCCTGGCCGCCGCCAAGAAGGCGCGCCGCGCCCGTCACGACACCGATCTCTCCGCGGCGGATCTCGAGGCGCTCGTTCGCCGGTACAAGGAGAAGGTGCGCAAGGCCACCGGGCGTCCGTTTCCCGAGGAGCCGCGCGCGCAGCTCTGGGGTGCGATCGCGGCGGTCTTCCGGAGCTGGATGAACGAGCGGGCTCGCATCTATCGGAGGCAGTACGGCATCCCCGACGACCTCGGGACGGCGGTGAACGTCCAGTGCATGGTGTTCGGGAACCTCGGCGACGACTGCGCGACGGGAGTGGCCTTCACGAGGAACCCCGCCACCGGCGAGGACGTGTTCTACGGGGAGTACCTCCCGAACGCGCAGGGAGAGGACGTCGTCGCGGGCATCCGCACGCCGAGGCCGATCTCGCGGGCGCAGGCCGGCCGGGACGACGGCGGCTCGCTCGAGGAGACGATGCCGCGGTGCTTCGCGGAGCTCCTCGAGATCCGGAAGCGGCTCGAGGCGCACTACAAGGACATGCAGGACATCGAGTTCACGATCGAGCGCGGTCGCCTGTACATGCTCCAGACGCGAACGGGGAAGCGGACGGGGCTGGCGGCGCTCCACATCGCCTTCGACCTGCACGAGGCGGGGGTGATCGACCGCAAGACGGCTCTCCGGAGGGTCGAGCCCGACATGCTCGTACAGCTTCTCGCGCCGATCTTCGACCCCAAGGAAAAGGAGCGCGCGCGCCGCGAGGGCAGGATCCTGGCGAAGGGGCTTCCGGCCGGGCCGGGGGCCGCCTCCGGCGTGATCGCTTTCTCCGCGAGGCGCGCCGTGGAGATGGCCCGGGACGGGGCGCGGGTGCTCCTCGTCCGCGCGGAGACCAGCCCGGAGGACCTCGCCGGCATGGTGGCGGCCGTCGGCATCCTGACGAGCCGGGGCGGGATGACCTCGCACGCGGCCGTGGTGGCGCGCGGCATGGGGAAACCGTGCGTCGTGGGGGCGGAGGCGCTTCTGGTGGACGCCGACGGCGGCAGGCTCCGCGCCGCCGGGAGGGTGCTGAAGGAGGGGGAGTCGCTCTCGATCGACGGGACGACCGGGGAGGTGATCCTGGGCGGCCTCGACACGCATCCGTCGGAGGTCCAGCAGGTCCTGGTCCGTCGCGCGCTGAAGGCGGAGCGCTCGCCGCTCTACCGCCGGTACTCGACGCTCATGGAGTGGGCGGACGGCGCGCGCCGGCTGAAGGTCCGGACGAACGCGGACACGCCGCACGACGCCGCGGTGGCCAGGGCGTTCGGAGCGGAGGGGATCGGTCTTTGCCGTACCGAGCACATGTTCTTCGCGGAGGACCGGATCGCCGCCGTTCGGGAGATGATCCTCTCGGAGGACGTCGCGCAGCGACGCCGCGCGCTCGCCAAGCTGCTTCCGATGCAGCGGCGGGACTTCGCGGGGATCTTCAAGGCGATGGAGGGGCTGCCGGTCACCATCCGGCTCCTCGATCCGCCCCTGCACGAGTTCCTTCCGACGCGCCCGGAGCAGTTCCGGAAGCTCGCCCGCGAGATGCGCGTGCCCGCGCGGACGCTCGAGGAGAAGGCGGCGCAGCTGCACGAGGCGAACCCGATGCTGGGGCACCGGGGATGCCGGCTCGGGGTGACCTTCCCGGAGATCTACGACATGCAGGCTCGCGCGATCTTCGAGGCCGCCGCCGCGTGCGCGAAGAAGGGGATCCGGGTCCTTCCCGAGGTGATGATCCCGCTCGTCGGGACCGTCCGCGAGTTCACGGACATCGCCGCGAGGACGAGAGCGATCGCGGACGAGGTCCGGCGCAAGACGCGGGTCGACGTCGCGTACCTGGTCGGAACGATGATCGAGATTCCCCGCGCCTGCCTGATCGCGGAGGCGATCGGGCGAGAGGCCGAGTTCTTCTCGTTCGGGACGAACGATCTGACGCAGATGACCTACGGTTACAGCCGGGACGACGTCGGGAAGTTCCTGGGAGCGTATCTCGAGCTTCGCATCCTGCCGCGGGACCCGTTCCAGGGGATCGACGCGGAAGGGGTGGGCCGCCTGGTACGGATGGGGGTCGAGGACGGTCGCAGGGGCCGGGCGGGCCTCAAGGTCGGGGTCTGCGGAGAGCACGGGGGCGATCCGGACTCGGTCGCGTTCTTCCACCGGGTCGGACTGGATTACGTCTCCTGTTCGCCGTACCGGGTCCCGATCGCTCGGCTGGCCGCGGCGCACGCGGCGCTCGCGGAGGAGGGAGGGGCGGGGTCGGGAACGGCTTGATCGGGACGGGAGCCTCCGCCGGAATTCCTTGACGGTGCCCGAGGCCGAGGCTATAGTGACCCGCTTTTTTCGTGGGCCGGGAGCGAGGGGCGCGCGGCGACGCGGCGTCGACGGGGCGTCGGAGGGGGCGATGGCGACGAGGGTCGGCAAGCGGAAGGTCGGCGGCGCGTCGAAGGGCGCGAAGGGGGCCCCTGCGCGGACCGCCAGGGCGAAGACGAAGGCGCAGGCGGCGCCGAAGGCGCGGGGCAAGAAGATCGAGAGCTCGCCCCGGAAGAAGACGGCGCGGAAGGGCGTCCCCGCCCCGGCGCCGTCCCCGAAGGTCGCTCCCCCGAAGGGGGTTTCCGCGGTCCCCGTCCGCTCGAAGCCCGGGACGGCGCACCAGGTCTCGGAGCCGAAGAAGCGGACCCCGCCGAAGCCGAAGCGGAAGATGCGGCGCCGGGAGGCCGAGGGATTCCGGCGGTCGCTCCTCGATCGGCAGCGGGAGCTCGTCCGGGCGTACAGCCTCTCCGCCGGGGACAGCCGTGCGCACCCGGACAGCGGCACCGAGGACTACATCGACTACGCGGTCAGCTCCTACACGAAGGAGTTCGAGCTCTCGCTCAGCGAGATGGACCGCAAGTCGCTCAAGATGGTGGAGGAGGCGCTCGCCCGGATCGCGCACGGCGATTACGGCTTCTGCCTTCAGTGCCGAGAGGAGATCGCGCGCAAGCGGCTGGAGCTGACTCCCTGGGCCCGGTACTGCATCCGCTGCCAGGGCCTGGAGGAGCAGGGGCTGCTGCCCGAGTATCCGAGCCGCCTCGACTCCGAGGAGGCGGAAGGAGAGGAAGGCGAGGAGACGCCCTCTCCGGAGTTCGACGCCGAGCTGGCCCCGGACGGCGCGGAGGATCTCGAGGAAGAGCATCTCGGCGTCGAGGACGACGATTCCGAGGAGGCCGACGAGGACTGACGCCCGGCCTTCGGTGGGGCGCTCCGCCCGGCCCACCCGCACGGTACGCACCGGGAGGCAGCTCCGATGCCGGGAACGAGGGTCCCCGTTCGAGTCGGCCGACGCGGGGCGCGGCGGGTGAAGGCGGGGCACCCCTGGGTCTTCCGGGACGACGTTTCGGACGCCCGGGGCGCGGGCCACGGCGATCTGGTCGCCGCGGAGACCGACCGGGGCGAGAGCCTCGGCTGGGCGTTCTACTCGGCCCGCTCCAAGATCGCGCTCCGCTTCGTGACGCTCTCCGCGGACGAGCCCGACCGCGCGTTCTGGGCCGAGCGCATCGCGCGCTCCCTCGCCTGGCGCGCGCGCCTCCGCCCCGATTCCGGAGCCGCTCGCCTCGTGTTCGGCGAGAGCGACGGGATCCCGGGCCTCGTCGCGGATCGGTACGGGAGGCACCTCGTCGTGCAGTCGCTCACCGCCGCGACGGAGCGCCTCCTCGACCTGTTCGTCGACCTGATCGAGGAGCGCACCGAGACGGATTCGGTGCTCGCCCGCAACGACTCCGCGGTCCGGGCGCTCGAGGGTCTGCCGCGGGAGGTGCGCCAGCTCCGCGGACGGACCCCCCCCGAGATCGAGTTCTCCGAGGGGGGGATCGTCCAGCGCGCGGACTGCGTCCACGGACAGAAGACGGGCGCCTTCCTCGACCAGTCGGAGAACCGGATCGCGGCCTCGGCGTGGAGCGGCGGCCGGGTCCTGGACGCCTTCTGCTACCAGGGAGGGTTCGCTCTCCAGGCGGCGGCCCGGGGAGCCGAGGTGGAGGCGGTCGATTCCTCGGCGGACGCGGTGGCCCGGGGCGCGGCCGCCGCCGCCGCCGCCGGCCTCTCCTCGATCCGCTTCTCGGTGGCGAACGTCTTCGACGACCTGCGCGCCCGGGAGCGCCGGGGGGAGCGCTTCGATCAGGTGATCCTCGATCCGCCGGCGTTCGCCAAGAGCCGGGCGGAAGCGGTCGAGGCGCGCCGGGGTTACAAGGAGGTCAATCTCCGCGCGATGAGGCTCCTCGGCCCCGACGGCGTCCTCGTGACCTCTTCGTGCTCGTACAATCTTCGGGAGCCCGAGTTCCTGGACGTGCTCGCCGAGGCGGCGGCGGACGCGGGCCGGACGTTCCGGGTGGTCGAGAAGCGGACGCAGGCCGGGGACCACCCGATCCGCCTGGGATTCCCGGAGAGCCACTACCTCAAGTGCCTCGTCCTGGCGGTCGCGTGAATCCCCCCTCGCGTCGTCGTCGGGCGCTCGCGGCGGCGGTCGTTCTCGTCGCCGGAGCGCTCGCCGCGGCGGGCGGAATCGCGCTGTCGAGGGCGGACCTCGACGGTCGCGTGCGGGCGAGGATCGAGCGGGCGTTCCGCGAGGCGACGGGCGGGGCGCTCCGCATCGAGTCGATCGACGTTCGGCTCCTGCGACTCGAGGCGGAGGCCAGGGGGGTGTCCGCCTCGGTGCCGGCGGAGGGAACGGGGCCGCTCGAGGCCTCGGCCGCCCGTCTTCGCGTCCGGCTCGCCTGGCAGGGGCTCGCCTCGATGGGCCTCGGGCGCCTCCGCCTCGCCGACGTCGAGGCCGAGGGGGTGGAACTCGCCTTCACGCGCGACTTCCTCGAGGCGTACGGCAGGCGGCCGCCCCGCGGCGAGCAGTTCGGCGTTCGGATCGATCGGCTCCGCCTGGCGCGCGGGGTCTTTCGCTACGGCGATCGCCTCACGCCGCTCGAGCTCGAGGCGCGGGACGTCTCCGTCGAGGCATCCTGGTCTTCCTTCCGCGGGGGGCTCTCGGGAGCGGCGAACCTCTCGATGTCGCTGCGGCGGGCGCCGTTCGCCCGCCCCTACCCGCTGAGGGTGCGGTCCCGATTCCTGCTCGGGGAGTCGAGAGTCGAGCTTCACGCGGCGGAGGTCCGTGCGCCGGGGATCGAGGCGACCTTCCACGCCAACGTCCAGAGGAGCGAAGGGGCGCCCTACACGGGGAGCGCGACGATCTCGGCGGACCTCCGCGCCCTCGGCGAGTGGCTCGATCCCGCGTTCCCGGCGATCGCGGGGGAGGCGCGGGCGGATCTGATCCTCGACGGCCTCGGGGGGGAGCTCCGGGCCGTCGGGCCGGTCCGCGTGCGAGAGGGGCGGCTCGGGCCGCTTCGGGCGTCGGAGGCGTCGGGGCGCGTGGAGTACCGGGCGGGCTGCCTCTCCGTCCGGAAGCTCGTGGCGAGCGCCTTCGGCGGCCGGCTGGAAGGGACGGTGGACGTCGAGCTCTCCGACCCGGTGCGCTTCGCCGCGCGCGTCGAGGGAGCCGGGCTCGACGTGGGCGAGGTGCTGGCGCTCGCGCGCCTCCCGCTTCCGCTGAGCGCGCGGGCGAGGCTCGACCTCGACGTGCGGGGGGTGCCCGCCGCGCCGGCGACGTGGGAAGGGAGCGGGCACCTCGCGGCGGAGCCGGGCCCGCCGGCCCGGGGGATCCCGGTCCGGCTGGCGGGCCCGTTCGAGTTCCGGGCGGGACGCTTCGTGATCCCGGCCGCGAGGGTGGAGAGCGAGGCGACGGAGCTGGAGATCGCGGTCGACGCGGCGCTCGGGGAAGGAGAGGGGAGGAGTGGCGCCTCGATCGCCGGGCGCACGCGGGCCGCCGGGCGGACGCTCGAGGAGACGATGCGGATCCTGGACGCCGTCGGGATCGAGCTCCCGGCGCGGGTCCGGGAACCGATCGCCGGCGAGGGGACCCTTCGCGCCGCTCTCGAGCTCGGGCCGGATCCCGGGGCGGACGTGGAGGTGAGCCTCGCGCGGGGCTCCTGGAGCGGCGAGCCCTTCGATCGCGCGGCCCTGGCGTTCGGGCTCTCGGGTGGGCGCCTCGATCTGAGACTCCTTCGGATCGAGCATGCTTCCGAGAGGCTGCTCGCGTCGTTGGTCCTCGACACCTCGAGCTCGGCGATCGAGCGGATGGATCTCGACCTCGACCGGGTCGGCATCGGGCGGGCGCTCGACCGCCTGGGGATCGGCCTCGACCTGGACGGGAAGCTCACCGGGAACCTGGCTCTCAGGCGGGGTCCCCGCGGGCTCGACGGGGAGGGGGAAGCGACGATCGCCGACGGCCGAGCCTTCGGTGAGCCGGTGGGCCTCGCCCGCTCGCGGCTCGAGGTGCGGGAGGGAATCCTGACCGCGCGTGACGTCGAGATGTCCGGGCCTGCGGTGGAAGGGCGGCTCTCCCTCCGCGCCGACCGCGCCTCGGGCGCGGGCGAGGTCGGCCTCGCGCCGCTCCATCTCGGCGCCTCGAGGCTCGCGGCGCTCGGGCAGCGGAATCTCGAAGTCGGAGGCGCGCTCGAAGCGGAGGGGGGGATCCGCTTCGGCCCCGGAGGGCCCGGAGGGGAGATTTCCGTCCAGGGATCGGACTTCCGGATCGGCGGGGCGAGACTCGGGAGGATCGGCGGTCGCCTGCACGTCTCCCCCGAGGGGCTCGGGTTCGAGGTCGAGGGGCGCGAGGAGACGAGGTGGACCCTCGGCGGGAGCGTCGGGTGGGGCGGCTCGCTCCCGATGCGCGGACGGGCCTTGCTCGAGAATGCGGAGATCGCGCTCTCCGACGAGGAGCGAGGGGGGCCGGTGGCCCGGGTGAGCGCGGAATTCTCGATCGCCGGCCCACTGGCGTCTCCCGAGTCCCTGGAAGGATCGGGGCGCCTGATCGGGGCCGAGGTGCTGGCCGGGGGGCGCTCCGCGTCGATCGCCGCGCCGGTGCCCCTCGCCCTCGCGCGGGGCCGGTTCGAGGCGGGTCCGTTCCGGATCACGGGCGGCGGCGTGGAGGTGGAGGGATCGATCGCCTACCGGCTCGCCGACGGGGCGCTCACCGGTCGGGCCTCGGGCTCGATCGACCTGGCTGCGGTCGCGGCGCTCGCGCCCGGCCTCAGGTCCTCCGGCCGGCTCCGGATGGATCTCGAGGCGGGGGGCAGTGCCGCTTCTCCCGAGCTGGCCGGGGTGGTCGCCGTCGAGGAAGGGCGGTTCCGGCTCTCCGGGTTCCCGCTGCGCGTGGACGCTCTCGACGGTCGCGTCCGGCTCGACGGGAGGAGGTTCGAGCTCGAGGAGGTCCGCGCCATCTCGGGAGGCGGGGAGGTGCTCGTCCGGGGCGGGGGATCGTTCGGCGGCGGAGGGATCGGGGAGCACGAGATCGAGCTCTCCGTCTCGCACGTATCGGCGGAGTACCCGCCCGGATTCCGCGGCGTCTACGAGGGGACGCTCGTCCTCGCCGGGACGGAGGGAGAATCCCGCCTCTCGGGCGACCTGAGGATTCTCCGAGGGTCGTACGCGACCGATTTCGACGTCGCGGCGCTCCTGGCCTCGCGGGGCCTGGAGGCGGTGGAGCCGGCCGAACCCGGCGCGCTCCGTCGGGTCGCGCTGGACGTGAGATTGCGCGCCGACGACGGCGTGTGGATCCGGAACAACCTGGCGAGGCTCGAGTCGGCGATCTCCCTGGATCTCGGCGGCAACCTGGAGAGGCCGGAGGTGATCGGTCGGATCACGGCGCTCGAGGGCGGGGTCCTCACGTTTCGCGGGGTCGACTACCGGATCGTCTCGGGCACCCTCGACTTCAGCGATCCCGGCCGGATCGATCCCTTCCTCTCGGTCCGCGCGGAAACGCGCGTGGACCCGTACGACGTGTGGCTGCGCGCCGAGGGGAAGCTGGACGCGTTCGACTACGAGCTGACGAGCGATCCGGCGCTCTCGCAGCAGGACATCATGGCCCTGCTCCTGACCGGGAGCACGGCGGAGGACTGGAGCGAGGCCGCGGCGGAGGTCGGGGCGGGGAGCCCTGCGGCCGGCTACGTGTCGAGCGCCTACGTCGCGGGCGCGGTGGCCGGCGTGCTCGGGGAGCCGATCAAGCGATCGTTCGGTCTCGACGAGCTGCGCATCGACCCGTTCCTCGTGGAGGGGCAGGCCGATCCCTCGACGCGCGTCACCGTCGGGAAGAAGGTCGGGGAGGACGTCCGCCTCGTGTACTCGGTCGATCTCGGCGAGGCGGAGAAGAGCATCTACAAGGTCGAGTGGCAGGCGACCCGCCGGTTCCAGATCTCCGGCCTGTACGACACGACCGGCTCGGGCGCCGGGGACGTCCGGTACGCCCGGCGGTTCTGGCTCCGGCGTCCTCGCCCGCTGTTCCCGACTCCGGTCGTGACCGGGAAGCCCCCCGGCGCCCCGCTCGACGGCATGAGCGTGGCGGCCGTCGAGATCGCGGGGATCGGATCCGAGGAGGCGGAGCGCCTCGCGCGCAAGCTGCCCCTCCGGCGTGGCGACGCCTTCCGGCGCTCCCGGATGCTGGAGGGGGCGGACGAGATCCGGCGAGAGGAGGCGGCGCGGGACCGGTTCCTCGCCCGCGTGAGCGCGGAAGCGGTCGAGGCGGGAGGCGGCGTTCGCGTCGCCTATCGCGTCGAGCCGGGGCCCGAGGTCGAGGTCGAGATCGCGGGAGTCCCGATCTGGGATCGAAGGCGAATCCGCAGGCAGCTCGTCGCGCTCTGGGGAGAGCCGGCGGCTCCGGAAGACCTGATGGAGGACGGAGAGGAGGAGATCCGCCGCTACTACCGGGACCGCGGATACTTCGCGGTGGACGTGGTCCGGGAGGAGGATTCGCTCGGCGAGCGCGAGCGGGTGCGGTACTCGGTGGACCGCGGCCGGCGCGTCCGCGTCGCGGAGGTCGTCGTCGAGGGGGCCGAGGAGATTCCCGAGGACGAGATCCGGAGCCGCCTCCTGACCCGTCGGGACTCCGCATGGAGCCGGCGCCACGTGAGGCCCGAGTCGCTCCGGCAGGACGCCGCCACGATTCGCGCCCTGTACCTCGACCGAGGATTCCTGCACGTGCGGGTCGAGGAGCCGGAGGTCCGGCTCTCGCTCGACGGCCGGGAGGCCGCGGTCGCCTTCCGCCTCGAGGAGGACGGCCGTTTCGAGGTCCGGGAGATCCGCGTGACGGAGGGGCTCGACGTGCCCGCCGAGACGCTCCGCGATTGGACGGGAATCCGCGAGGGAGACTCCTTCTCCCCCGCGCGCGGGCTCCGAGCCGAGGCGGCGATCCGGGCGAGGCTCGACGAGCGGGGCTACGCCGACGCGCGGGTGGATCTCCGAACCCGGACGGACGGGTCCCGGGGCGTCTCGCTGGACTTCGACGTGTCTCCCGGGCGCCGCAGGACGATCGCCGCGGTGAGGATCGAGGGGAACGATCGGACGCGGGACCGCGTCATCCTCCGGGAGACCACGTTCGCCCCGGGCGATCCCGCGTCGCGCGCGCGCCTTCTCGAGAGCCAGCAGAGGCTGTACCGGCTGGGAATCTTCCGGAGCGTCCGGCTCGACTTCCCCCCGGCGCCCGAGGACGGAACCGGCGTTCAGGACGTCAGGATCTCCGTCGAGGAAGCGGCCCCCTACCACGCCTCGATCGGCCTGGGGTACGACACCGAGGGCGGGGCCCAGACGACCTACTCCTTCGGGAACGACAACGTCCAGGGGCTCGACCGGAACGTGGCGCTGCAGGGGAAGTACGGGGGGGTCGAGAGCCGCCTGCAGCTGCTCGCCCGCGAGCCCCGGTTCCTGGGCCGGAACGTCGACGCCCTGTTCACCGCGTTCCGCGAGCGCCGCGAGGAGACGGGGTACAACGTCTTCACGCGCTCGCTCGGCTTCCGCGTCGAGCGCCGGCCGCGTCCGGGCTGGGTCGGGCACGTGAGGTACAGCTACCAGGACGTCACGCTCTCGAACGTCGAGGACGCGCTGGCCGCGCTCGAGGACAAGCTGGAGGACGTGCAGCTCGGGAACGTCGCCTTCGCCCTCGTGCGAAACACGAGGGACGACATCTTCGCTCCGACGAGAGGAGGCCTCGCGAGCGCCGAGCTGTCGCTCTTCGGGCCGGTCCTTCTCTCGGAGGAGACGTTCGCGAAGCTGTTCCTTCGGGGCGCGTTCACCAAGACGTACCCCAACGAGGTTTCGCTGTCGGGAGGCGTGCGTCTGGGCGTGGCGGCGCCGCTCGGCGGAACGGAGCGGGTCCCGCTCTCCGAGCGGTACTTCGCGGGCGGGGAATCGACGCTACGAGGGTTCGCGCGGGACTCCGTCGGGCCCTCGGTCGAGGGGATCCCGTCCGGCGGGGAGGTCGTCGGGATCCTGAACCTGGAGTGGCTCTTCCCGTTGCGGGGGCCGGTCCGGGGGTTGCTCTTCGGGGACGTGGGGAGCGTGTGGGAGGACCTCGGGAGCGTCGACGCGGGCGGGCTTCGCGAGGATGCCGGCGTGGGGCTCAGGATCCTGACGCCGATCGGGCCGGTGCGTGCGGAATACGCGTGGAAGCTGGATCGCCGCCCCGAGGAGACGGCGGGGCAGTTCTATTTCTCGATCGGAATCCTGTTCTGAGAAAGGCCCGCCGGCGCCGCGGGGGGCAATCAGCGTTCGCCGGCGGGCCGCGAAACCCGTTCGTGGGCTCAGGCCAGGGAGAACCTCAGGTTCGAGCGGTGACGCCCGAGGGTCGCCCGAAGCTTGTCCTTGGCCTCCCTTTCGAGCTGCCGGACTCGCTCCCGGCTCAGGTCGAGCCCCTTGCCGATCTCCTCGAGGGTCAGCTCGCCGCCCCCGCGAAGTCCGAAGCGATTCCGGATGATGTGGAGCTCTCGCTCGTCGAGGTTCCCGAGGGCGTCCTCGACGAGGAGCGTGACTTCCTTCGCGTACAGCCGCTGCTCCTGGCTGTCGCTGTTGGGGTCGGCGATGAGAGCTCCGAGCCGGCATTCTTCCTCGTGATCGACGTAGTCGTCGATCGAGAGCTCTTTCTGAAGAAGCGGGATCAGCATCGTTGGCTCCTTGGCCCCTCGCCCGCGAAATGAGCAACGATCGTGCCGGACCGGTCCGGAGGCGCATCTGGGTCAAGTTTCGGTGAGGTCCGGAATCGGCTGATAAAACGACGTTTCGTGTCTCATTTGGAAGTGACTGTCCCGATCGGCATAGTAGGCATTGAGTCGCAGGACCCCGCGGCGCGCCGCGCTGGCGCCGTGAAGTGCGCGGGTGTGCAAAAATGGCGCAGAGGCGTCCGCACCCCGGCTCGGCCGGAGGAGGAGTCATGGGACGGATTCGGGTCCTCAGCGATCCGGTCGTCAACCGGATCGCGGCAGGGGAAGTCGTCGAGCGTCCCGCTTCGGTCGTGAAGGAGCTGGTCGAGAACAGCCTCGACGCGGGAGCGCTCCGCGTCGAGATCCGGGTGGAATCCGGGGGAACCCGCCTGGTCCGGGTGCGCGACGACGGCAGCGGGATGGACCGGGACGACGCCCTCCTCGCGCTGGAGCGCCACGCCACGAGCAAGCTCTCGGGCGCGGGCGACCTCGACGCGATCTCCACCCTGGGGTTTCGCGGCGAGGCTCTGCCGAGCATCGCCGCGGTCTCCCGAGTTCTCCTTCGGTCCTCCCCTCGCGACGGCGAGGGGACCGAGATCGAGGTGCGGGGCGGGAGGATCGTCTCGGTACGGGATGCCGGTCTGCCCCGAGGCACCTCGATCGAGGTCGAGTCTCTGTTCTTCAACGTTCCGGCGCGCAGGAAGTTCCTGCGCTCCGAGGCCACCGAGATCTCCCATGTCCTTCGATGGGTCACGCGATACGCCCTGGCTTGGCCCGGCGTCCGATTCTCGCTCCGCCACGGCGAGCACCTCCTCCTCGACGTGCCCGCGGCGGAGACCCTCGAGGCGCGCGTGAGGAGGGTGTTCGGCGCCGAGGCCGCGGGGAGGCTCGTCTCGTACTCTCTGGAGCGGGACGGCGGTCGGGCGCGGGGGCTCGCGGGGCGTCCCGCGGACGCTCCGGCGCGCCGCGGCGACCAGCACTTCTTCGTCAACGGCCGCGTCGTGCAGGACCGGGTGCTTTCCCACGCGGTCGCGGAGGCGTACGCGAACACGGTCGCGGCCGGCAGGCACCCGACGCTCGTCCTGTTCCTGGAGATCGACCCGGCGAGCGTCGACGTCAACGTGCACCCGCAGAAGCTCGAGGTGCGATTCGCCCGCTCGGCCTCGATCCACGACCTGGTGCGGGACGCCGTCGCGGCCGCGTTTCTCGGGAGCCGAGCGGTCCCCTCGTTGCGGGACCTCCGCCCCTCGGGAGCGGGAATCGGCAGGAAGGCGGTTTCGGAGCCGCCTCGCGACCGCGCGCCGGAGGGAGCGGCGACGCCGCTTCCCGTCTCCGCGGCGCGGGGCGATCGGGCGGTGCCCGAGGCCTTGACGGTCGATCCCGGCGAAGGGGCCCCGGCGCCTCCCTCGCTCGGGTCCTCGGCGCGCGCGGTCCCGAGGCCCCTCGCGCAGTTCCGAGGCTCGTACATCCTCGCCGACGACGGCGAATCGATCGTCGTCGTCGACCAGCACGCGGCCCACGAGAGGATCCTGTTCGAGCGCTTCCTGCGGCAGGTGGAAGAGGGTGCGCCGGAGGTCCAGAAGCTCCTCTTCCCCGTCACGATCGATCTCCCGCCCCACGAGCGCGTCCTCGTCGAGGAGGAAATCGAGGAGTTCCGCCGTCTCGGGTTCCGCCTGGAACCCTTCGGCGGGAACACCGTGCGGCTCGACGCGGTTCCGTCCTTGACGGCGGCGATCGACGCGGCCTCGTTGTTCCGCGAGCTCGTCGGCGAGGCCGCGCGAATCCGCTCCGCCGCTTCGGCGGTCGGCAGCCTGAGGCTCCGGCTCGTGACGACGGCGGCCTGCCGGGCGGCGGTCAAGGCGAGCGACCCGCTCTCCCGGGACGAGATGACCGCGCTGCTCGACGATCTTCTGGCGACCTCGAGCCCCACGACCTGTCCCCACGGCAGGCCGGCGCTGTTCCGCCTGACGATCGAGGAGATCGAACGAGCCTTCCGGAGGCGCTGAGTTGACGCCTCGGCGAACCGTCCGTATAAAGGAAAGGATGCGCAACGGCCTCTTCTTGCTCGCGGCGATCGTATGCGCCTTCGCCACGGCGGGCGCCGGCCCGATGGTCGTCTTCGACGACGGCAGGGCTCTGGCCGTCCGAAGCGTCGAGTTTCGGGACGGGCTGGCGTACCTGGAGCTCGCGGAGGGCGGAAGCATGGTCGTTCCCGCGGTGAGGATCGCCGGGCAGGAGGTCCTCCCGGACCCGAGCCCGACGGAGGATCTCGCGGCCGCCGCCGGGGCCCTCGCGGAAGCCCTCCGCACGGAGGCCCGCTGGCGAGGCGTGGCGGGGCCGTACGCCGACATGATCGCCGCCGCCGCCTCGCGGAACGGCGTCGATCCCGCCCTTCTGACCGCCGTCGTGAAGGTCGAGTCGAATTTCGATCCGTTCGCCGTGTCCTCGAAGGGAGCCTGCGGCCTCGCGCAGCTGATGCCGAAGACGGCGGAGCGGTTCGACACGAAAGACGTCTTCGATGCGGAGGAGAACCTCGAGGGAGGCGCTCGCTACCTCCGGTGGCTGCTCGACCGTTTCGAGGGGAAGACCGAGCTCGCCCTGGCCGGGTACAACGCCGGGGAGGGGGCCGTCGACCGGTACGGCGGGATCCCTCCCTACCGGGAGACGCTGAGCTACGTCGTGCGGGTGCTCGGCCGAGTGGGAGATCTCGTCGAGGTTCCCTGACCGGAGGCGATCAGCGCGTCGCTCCGCCCGACGGATCGACGAGGCGGAGAGACCGGGCCAGGCGGCGGACCGCCGGGAAGACGGGATCCGCGAACCAGGCGGGGGCGGTGCCCTCTCCGCGGAGGACCCAGCGCCGTCCCTCCCGGGAAAGCACCCCTCTCGAATCGACGGTCGCCTTGACCGGCCCCGCGGGGAGCCCGAGAGCGGCTTCCCACGATTCGACGAGCCGGGCGGAGCGGCTCGCGGCCTTCCAGGATCCGGGACCCAGGGCCGCGATCTCGCGACGGAGCGGCCCGCCGGGCTCGATCCCGGTGGCCGAGCGCCTCCGATCGATCGCGTCGGCGACGGCGTCGCGCCTGAGCGCCACGACGAGGACGTTTCCGTCGACCGCGGCCGAGGGCTCGATCCCGCCTCGCTCGCGGCCGCGGGGCCAGGAGGCGATCGGGACGCCCCGGTACGGCTCCTCCACCAGAGATCCGCCGAGCAAGCCGATCGCGACGACCCGGTCGAGCACCGCCCGCGCGCGGTCGGGCGACCGGAGGTCGAGGACGACGAGCGGCTCCGTCCCGGAAGGACCGCGAGGAAGGGTCGCGACGACGCACGGCCCCGCCAGCGCCTCGCCGATCTCCGCCAGCAGGGAGACGCCCAGGAAACGCTCGACCCGGCGAAGCCTGGCGAGAAGGGAGTCGGACTCCTCCGCCTCGAGCCCCGACGCCCAGGAACGGAGACCTTCCGGAGACAGCCGGAGCCACTCGACCGCGACCGCGGTGGGCGGGATCGCGGTCCATGCTTCGGCGTCGGAGCGCCTTTGCGGTGCGGGATCCAGGAGATCGAGAAGGCAGTCGCCGCCGCAGTCGAAGGTCCAGATCTCGCGGAGGCGGCCGCCCGAGACGCGAACGGTCGCCACGGCGGAGTGCGGGAGATGCCGGATCCACGACGGGCGCCCTCTCGAGGAGGAGGCAAGGCGATCGGCGGAATCCACGCGGAGAACGATCCCGTCGTTCGGCAGCGCGATCGGTTCGGGGCGGCGCTCGCCCCCGGCTTCCAGGATCGCCGAGGAGGAGGCGACGATCGTGAAGGCGCCCTCGCGTCGGCGGGGGAATCCCGGGTCGCCCGGGGCGCGGGCGGGTCGCACGAGGGCCCAGCCCGCGTCGTAGAGGCCGAGAGCGCTCGGCCCCGAGCGCGGAATCTCTCCGAGAGGATCGGGCACGGTCGACTTCCAGCCGAGCCATCGAGCGCGGACCCTCGCCCCGTCGCTTCCGAGGAGCCCCCGGTACATCGGCAGGTCCCGGAGATCGGACAGGCGGGCGACGAGGTCGGCGCCGCCGACGGAGACGCGGAGCCCCGAGGAGGGGACGAGAAGCGACGGGTCTCCGCGGAGGGAGTCCGCGAGGCGGAGGCGCGAGGCCGCTGCCGCGGCCAGGATCCCGATCCCGACGAGGGCGACGACCGAGAGAGGGCCGCGGGCGTTCCTGCTCATGTCGCGGTCCGGTAGGGGCGCTCTTGGAACGCGACCGCGGCATCGCGGGAGGCGAAGCCGGGGGCCTCGGCCGCCCTCCGGTAGAGCGCCAGCGCCGTCCCCCGGTCCCCTTCGAGATCGGCCGCCATCCCCGCGAGGAGAAGGCACGGCCCGGTCCACGGCCTCGGCAGCCGGGCACTCGCGGAAGCCCGGTCGAGCCAGCGGCGGGCCTCCGCGACGCGTCCCGCCGAGAGCGAAGCCTTTCCGGCGAGCGCGGCGAGGATCGCGTCGTCGGGGGCGCCGGCGGCGAGATCCGACAGCCGCGCCGAGGCTTCGGCCGCGGCGCCGCTTCCCAGGAGATCGAGGGCGGGCAGCGCGCGCGCGAACGAGTTCGCCGCGGCCCCGGTGGCGGCGTCTTCGGAAACGACCGTCCCGAGCCGCGAGGCGAGATCCCGGAGCCACGGCGGGCGCGCCCCCGCGACGGCCGCGTCGCGGAGGAGAGCCGCGGAATCCTCCCGGACCGATCGGGGCAGCGGGCCGGGGACGGCCGCCAGCCTGCGGAGGTCCTCGAGGGCGAGGTCGGGCCGGAACAGAGCGAGGCGGGTGCGCGCACGGGCGAATCGGAGGGTCGCCGTGACGCTCCGATCGGCGAGGGGGGCGTCCCGAAGCCGCTCCAGTGCCGCGTCGAGGAGGCGGGCGGCGCCCTCGGGATCTCCGACCGACAGGAGCACCCGCGCCGCGGCGTCGATCGCGACCAAGCTGGACGAGCGCGCGGCCAGATCCCGCGCCCCCCGTTCGGCCGCGGAATAGTCGGGAGCCCGGCGGTTCGAGTGCACGGTCAGCAGGGTGATGGCCGACTCGAGCGCGAGGATCTTTCCGTCGCGCGAGGCGACCGCGAGGTGCTCGAGGCCGACCTCGGAATTCCCCGAGACGCCGAACAGGGAGGCGATTCCCCTGGCCAGGGTGGGTGCGCGCCCGGCGACCACCTCCAACGTGCCCAGGCCGAACCGGGCGTCGGCGGCCGCGGGGTCGAGCGAGAGGGCGCGCTCGAGAGCGCCCCGGGCGCGACGAAATTCCCGGGCCGCCGCGAACGGATGGCGTTGCCGTGCCCGGAGCTCGGCGAGGAACAGTTGGGAGGTTCCCAGGAAGAGCCGGCCTTCCGGATCCTCGGGGGAAGTCTCGACGAGCGCCTCCGCCTCCCGGATCGCGCGTCCGAGGCGCGCCTCGAAGTCCGCCTGGAGACCGGCGTCGTCGGAGTCGTACAGCAAGCGCCAGTAGCCCGCCAGCGCCCGGAAGAACGCGGGTGCGGGGCCGCGGACTCTCTCCCCGGCGCGATCCGCCGCCTCCTCGGCCTCGACGAACCTCCCGTCGTGGAGCAGGCGGACGACGTCCGCGCGCCACGCGTCCTCGGAGGAGGCCTCCGCCGCGGTCGTCAAAAGGATCGTCAGGACGATCAGGATCGCTCGTCGCAACGCTTTCATTTCCTCGAAAGACGCATATATTGTAACCGCGTACGCCGGGGGTCCCGAGAGGGGGTCCGGACGGGGGATGGTGCTCGGGAGGGATGGCGATCCACTTCAGCAGCCACAGCCTGGCCGAGGTCTTCCGGGACCTGTACCTGGGCGAGCGCTCGGGCGTCCTGCATCTCGAGCGCTCGGGCGTCGAGAAGAGGATCTACTTCGACCGCGGGATGATCCTCTTCGCGGAGTCGGGCGCCGAAGAGGAGGACCTAGGGCGCCGCCTCGTCCACGAGGGGAAGATCTCGGCGGGAGCCCTGGCGGAGGCGCGCCGCGCGATCAGCGAGCCGAAGGACCTGGCGCAGGCGCTCGTCAACCGCGGCCTGATCGCGAAGGAGGCCCTGTCCCACACCGTCCGCTTCCTCGTCGAGCGCGTCGTGCAGAGCGTCTTCCAATGGGAGGGCGGCTCGGCTCGCTTCTCGGAAGGGTCGCTCCTCCAGGAGATCTTCGAGGCGGACGTCCTGACCACCTTCGAGGCGATCCTGAAGGGGATCTCCGGGATGGTGGGCTTCGAGCCGATCCAGGAGGCGCTCAAGGGGCTCGACAACGGTCTCAGGATCCGGGTGCCGACCCCGGTCCCGATCGAGCAGCTGGCGCTGTCGCCCTCGCACGGGTTCATCCTCTCCCGGGTGGACGGAACGAGCCGACTCTCGGACATCCTCAGGATCCTGCCGCAGGGAGAGGAGGAGCAGGCGTGCCGCTTCCTGTACGGCCTCCTGGTGATGGGGGTCGTCTACCACGATCCCCCGATCGACGAGGGGCCGTTCCAGGTGGCGACGATCCTGCGCGACCACGCGGACCAGATCGCGCTCGAGAACCTGCAGGAGAAGCAGATTCTCGCGGCCTACGAGGAGCTGAAGAACAGGAACCCTTACGAAACGCTGGGCGTTTCCGCCTCCGCGGGACGCGAGGAGATCGAATCGGCCTATCGCGAGGCCAAGGAGCGCTTCGCGCGGGATCGCATCGCGCCGAGAGTGCGGGATCGGCATCGGAGCGAGCTGGCCGTGGTCGACAGCCGCCTGGTCGAGGCGTATCTCACGCTGTGCCAGGCGCGTTCCGGCGATCCGATCGCCCGCGCCGAGGACGAGGCCGCGGAGGCGAGGAATGACCACGTGGGGGTCGACGACCTGCTCGTCCGCGTCGAGCTCGACAAGTCGCGCACGAAGAGGGCGATCGAGGAGAACCTCAAGCTGTCGGACTCCTACCACGCGAAGGCGAAGCAGTACGCCAGGGGAGGGGACTACCACAACGCGATCCAGTACGCGAAGCTGGCCATCTCCTACAGCCCGGAGGACGCCCGCCTCTACAACCTGCTCGGGGAGTGCCAGATGAAGAACCCGGAGGCGCGCTGGCAGAGGATGGCGGAGCAGAGCTACCTGAAGGCGGTCGAGTTCGACCCCTGGAACGCCGACTACCACGTGACCCTGGGCCGGTTCTACAAGAAGCGAGGGCTTCGGCTGCGCGCGAGGAAGCAGTTCGAGGAGGCGCTCCGGATCGTGCCGAACCACGGCGCGGCGATCGAGGAGATCGCGGATCTTTCCTGAGCCCGACCCCGCGGGAGCGCCCCGCTCCCGCTCCGCGCCTTGACACCCCCCTTCCGTTTGCTATAATCCGCGGGTTGCGGGCACGACATGTTCATTGATATTAACGAGATACGCGAAGAGAGCCTCGTGTTCGACGAGAGGCTCCGGGTGCCCCCGCTCCTGGGAATCGCCGACGAGACGATCCTCGTCGAGAGTGCGCGGGTTCGGGGGGCGGCGCGAAGGGGAGAACGGGGGGTGGACCTCGAGGGGAACCTCCGGGCGACGTTGCGAATGCCGTGCAGCCGCTGCAACGAGAGCTTCGAGAGCGGGCTCTCGGTGGAGTTCTTCCTGATCCTGGTCGCGGGCGAGGAGCGGCTCGGCCCGGAGGATCCGGGCGCCGAAGACGAGGAGGCGGCGCTGTACCACGCGCCCGATGGCCGCGCGGATCTCGTGGACATCTGCTCCGAGCAGATCTATCTGAACCTTCCCCTCAAGCCGGTCTGCTCGAGCGGCTGCAAGGGGCTTTGCCCCCGATGCGGGGCGAATCGGAACCGGACGGAGTGCGGCTGCGGCGAGGAACGCTTGGACCCGCGGCTCGCGCCCCTTCTCCGATTCCGGAAACCAGAGTAGGGTTTTTGCGGGAACGGCACCGCGGCCTCGACGGCCGGGTCGCCGACGGGAAACGACGATGCCGAATCCGAAGCGACGCCATTCCAGGGCCCGACGCGACAAGCGGCGGGCGCACGACGCCTTGCCCCAGACCGGGCTGTCGGTGTGTCCGAACTGCCACGAGCGCAAGCTTCCGCACCGGGTCTGTCCGCACTGCGGCCAGTACAAGGGTCGGGAGGTCGTCGAGCCGCCGGAGGCCTAGCCCCGGGGGCTCGATCGTCCGGCCCCGGACTTCCACGCAGGAACGCTCGCAGCTCTCGCGGCGGCGACGCCTCGGGCGGAGTGCTCCGCCCGGGCTCCGAGGCGATGAGCGGGAGCGTGTTGAGGTATGATCCGGCGGGCTCCGGCCCGGGGAGGTCCTCGGCCGCCCGGGGCGAACGAACCTACGTCGCCCCGAGTCCGAGAGCCGCCCCGGCCGAGGGGGAGGGGAGATGGGGTCTCGAAGCGCGGTGATCTCCGGCACCGGCATGAGCGTGCCGTCGAGGGTCGTCACCAATGCCGACCTCGAGAAGCTCGTCGACACGAGCGACGAGTGGATCCGCACTCGAACGGGGATTCGCGAGCGGCACGTCGCCGGCGACGACGAGTGCATGTCGAAGTTCGCCGTGGAGGCTTCCCGCAGGGCTCTCGAGGCCGCCTCGGTGGACGCCAAGGACGTCGACCTGGTCATCTGCGCGACCGTGACGCCCGACATGCCGATCCCCGCGACGTCCTGCTCGATCCAGCAGCAGCTCGGTTGCCGCAAGGCCGCGGCGTTCGACATGCAGGCGGGGTGCTCGGGGTTCATCTACGCCCAGTCGGTGGCGAAGCAGTTCCTGCTGACCTCGCGGTACCGCCACGTGCTGGTCATCGGGGCCGAGCTCCTGACGAAGTTCGTCGACTGGAGCGACCGAACGACCTGCGTGCTCTTCGCGGACGGGGCGGGGGCGACCCTGATGAGCGCGGGAGAGGCGCCCCGCGGCGTCCTGGCTTCGGTGATGCACACGGACGGCGGCATGGGAGATTTCATCACCCTGGAGGGGGGCGGCACCCTCCACCCGCCGACCGAGGAGACGATCCGCCGGGGAATGCACTTCATCCGGATGCGCGGCAACGAGACCTTCAAGATCGCCGTTCGAATGCTCGAGGAAGTGGCGCGGGAGGCCCTCGATCTCGCGGGGATCCCCGCCGACGGCGTCGACTGGTTCGTCCCGCACCAGGCGAACCGGAGGATCATCGACGCGGTCAGCAAGCGCCTCGCGATCCCCGAGGAGCGCTGCTGCGTGAACGTCGATCGCTACGGAAACACCTCGGCCGCGTCGATTCCGATCGCCCTCGACGAGGCCGTGCGATCGGGGCGGATCCGAGGCGGGGACGTCGTGCTGATGGCGGCGTTCGGCGCCGGACTGACCTGGGCGGCGTCGGTGGTGCGGTGGTGAGCGGGGTCGCGTTCCTCTTCCCCGGACAGGGCTCGCAGCAGCCGGGGATGGGGCGAGAGCTCCACCGGGCCTTCCCGGAGTCGCGGGAGGTGTTCGAGCGCGCGGACGAGGCGCTCGGATTCCCGATCTCCCGGATCTGCTTCGAGGGGACCGAGGAGGAGCTCGCGCGGACGGAGATCACCCAGCCCGCGATCCTCACCGTGTCCGTGGCGGCCCAGCGCGCCCTCGAGTCGCGCGGGATCCGCCCGGCGGCGGCGGCCGGTCACAGCCTGGGCGAGTACTCCGCCCACGTCGCCGCCGGAACGATCTCGTTCGAGGACGCGGTGCGCGCGGTGCGCCTGCGCGGGCGATTCATGCAGGAGGCGGTCCCCCTCGGCGTTGGCTCCATGGCGGCGATCCTCGGTCTCGAGGAGGAGGCGGTCCGCGGCATCTGCGCCGAGTGCGCCGACGGAGAGGTCGTCTCCGCCGCCAACGTCAACGGAGGGGGGCAGATCGTCATCGCGGGGCACAGCGGGGCGGTGGCGCGGGCCTCGGAGAGGGCGCTGCGGGCGGGGGCGCGGCGCGCGGTGCCGCTCCCCGTCAGCGCGCCGTTCCACTGCGCCCTCATGGAGCCCGCACGCGAGCGGCTGCGGCCGGTGCTTCAGGGGATCGACTTCCACGACCCCGGGGTTCCCGTTTTCGCGAACGCCGACGCCGCGCCGGTGACGACGGCGGCCGCGGCGCGCGAGGCGCTGCTCCGGCAGGTGGCATCGCCCGTGCGATGGGAGGAGACCGTCCGGAGAATGGCGGGGGAAGGGACGCAGGTCTTCGTCGAGGTCGGCCCCGGTCGGGTCCTCGCGGGGTTGGTCCGCCGGATCGCCAGGGGAGCGGAGGTCCTTCCCGCGTCCGATCCCGGGGAGATCCTCGCGGCGGCCGGGAGGACGGGAGAGGCGGCATGAGCGACGGTTTCGAGGGGCAGGTCGCGGTCGTGACGGGGGCCGCGCGCGGCATCGGTCGGGAGATCGCCTCGCGCCTCGCCGCGCGTGGGGCTCTCGTGGTCGCGGCCGACGTGCGGTTCGACTCGCCGGCCGAGGCGCCGGCGGGCGTGGAAGCGGAGAGGCTCCGGCCGCTCGTTCTCGACGTGTCGAGCGACGACTCGGTGGAGCGGGGCGTAGCCGGGATCCTCGAATCGTATGGTAAGATTTCGCTTCTCGTGAACAACGCGGGGATCACCAGGGACAACCTCCTCATGCGCATGAAGAAGGAGGAATGGGACGCCGTGATCTCCGTGAATCTGACCGGCACGTACCGGATGTGCAGGGCGGTGGTGCCGGCGATGGTGAGGGCCCGCTTCGGGAGAATCGTCAACGTGTCGTCGGTGGTCGCCCGGCTCGGCAACGCCGGCCAGGCGAACTACGCGGCATCCAAGGCCGGAGTGGAGGGGCTGACGCGTACGCTGGCGCGGGAGCTGGCGTCCAGGAACGTCACGGTCAACGCCGTCGCTCCCGGCTTCATCGACACGGCGATGACCCGCGCGCTTTCGGAGGACGCGAAAGCCAGGCTCCTCGACCTCGTTCCGCTCGGACGGCTCGGGAGCCCTGCCGACGTCGCCGGCGCCGTCCTGTTCCTTCTCGGAGAAGAGGCATCCTACGTGACGGGTCACGTCCTCAACGTCAACGGCGGCATGTACATGTAGCCCGGGATCCGGAGCCGAGGCCCCGGGGACCGAAGCGCCAGGGAGGTTGCGTCGATGGCTTCTGTCGAGGAAAAGGTCAAGCGGATCATCGTGGACCAGCTCGGAGTGGACGAGGACGAGATCAAGCCCGAGGCGTCCTTCGTGGAGGATCTCGGCGCCGACTCGCTCGACGTCGTCGAGCTGGTGATGGCGCTCGAGGAGGAGTTCGGCCTCGAGATCA
>CAZPWK010000003.1:0-36185 GCA_964590285.1 uncultured Acidobacteriota bacterium | reverse complement strand
CTCCCAGACCGTCGCCGAGAGGAGCAGCGCCGAGCCGTCCGGTAGATCGAAGAGGCGGGGCTCCGCTCCGAGCCCGTAGGTGGACTCGCCGTAGACGACCGCGCCGCGCCGCTCCCGCAGAATGCCGGCCAGAGCCTCGGCGCCCGACGCGCTCCCCGCGTTCGCGAGCACGGCGATCGAGCCGCGCCACGCGCTTCCCGGGCCGGGGGACCGAACCGTCTCGACCGCCTTCCCGGAGCGGTCCTTCAGGACCAGGAGGTCGCCGGCCGCGAACAGCCCCAGGAGCCTCGCGGCGTCGCGCGGACTCCCGTCCGCCACGTTCCGGACGTCGACGAGGAGCTTTCCCGCTCCCGCGCCGGCCGCCCGCTCGAGGTCCGCGGCCACGGCCTCCGGGGAGACCCGCGACAGGTCGCGCACGCGGAGCAGCGTCACGCCGCCCCTCGCTTCCACCGCGTGGGCGGCGCCGGTCCTCAGAACCCGCGGCAGCTCGAGCCGGGCCCGCTGGAACCCTTCCCGGATCTTGAGCACGTCGAGCTTCACGCGGGTTCCCGGCTCGCCGCGAAGAAGGCGGAGCGCCTGCGGGAGCGAGAGGTCCCGAAGCGGCCGGTCGTCGATCCTCCGGATCTGGTCTCCCGCCGTCAGGCCTTCCGCGGCCGCCGGGGATCCCTCGAAGACCGAGACGACCACCAGCCCACCGTAGCCCCGGACCACCGACACGCCGGGATCGGCCGGGCCGGATGCCGGGGACTCCCGGTACCCGGCCGCCTCCTGGGGCGACAGATAGGCGCCTTGCGCGTCGAGGCCGGCCATCATCCCGCCGAGCGCCCCGCGGAGCAGGCCTTCCGGATCGACCGGGTCCACGTAGTTGTCGACGACGAGGGAGAAGACCTCCGAGAACAGGAGCGTCTGCCGGAACGATCCCTCTCCCGGGCCGACCCTGGCCGCGACGCTTCCGCCGAGGAGCGCCAGGACCAGGAATCCGGAGGCGAGCAGCAGCGCGAAACGGTTCGCCTTCATCAATGGATGGTCCTCTCCCGGCCGCCCGGGCGCCCGGGCGCCCTCGAACAAGCTACACTCCGGGCAAGGCCTTGGCAACCGATCTCAGCGCGCCGAAAGCCACTTCTCGGGATCCACGGGACGCCCCGACTCCCGGATCTCGAAGTAGAGATACGGCCCGCGGAGCGATCCGGAGTCGCCCACGCGGCCGAGCGCGTCGCCGGCGAGAACCTCCTGCCCGGGTTCCACCGCGAGCACGGACGCGTGCGCGTAGACCGACATCAGGTCGCCACCGTGATCGACGATCGCCGTCAGCCCGTAGCCGTGCAGCCACGAGGCGAAGACGACCCTCCCCTCGAACACGGACCGGAACGGTGCGCCCTCGGCGGCGTCGAAATCGAGGCCGGGGTGCGGGACGACGGTCTTGAACCTCGGGTGCACGATCTCGCCGAACCCCTCGGAAACCGGGCCGTCCACCGGCCGGTGCAGCAGGCCCCGGAACTTCCGCACGTCGAGACGGGACGCCGCGCTCGGGGCGGACAGGCTGGCGACGAGATCCCCGAGCTCGCGCGAGGCCCTCGCCAGCTCCGCGATCGCCTCCTCGTGCTTCCCGCGGTCGAGCCGGATGCTCTCGAGGAGCCCCGCCCGCTCGGCCCGCCCTCGCGCGGCTGCCTCGGTCGCGAGGCGCGCCGCCTCCCGGGCGATCTCCAGCCGGGAGCGCTCGGCGAGCAGAGCCTCCCGCTCGCCCCGCACCCGCGCCGCGCCCTCGCGGAACTCGCTCAGGAGCCGGGCGTCCCGCTCGCCGAGGTAGGCCGCGTACCGGACTCCCTGCAGCAGCGCCTCCGCGCTCTCTTCGGTCAGGGCGCGGCGCAGCCCGGCGGAGCCTCCTGCCTTGCAGGTTTCCCGAAGTCGATACGCGAGATAGCGCGACCGCTCGGCCTGCCGTCCCTCGAGCCGGGCCAGGTCGGCCGTGCGCGCCTCCACCGCCTCGGTCACGCCCCGGAGCGCGAGCGCCGCGGCGCGCTCCTCCTCCTCCCTCAGGCGGAGGGCCGCGCCGAGCTTCGCCACCTCGCCGAGCAGCCCCCGCTCGCGCCGGCTCAGGCCGTCGAGCTCGGCCTCGAGGCGGGCGATCTCGGCCCGCATCGCCAGCAGCCTCGCATCGCGCCCCGGGGAGGGGGCCGAGGCCCCCTCCCCGCCGGCCGGCAACGCGGCGAGCGCCGCCAGGAGCGCCGCAGCGACCCGGGATCCCGCGCCGTGGGACCAGGCCATCCTTGCTCTCTCCGGGCCGGTCCCGCCCCGGCCCCCCGAAGACTACCATCTCCCCGGGCGCGATCCGGCCCCACCGGGGTTGTGCTACCATCCGCCCGCGCCGGCGGGACGGGCTCGCGGCACCCCGAAACCATGACCTCGAACCCAGGGACCGAATCCCTTCCCCACTCCGAGGACGCCGAGCGTTCCGTGCTCGGGGCCGTGCTGCTCGACAACCAGCTGGTCCACCGGGTCCAGGAGGTCCTCCGTCCGGACGCCTTCCACTCGTCCCGGCATCGGAAGATCTACGGGGCGGTCGTGTCGCTTGCGGAATCGGGCGCGCCGCTCGATCTCGTGACGGTGCGGTCGGAGCTCGAGCGAACCGGGAACCTCGACGCCGCCGGCGGAGTCGCCTACCTCGCGACCCTCCTCGACGGCGTTCCCCGCTCGGCGAACGTCGACCACTACGCCCGGATCGTCAAGGAGGCGGCGATCCGGCGGGAGCTGGCGAGGTCGGCGCAGCAGATCCTCGAGTCCGCGCTCGGGGCCGCCGGCCCGGCGGACGAGGTGCTCGACGAGGCGGAGAAGGCGATCTTCCGCGTCGCCGAGGACCGGCTCCGGGGGGGCTTCCAGCCGATCCGGCTCGTCGCGGAGCGGGGCTTCGCGGTGATCAACGAGCTGACGAAGAAGCGGGAGCTGATCACCGGGATCCCGACGGGCTATCCGTACCTCGACGAGCTGACGGCGGGTCTGCAGCCCTCCGACCTCATCGTGCTCGCCGCCCGGCCGGCGATGGGGAAGACCGCGCTCGCCCTCAACGTCGCGGCGCACGCCGCGCTGCGCGGGGGCCGCAGCGTCGGGATCTTCTCCCTCGAGATGTCGCAGCAGCAGCTGTTCTTCCGCCTGCTGAGCGCGGAGGCGCGGATCGACGCGCATCGGCTCCGGACCGGCCGCCTCGACGGGGAGGCCTGGCAGAGGGTCATCCACTCGTTCGGCGAGCTGTCGGAGTCGCGGATCTTCATCGACGACACCGCGGGCCTCGCGATCATGGAGGCGCGGGCGAAGGCCAGGCGCCTGAAGCTGGAGCACGGCCTCGACCTGCTCATCGTCGACTACCTCCAGCTGATGAGCGGCCGCGGGCAGTACGAGAGCCGGCAGCAGGAGATCTCCGACATCTCGAGGTCGCTCAAGGAGCTCGCGAAGGAGCTCGGGGTCCCGGTGCTCGCGCTCTCGCAACTCTCGCGCGCGCCCGAGCAGCGAAGCGGCGACCGCCGGCCGCAGCTCTCGGACCTCCGAGAGTCCGGAGCGATCGAGCAGGACGCGGACGTGGTCCTCTTCCTCTACCGGGAGGAGATCTACAAGAAGCACGACCCGGACCTGCGCGGCAAGGCGGAGCTGATCATCGGCAAGCAGCGGAACGGCCCGACGGACACCGTGGACCTCGTGTTCCTCCGTGAGTTCACCCGCTTCGAGAACGCCGCCTGGTCGGAATCGTGACCCGAGGCGGGGGCGCCGGGTACCCCCGCGTATAATCGCGTCGGGCGCCGATCGCGCCCCCGGGAGGAGACGATGGGTCGCTGGCTGGCGCGCGCGGCGCTCGTTGCGTTGTGTCTCCTGCTCGCGCTCGCGCTCAGGCCCGCCGCCGCCTTCGGCGACGCCTGGGCCGGCCCGCTCGGGAGCCTTCTCGCGGGTCTCGTCTTCGCCCTCGCGGCGCTCGCGGCGGAGCAGATCCTGAGGACGCGCGACATCTGGACGGTCGCCGGCGCCGCCCTGGGCGTGCTCGTGGGAGGGCTGGTCGGGGTCGTGGTCGTGCGGATCCTCCCCGAGGGGACGGGAGGGCTCGCGACCGCCCCCCTGAGGCCGTTCGTCTACCTGATCGCGCTCTACGCCGGGGGGTTCGCCGGGGCCCGCCTCGCCGCCGTGCTGCGCGGGGAGGACGTCGCCTCCGCGTTCGGCCGCGAGGGGCCGCCGGCTCCGGCCACGAAGATCCTCGACACCTCGGTCATCATCGACGGCAGGATCGCCGACGTCTGCGAGAGCGGCTTTCTCGAGGGCCGGATGGTGATCCCCTCGTTCGTCCTCCGGGAGCTCCAGTACATCGCAGACTCGCAGGATCCGCTGCGCCGCGCGAGGGGCCGGAAGGGGCTCGAGGTGCTCCAGCGCCTCAAGAAGGCGTCCTCGTCGAGCGTCGTCTTCTCCGAGGAGGAGATCCCCGAGGTCCGGGAGGTCGACCTGAAGCTGATCGAGCTCGCGCGCCGCACGCGCGCCAAGCTCGTCACCAACGACCTGAACCTGAACCGCGTGGCGTCGCTCCGGGGGATCGAGGTGCTGAACCTGAACGAGCTCGCCAACGCGATCAAGCCGGTGGTGCTCCCCGGAGAGTCGATGAAGGTGAGCATCCTGCGCGAGGGGAAGGAGCCCAACCAGGGCGTCGCCTACCTCGACGACGGCACGATGGTCGTCGTGGACAACGCCCGCAGCCTGATCGGCCGGAGCGTC
Source organism: uncultured Acidobacteriota bacterium (assembly GCA_964590285.1). Classification (GTDB taxonomy): domain Bacteria; phylum Acidobacteriota; class Polarisedimenticolia; order Polarisedimenticolales; family JAIQFR01; genus CALMJU01. Next base: position 31,442 of record CAZPWK010000003.1, on the reverse strand, counting down.
GAGATCGTCGTGACGAGCGTCATCCAGACGACGGCCGGCAAGATGTTCTTCGGGCGGCTGTCGGGCGCCGACGCGCAATCCCCGCCGCTCCGACCGGCGGCAACGGCTCCCGAGACGGAGAGGTCCGCCTAGATCGTGTAGCCGTCGTCGCGCCGGTCGAGCATCCGGACCTGCCTCTCCCACTGGTACTTGAGGATCAGAAGCATCCGGAACGTCAGGTCCGCCTCCTTGCGGGCGGGACTCCGCCAGTCCTTCTCGATCCGCATCAGATCGGTCCAGCGGCTGCTCTCGTTGAGCAGCTTCCCGGGGAGGTTCCAGCGCCCCTCCCGGCTCTGTTGCGCGTGGATCCACTCGAGATGGGCCATGAGCATCGGGTATCGGTTGATCAGGCCGAGCCGCGCCAGGAGCTCGAGGTGGTGGAGAAGCTCGTCCAGCCCCCCGTGCTTCTGGTAGAAGTCGACCGGACGGATGCGCAACCCGCCCCCCTTGACGATGGCGCCCTTGGCGGTCCGCACGAGCCCGAGATCGGGAGCCAGCCGCTGGTACGTCTCGGACATCACGTAGTCGTAGATCTTCTTCAGCTTCATCTTCGCGAGCTCGCCGTCCAGAAGCCAGGGGGAGAACGCGAACACGCGGGTCAGATAGAGGTCCGGCAGGAACGGATAGTCCCGCTTCCAGGCGGCCGCCCGGATCAGCGGATGGCTCGCGCCGATCTCCTCGACCGGGTTCCTCGCGACGGGGTCGTCCACGAACCCGCTGCACAGGTCGAGCAGCTCCATCACCGACATCCGGTGGCGGTCGTCCTCGTAGCCGCCGCGGATGAGGAGGCCGAGGCTCAGGATCCTCAGGAACCAGCGGTAGTACCTCTCGCGGCGGTCGTCCGCTTTCACGACCCTCGCGAACTCGTAGAGCTTGAGGTCCCTCTTCGAGGTCAGAAACGTGCGGAGCGCGGCCGCCGCCTGCCGCACGGGCTTCGACTCCCTCCCCCAGCCGTACTCGAAGAGCGAGCACAGGCCGTGCTCGAGGCTGGGCTGCACCCTTCGGGCGTCGCCCGCGTGCACGGCGCCGCCCCACGTTCCGTCCTTCCTCTGCAGCCTCTGGAGCCGGAGCGCCGGCGGATAGAGCGCCGCCTCGTGCCGGGCCTTCTGGACGTCGGCGTCGTCGCGCCCCCGGTCCAGGATGTCGGTGAGCACGCGCCTCCGGATCGGCGCGCACGCGGTTTCGAGAAGCCAGGGCGTGGGGTCCGCCCTCAGCGAAGACTTCCAGTCGGTCATGGGAGATCCTCCCGCGGGAGCGCCCCGGGGTCGACCGCACGATCTCGATGTCCAGCATCCGCCCCGGCCTCGCCCCTTCCGCGGTCCCGGAAGGGCCTCGCCGCGAGCTTGCCGCTCTCCTCGGCGAGCGCCGCCAGAGGCGTCTCGCCGTCGTGCTGGAACACGAGGATCCATCCGTCCCGCGCGGCCTCGGGAAGGATTCGCTTCTTGCTCTCCACCGTCCGCAGCGGCTCGACGTCGTACCCCATGACGTACGGGTACGGCAGGTGGCTCGTCATCGGAACCAGATCGGACAGGAAGGCGACCTTCCCCTCCCCGGTCGAGACGACCGGGACCTGCAGGTGCGGGGTGTGTCCCGGCGCGACCCGCAGCTCGAGCCCGCCCCCGAGGTCGGCGTCGCCGTCCAGAAGCCGCAGCATCCCGAGGGAGGCGAGCGGCTCGAAATCGTCGGGGCGGTAGGAGGCCCTCGTGCGCTCGTTCGCCGAGCGCGCGAACTCGAGCTCGCCGCGCTGCACGAGGTACGCGGCGTTCGGGAAGGCGGGAACCGGATCGCCCCCCGCCCCCCGGGCGACGTTTCCTCCCGCGTGGTCGAAGTGCAGGTGCGTGTTCACGACGAGGTCGATCCGGTCCGGGCCGAGGCCCGCCTCCGCGAGGTACTCCGCGGGCTCTCGCGTCTCCAGGCCGTAGATGTCGCGGGCCTTCGCGTCCCAGCGCCCCCCGGCCCCCGTGTCCACCAGGACCGTTCGCCGCCCGTCCTCGAGGAGCAGGGCGTGGACCCCCAGCCGGATCCGGTTCCGATCGTCGGGGCGCCGCTCCTTCTCCCAGAGCGAACGGGGCACGACGCCGAACATCGCCCCCCCGTCGAGCCACAGGGAGCCGGTGTCCAGCACCGTGATCCGGAAGTCTCCCCGATGGAATCGGATCAAAAGACCGTCCCCATACCCGGTCTCCGGGCCCGCGTTCCCGGGGAGGTCCCCCTCGTCGGGCGGGCGGGGGAATGGTATCCAAACCGAAATCCCGAAGCAACAGGATCTTGCGGGGATTCGCCGCGGGCTCGGCGGCAGAACTCCTTTCGTTGACACCCCTTGCGGGCTGTGGTACCTTCGCGCTTCGCCTCGCCGTTTTCGTGTCGGGCGAGGCGGAACAGCGTCGGCAGGCGCGTAGCTCAGGGGGAGAGCGCTACCCTGACACGGTAGAAGTCCGCGGTTCAAATCCGCGCGCGCCTACCATTCCCGTTCCACGGCTTCCGCCCGGAGGGAGGTCTTCCGGGGGGGTGCGGGCCGAGGGAGAGGGACCGCGAGGGCGTTCGCGCATGGCCCAGGGTCCGGACAGGATCTCGATCAGGACGCCGGACGGCTCCGAGCGGCGGGTGCCGAGGGGCGCGAGCGCGCTCGCGCTCGCGCGGGAGCTCCCGGGGGACGCGGCGCGCGCCGCGGTGGCCGCGAGGCTCGACGGGAAGCTCGTCGACCTGTCGCGGCCGATCCTCGAGGACGGCGCGATCGAGTTCGTGCTCCCGGGAGATCCGGACGCCCTCGAGATCCTGCGGCATTCCACCGCCCACGCGACGGCGCACGCCGTGCAGGAGCTCTTCCCCGGGACGAAGATCGCCCAGGGGCCGGTGATCGAGGACGGGTTCTACTACGACTTCGACCGGGAGCAGCCGTTCACCGACGCCGACCTCTCGGCGATCGAGGAGCGGGTCCGGGAGATCGTGCGCAGGGACCTCCCGATCGAGCGCCTCGAGATGACGAAGGGAGAGGCGATCGCGATCTTCGAGGCCGAAGGGGAGCCGTACAAGGTCCACTTCGCCGAGACCAAGGGCGGCGAGACCGTGTCCGTGTACCGGCAGGGGGCGTGGACCGATTTCTGCCGAGGCCCCCACCTCCCCTCCACCGGACGCATCGGGGCGTTCAAGCTCCTATCCGTCGCCGGCGCGTACTGGCTCGGCGACGAGCGGAACAAGATGCTCCAGCGGATCTACGGGACCGCGTTCTTCTCGGCCGACGATCTCAAGGCCCATCTCGACTTCCTCGAGGAGGCGCGGCGACGCGACCACCGGAAGCTCGGGAAGGATCTCGACCTCTTCTCGTTCCACCCCGAGGCCCCCGCCAGCCCCTTCTTCCACCCGAAGGGGGCGACCGTCTACCGCCTGATGGTGGACCACGTCCGGAGCCTGTACGTCCGCTACGGCTACTCGGAGGTGATCACGCCGCAGGTCTTCGACGCCTCGCTCTGGAAGCGGTCGGGCCACTACGAGCACTACCGGGACAGCATGTTCTTCACCGAGGCGGAAGGGCGGTCCTACGCGCTGAAGCCGATGAACTGCCCCTCGCACTGCCTGCTGTTCGCGGAAGGCCGCCACTCCTACCGCGAGCTCCCGATCCGCCTTGCGGACTTCGGCAGGCTGCACCGCTACGAGCTGTCCGGGGTGACCGCCGGCCTCACCCGCGTGCGGACGTTCTGCCAGGACGACGCGCACATCTTCTGCACCGAGGAGCAGATCCGGAGCGAGGTCGAGTCCCTGGTGAGGATGTACCTCGAGACCTACTCCCTCTTCGCCCTCCCCGAGGTCCGGATCTTCCTGGCGACGAGGCCCGAGCATCGAGCCGGGGACGACGCCCTCTGGGATCGCGCCGAGGCGTCGCTCCGCGCCGCCCTCGAGGCCACGGGGCAGCCGTTCCGCGTCAACGAGGGGGACGGCGCGTTCTACGGGCCCAAGGTCGACTTCATCGTGCTCGACGCGCTGAAACGGGAGCACCAGCTCGGCACGGTGCAGCTCGACTACGTCCTGCCCGAACGGTTCGACCTCCGCTACGTGGACGGAGAGGACCGGGAGCGGCGGCCGGTGATGATCCACCGCGCGATGCTCGGCTCGCTCGAGCGCTTCTTCGGGATCCTGATCGAGCACTGCGCCGGGGCGTTCCCGTTCTGGCTCGCGCCGGAGCAGGCCCGCGTGCTGCCGATCACGGACCGTTCCGTCCCGTACGCCGAGCGGGTGGCGGAGAGGCTGCGGGAGGCGCGGCTGCGCTCGCGCGTGGACGCGCGCAACGAGAAGATCGGGGCCAAGATCCGGCAGGCCCAGCTGGAGAAGGTCCCGTACATGCTGGTCGTCGGAGACCGCGAGGCCGAGGCGGGCACGGTGGCCCTCCGCTCCCGCCGCGAGGGGGATCTCGGTGCGGTCGGCCTCGAGGCGTTCCTCGATCGGGCGCGGGAGATGGTCGAGCGGAAGAGCAACGAGCCCTGAAGGGTCTCGCGGGAGTCCGGAACATGCCCAAGCTGAAGACGCACCGAGGCGCCGCGAAGCGGTTCAAGAAGACCGCGGGCGGGAAGATCAAGCGATCGAAGGCGTTCAAGAGCCACATCCTGACCAAGAAGACCACGAAGCGGAAACGCGGTCTCGACATGCCGGCGTTCGTGTCCCGAGCGGATCGGAAGCGCGTAGCGCGGATGATTCCGAACTGAGACCCGAGAGGAACGCCCGCGCGCCCCGCCGGGGGCGGTCGGAGCGGCCGCATTCCCGCCGCTCGGGCCCGAGGAGGTCCGACGGCCTGGAGGACGAACGATGCCCCGGGTGAAGAGAGGCAACAAGAGGCGCCTCAAGAGGAAGAAGGTCCTGCGGAGGGCCAAGGGGTACTATCTCGCGAAGTCGAAGCTGTACCGGATCGCGAAGCAGCAGGTCGAGCGGTCGCTCGCGTTCGCGTTCCGGGACCGCCGGGCTCGGAAGCGCGACTTCCGCCGGCTGTGGATCGTCCGGATCAACGCCGCGGCCCGGCTGCACGAGACGTCGTACTCCACCCTGATGCACGGGCTGAAGCTCGCGGGCGTCCGTCTCGACCGCAAGATCCTGGCGGACCTCGCGGTGCACGACCCCGCGGCGTTCGCCCGCGTGGTCGCCGCCGCGCGGCAGGCCGCCGCCGGCGCCTGACGGGCCGCCGGTGCTCCGCGACCTCGAGAGGATCGAGCGCGACTTCGAGGCGGGGCTCGCCTCGGCCGCCTGCGATCCCGCGGCGGTCGAGGCGGTGCGCGTCCGATTCCTCGGCCGCAAGGGGGAGCTGCAGGCGCTTCTCAGGGTCCTCGCGGCCCTGTCCCCCGCCGAGAAGCCCGCGGCGGGGAAGGCGCTCAACGCGCTCAAGGGACGGCTCGAGGCGCGCCTTTCCGCCGCGGCGGAGGAGGCGGAGACCGCCCGGTGCCGTGCGGCGATCGCCTCGGGCGGGCTGGACGTCGGCCTCCCCGAGCGGGCCTTCTGGCGCGGCTCCCTCCACCCCGTGACCCGGACCCGCCGGGAGCTCGAGCGGATCTTCCGCGACCTCGGCTACACGGTGGAGAGCGGCCCCGAGGTCGAGGACGACTTCCACAATTTCGAGGCCCTCAACCTCCCCCCCGATCATCCGGCGCGCGACGCGACCGACACGTTCTACGTCGAGGGGGGGCTCCTGCTCCGGACCCACACGTCGCCGGTGCAGATCCGGACGATGCGGACCCGCAGGCCGCCCATCCGCATGGTCTGCCCGGGCCGGGTCTACCGGCGCGACCTCGACGCGACCCACCTCCCGATGTTCCACCAGCTCGAGGCCCTCGTCGTGGACGAGGGGATCTCGATGGCCGACCTCAAGGGAACGATCGACGTTCTCTGGAAGCGGTTCTTCGACGAGGACGTGAGGATCCGATTCCGGCCCGGCTACTTCCCGTTCGTGGAGCCCGGATGCGAGTACGACGTCTCGTGCCGGGTCTGCGGGGGCCGGGGCTGCCGGGCCTGCAAGGGCACCGGCTGGCTGGAGCTCGGGGGGGCGGGGATGGTCCACCCCGCGGTCTTCGAGGCGGTCGGAATCGACGCCGAGCGATACACCGGCTTCGCGTTCGGCCTCGGCATCGACCGGATCGCCATGGTGCGGCACGGCATCGAGGATCTGCGCATGCTGATGGAGAACGACGTCCGCTTCCTGGCCCGATTCCCCGCCTGAGGAGGGCCCCCAAGCCCCCCGGAGGCTCGCCATGCTCGTCTCGTTCGCCTGGCTCGGAGAGATCGTGGACCTCGGCGGCCTGAGCGCGCGAGACGCCGCCGAGGCGTTGACCGCCCGCGGGCTGACCGTCGACTCCTGGTCCGGGGAGCCCGGCGAAGAGGTGCTGGATCTCGACGTTCCGGCGAACCGTCCCGACTGCCTCGGCCACGTCGGGGTCGCCCGGGAGATCGCGGCGGCGTTCTCCCGGGCCCTCCTCCCCCGCCCCGCGCCGCCTCCCGAACAGGGAGCGCCCGCGGCGGGGGCCGTGGACGTGGCCGTCGAGGCGCCCGACCTCTGCCCCCGATACACCGCGAGACTCGTCCGCGGCGTGCGCGTCGGATCCTCGCCCCCCCGTGTCGCGCGGAGGCTCGAGGCCTGCGGGTTGCGATCGGTCAACAACGTCGTGGACGCGTCCAACCTCGTCCTCCTCGAGACCGGCCATCCGATCCACACGTTCGACTTCGCGCGCGTCGGGGGAGGCGCGATCCGGGTCCGCCGCGCCCGGCCCGGCGAGACCCTCGTCACCCTCGACGGCGTCCCGAGGGACCTCTCGCCCGGCATGCTCGTCATCGCGGACGAGTCCCGCCCCGTCGCGCTCGCCGGCGTCATCGGCGGCGCCTCGAGCGAGATCCGCGGCTCCACGACCGAGGTCCTGGTCGAGGCGGCGGTCTTCGAGCCCGGCTCGGTGCGGAGCACGGCCCGTCGCCTCGGACTGGCGACCGACGCGAGCCACCGCTTCGAGCGCGGCGTGGACCCCGACGGCGTCCTGGCCGCGCAGGACCTCGCGGTCCGGCTCCTCGCGGAGCTGTCCGGAGGCGCCGCGGCCCCGGGCCTCGTCGACGTGGGTCCCCGCCTCGCCTCGCCCCGTCCCGTGCGGGTCCGTCCCGTGCGGGTCCGCCGTCTCCTCGGCTACGATCCGGGAGTCGACGCGATGCGGGAGGCGCTCGTCCGGCTCGGCATCGGCGTCGAGGAGGCCCCTGACGGCGATCTTCTGGCGCGGCCCCCCTCCTTCCGGGTCGATCTCCTCCGCGAGGCCGACTTCGTCGAGGAGATCGCGCGCCATCTCGGCTACGACCGGATCCCCCTCGCCGCGACCTCCGAGACCGTCTCTCCGGCGCACGACCGCCTCGTCGAGGCCGAGGAGCGGACGCGGACGGTCCTCGCGGGACTCGGATTCCACGAGGCGTTCAACTACGCGATGAACGCCGCCGGGGAGGACGATCCGTTCGTCGGACCGTCGGCCCCCGCTCCGATCGAGGTCACGAACCCGATCGCCGAGCCCCTCGCCCGGCTCCGTCGCTCGGTTCTTCCGGGCCTCCTGCGCGCCGCCGACCGGAACCTGAGGCGCGGCGCAGAGGACGTGAGGCTGTTCGAGGTCGGCCGGGTGTTCGTCCGCCGCGCCGCGGACCCGTTCCCCGACGAGCGTCCGCGCGCCGGGATCGCCTGGGCGGGAGCGGGAGCGCCGCGCCACTGGAGCTCCCGGCCGCGGCCGGCCGACTTCTTCGATCTCTCCGGGGCGGTCGCCGCCGTCCTCGAGGCCCTGCGGCCCGGGATCCGGTGGGACCTCCGTCGGGCGGACCTCGCGGGGCTCCACCCGGGGCGCGCGGCCGTCTGGGCCTCCGGGGCCGCGGGCGACGCGGCCTGGGGCGGAGAGGTCCATCCGAACCTGGAGGCGAGCCTGGGCCTCGGGACCCCGGTCCTCGTCGCCGAGATCGATCTGGCGACGCTGCTCGACGCCGAGGGGCCCGAGCGCCCCGCCGAGCCGCTCCCCCGCGTTCCGGCGGTCGCTCGAGACCTGTCGTTCGTCCTCGCCGCCGGCCAGGAGTACCGCGCGCTGATCGCCGCGCTCCGGGCGGTCCCCGCCCCCGCTCCGGCGCGCTTCGAGGCGGTCGACCGCTACGAGGGGAAACCTCTCTGCGACGGGGAGTCGTCGCTCACGGTGCGTGTTATCCTTCAGCCGTCCGAGCTGACGCTGACCGATCCCGAGGTGGAAACGTACCGGTCGGCCTTGATCGAGGCCGCCCTGAGGGAAACCGGGGCGAAAATCCGCGGCGGAACGCCCCCGATGGGCGCATGAAAGAGGAAATCGTCAGGACGCTCGAGGACCGGATCCTCGAGGCCGCGGCGCGGATCCGACACCTCCGGTCTGAGGGGGACCGCCGCAAGGAGGAGTGCGCGGCCCTGAGGGCCCGGATCGCGGCTCTGGAGACGGGAGACCGAGGAGCCCGGTCCGGGTCCGGGGGCGCAGACGACGATCTCGCGCGGGTTCGGACCGCGTTGCGAGACGCGATCCGCGACCTCCGAGAGGAGGAAGGACCGGCCGGGGATCCCGTCCCCGGGCCGGACCGGGGGCGAGGAGCATGAACGAGGCGAGCGAGGGCCGGTCCACCCCCGTGACGATCTTCGGCCGGACCTACCATCTCCGGGGGGACGGCGACGCGGAGTACCTCGAGCGGCTCGCGAAGGAGGTCGACCGGCGGATGCAGGAGGTCGGCGACGGAACGGGAACCGCCGACTCCCTGAAGATCGCGATCCTGGCTGCGTTGAACATCACGGACGACTGGTTCCGGGCCGGGCCGCAGGAGCCTCGGGAAGACCGGGAGCTCGAGGAGCGGCTGGCCCGGCTGGTGGCTTCCCTCGACGAGGTCCTCGCCGAGTGAGGCTTGGCCGCGCCGACGGGCGCGGCGGATCGATCGCTCGATGAACGATGGGACGAGCAGGGAACGGAAGCGGAACAGGGAGTGAGACCCCTGCGGGGCGCGTGATGGGTAGCTTCTCTTGAGCCAACGTCGGTCACGAGGGGGCTTCGGGCAGACGGCGGTGAGCAAGCCTCTCTCGCAAGAGGAAGCCTAAAGTCGTCCCCACGCCCCCGCCTTGTAGCGCGGGTTCATCAGGAACCGCCCACACGGCCCACGCGGGGGTCCCGATTCCGAGCAGCGTCCCCTCCGCCATCCGGCGATCCCTCCGCCGAGACGCCGGCGCCTCGGGCGCGGGCCGCGGCCCTTCGGGCCGCTGCCCCGAGGGGGAACGGTGGAGCCGAACGCTGGCCAGGCGCTGATTCCCCTCATCGTCGGACTCGTCGCGTCCCTGGCGATGCTCGGCCTCGCGGCCTGGGCCTCGCGCTCGATCCTCAGAAGCGCGAGGGAGACGGCCCGCCGCCTCCTCTCCGAGGCTCGCCTCGACGCCGAGAACAAGTCGAAGGAGATCCTGGTCGCCACCCAGGAGAAGACGCTGGCCCTCGAGGAGGAGGCCGATCGCCGGGAGCGCGAGCTGGAGGCCCGCGAGGCGACCGTCGAGAACCGGGCCCGGGAGGTCGAGGGGGAGGCGGCCGCGATCGAGCGGCGCAAGCGCGACCTCGAGCGCCGCCAGACCGCCGTCCTGAGAACCGAGCAGTCCGCCCGAGAGCGCCTCGCGGCCGCCGAGGCCGAGGCGGGGAAGGCCCGGCAGGCGCTGGAGCGCGCGGCGAGCCTGACCGCGGCCGAGGCCCGCGCCGAGCTGGAGGCGGCGGCCGAGGCGGAGGCGCGCCGCGAGGCCGCGCGGCTCTCCCGCCGCATCGAGGACGAGGCCCGGGCCCGCGCGGAGCGCGACGCCCTCCGGCTCGTCGTCCAGGCGACCGAGCGGGTCAACGTCCGGGAGGCCGTGGAGACGACCGTCAGCTTCATCGAGCTCCCGAGCGACGAGATGAAGGGGAGGATCATCGGACGCGAGGGCCGGAACATCCGGGCCCTCGAGATGGCCACCGGCATCGACGTCGTCGTGGACGACACGCCGAGGGCCATCCTCATCTCCTCCTTCGATCCGATCCGGCGCGAGATCGCCCGCGTCGCCATCGAGCGCCTCATCGAGGACGGGCGGATCCATCCGGCGAGGATCGAGGAGGTCGTCGCGAAGGTCCGCAGCGAGATCGAGGAGATCGTCGAGTCCTCGGGCTCCCAGGCCGCCTTCGCGCTCGGGATCTCCGATCCGCACCCGCGGCTCGCCCGCCTCGTCGGCCGCATGAAGTTCCGGACGCATCACGGACAGAGCCTCCTCCAGCACTGCACCGAGGTCGCCCTCGTCGCCGGCCACATGGCCGCGGAGGTGGGCGCGAACGCGGAGGTGGCCCGAAGGGCCGGGCTGCTGCACGAGGTCGGCCGGGTGGACGAGGCCGTTTCCGGCCACACCGCGCTCTCCTCCGCGGAGATCGCGGGCCGCTACGGGGAGAGCGCCGAGGTGGTGCAGGCGATCCAGGCGCTCCACCCGGACGCCGAGGTCGCGAGCGTCGAGGCGGAGATCCTCCGGATCGCGAACCGCGTGTCCGAGAACCGGCCGGGGGCGCGCCGCGACAACCTCGAGGTCTTCGTCGAGCGCCTGAGGCGCCTCGAGGCGATCGCGGCCGGGTTCCCCGGGGTGACCCAGGCGTACGCCGTCAAGGCCGGCAAGGAGATCCGGGTCCTCCTCGACGCGAAGACCGCCTCCGACGAAGACGCCCACGCCCTCGCCAAGGCCGTCGCCCGTGCGATCGAGAGCGACGTCGCCTACTCCGGCCAGATCAAGGTCACGGTCATCCGCGAGATGCGGGCCGTGCAGTACGCGGTGTGATGAAGATCCTGTTCGTCGCCGACGTGGTCGGCCTTCCCGGACGGACGGCGCTGCGCTCCGGCCTCGCCCGCCTCCGCGCCGAGCTCCGGCCCGATCTCGTGATCGCGAACGGCGAGAACGCCGCGGGCGGGAACGGCCTCACGCCGGCGATCGCGGACGAGATCTTCCGGGCGGGATGCGACGTGGTCACGACCGGGAACCACATCTGGGACCGGAAGGAGATCATCCCCTACCTCGCGGACCACCCGCGGCTGCTCCGCCCGGCCAATCACCCGGACGGCACCCCCGGCCGGGGCACCTGCGTCGTCGCCGCGCCCGACGGGACGCCGGTGGGCGTGGCGAACCTGATGGGCCGCGTGTTCATGCCCCCGGTCGACGATCCGTTCCGCGCCGCGGACGTCGCGCTCGACGCCTTCCGACGGGAGGCTCGCGTCGTCGTCGTCGACTTCCACGCCGAGGCGACGAGCGAGAAGGCGGCCCTCGCCTGGTACCTCGACGGCCGGGTCTCCGCGGTCGTCGGGACCCACACGCACGTGCCGACCGCCGACGAGCGGCTCCTTCCCGGCGGCACCGCCTTCGTCACCGACGCGGGGATGACCGGCCCGCACGACTCGGTCATCGGCGTCGAGAAGACCGAGGCGATCGAGCGCTTCCTGACCCAGCGCCCCGTCCGGCTCTCCGTCGCCAAGGAAGACCCGCGGCTGCAGGCGGTGCTCCTCGAGATCGACCCCTCGACCGGGCGGGCCGAATCCGTCCGGAGAGTCGAGCATCGCGGGCGCGCGGGCGAGGAGCACGGTTGAGCTCCATGGGTGGGATCGGCCCGCTCGCCCGGGGCGTCGACGACGCGCTCGACCGGCTCCTCCCCGGCGAGAACGGGCCGGCCGCCACCCTGGCCCGCGCGATGCGGTACGCCGTCTTCGCCGGGGGCAAGCGCCTGCGTCCCGCCCTCGTCCTCGCGGCCTGCGAGGCGTGCGGCGGGAGACCGGAGGACGTGACGGGGCCCGCGGCGGCGATCGAGATGATCCACGCCTACTCCCTGATCCACGACGACCTGCCGGCAATGGACGACGACGACCTCCGGAGGGGCCGGCCGACCGTCCACCGGGCGTTCGGCGAGGCGGAGGCGATCCTCGCGGGGGACGCTCTCCTGACCCTGGCCTTCGAGGTCCTGGCGACCGATCCCCCCGGGGAGGCGCTCGCCGGCCGGCGCGCCGCGGCCGTGGCCGCCGCGGCGGCGGGAGCGGGGCCCCTCGGGATGGTCGGGGGCCAGATCGCGGACCTCGAGGCGGAGCGCCGCCTCCCGGACGCGAGACTCCTGGAGTGGATCCATCGAAGGAAGACCGGCGCCCTCCTCGTCGCCGCCGCCCGCGTCGGCGCGATCCACGCGGGAGCCCCCCCCGCGATCGAGGAGACGCTCGCGCGCTACGCCGCCGAGGTCGGCCTCGCCTTCCAGATCGCGGACGACGTCCTCGACGCGACCTCGACCGCCGAGGCGCTCGGGAAGACTCCCGGAAAGGACCGCAGGGCCGGGAAGGCGACGTACCCGGCTCTCCTCGGCCTCGAGGCCTCTCGCGGCGAGGCGGAGCGGCACGCGGCCCTGGCGATCGAGGAGCTGGAACGATCGGGCGTCGAGAGCGAGGCTCTGCGCTCGCTCGCCCGCTTCGCGGCCGCGAGGCGGCGGTGAGCGCGGTCGCGCGGGAGAGGGTCGACGTCCTGCTCGTCGAGCGGGGCATCGCCCCGACCCGGGAGAAGGCGCAGGCCATGGTGCTCGCCGGACGGGTCCGCTCGGGCTCCGAGCGGATCGAGAAGCCCGGCCGTCGGATCGCGCGCGACGCCGGTCTCGAGGTCGCTCCCGCCCGTCGATGGGTGGGGCGAGGGGCGGAGAAGCTCGCGCCCGCCCTCGTCGCGCTCCGCGTGGATCCCTCCGGCCGCGACGCCCTCGACGTCGGGGCCTCCACGGGAGGGTTCACCCAGGTGCTCCTGCGCGCCGGAGCCCGGCGCGTCATCGCCCTCGACGTCGGGCGCGGGCAGCTCGACTGGAGCCTCAGGACCGACCCCCGGGTCGCGGTGCTCGAGGGGATCAACGCCCGCGGTCTCTTCCCCGAGGATCTTCCCTTCCGTCCTTCCCTCGCGGTCGTCGATGTATCCTTCATCTCCCTCGAGCTCGTGCTTCCCGCCGTGGCGGCGTGCTGCCCGGGCCCCGACGGGGAGGTCGTCGCGCTCGTCAAGCCGCAGTTCGAGGTCGGTCGCGGGAAGGTCGGCCGTGGCGGGATCGTTCGCGATCCCGCCCGGCACGCCGAGGTGCTGGCCCGGATCGCGGCGTTCGCGTCGTCGCGGGGCCTCGGCGTGGCCGGAGTCGTCGCGTCCGCCCTGCGCGGAGCGGAGGGGAACGTGGAGTTCTTCGTGCACGTGCGGCCGTCGGCGCCCGGACTCGGCGCCGCCGACCTGGAACGACGGATCCGGGAGGCCCTCGAGGCCGCCCACGGACCGCTCCCGTGAGCGCCCCCCGGGCGGGTGCGCCCGCGTCCCCGATCCGTCGGGTCACGCTGGTGGCGAAGATCGGCCCGAAGGAGGGACTGCGGGTCGCGGAGGAGATCGGGCACTGGCTCGAGGAGCGCGGCGTCCGCGTGCGCTTCGACGCGGAAACGTCCCGGGCCCTCGGACGCCGCGACGGGGTCTCCCGCGGGACCCTGTCCCGGCCGGCCGATCTGGTCATCGTCGCGGGCGGCGACGGGACCCTTCTCTCGGTCGCCCGCGCCGCCTCGCCGAAGGGCGTTCCGATCCTCGGGATCAACCTCGGGGGGTTGGGCTTCCTGACCGAGCTGCAGCGGGAGGAGCTGTTCCCCGGCCTCGAGCGCGTGCTCGAGGGCCGGTACGAGATCGAGGAGCGGTGCGCCCTGAGGGCGCGGCTGCTCTCCCGGGGCCGGAAGCGAGGAGACTATCTCCTCCTGAACGACGCCGTCATCACCAAGGGGGCGCTCGCGCGGATGATCGTCCTCGAGGTCCGCGTGGACGGCGCCGAGGTGGCGACCTACACCAGCGACGGCCTCATCCTCTCGACGGCGACCGGCTCGACCGCCTACAACCTGTCCGCGGGCGGACCGATCCTGGATCCGCGCATGAACGCCTTCGTGATCGCCCCGATCTGCCCCCACACGATGACGTACCGGCCGCTCGTCGTGCCCGGCTCCGTGCGGATCGACGTCCGGCTGCGCAACCGGAGCGAGGCGGTGTACCTGACGCTCGACGGCCAGGTCGGCCTTCCCTTCCGGCTCGGGGACTCGATCCGGGTCGATCGCCATCCGCGTCCCGTCCGGCTGGTCCGCGTCAACCGGCGGGGCTTCTTCGAGGTGCTCCGGACGAAGCTCCACTGGGGCGACCGCTGACGCCGCCCGGCCCGCCTCGCGGCCCCTTGCGGTCCCGGCAGGTCTGGGCCTGGTGCCTCTTCGATTTCGCGAACTCCTCGTACACGACGCTGATCGTCACCGTGGCGTTCGCGATCTACTTCCGCGAGGCCGTGGTCGACGCGGCCGACAACCGCGGCGACCGGCTGTGGGGGATCGCGAACTTCCTGGCCATGCTCCTCGTCGCCGCCGTCTCCCCCTTCGTCGGCGCCCTCGCGGACTACGCGGGAAGGCGGAAGGCCCTCCTCGTCGGGAGCACCCTCCTGACGGTGTGCGCCACCGCCTCGCTCGTCCTCGTCGGGCCCGGGGACGTGGCGCTCGGCATGGCGCTCTTCGTCCTCGGCACCGTCGGCTTCGAGGCCGGCTACGTGTTCTACAACTCCTTCCTCCCCGACGTCTCGACCCCCGCGACGATCGGGAGGATCTCGGGCTGGGGGTGGGCGGTCGGCTACCTAGGCGGTCTCCTGTCCCTGCTCGCGTGCCTGCCCCTTCTCGCCGAGCCGCTCCGCGACGCGGCGGGCGCGCTCGTCCCCTCCGCCCTCGCGGCGCGACGCGTTTCGTTCCTGGTCGTGGCGGCGTTCTACCTGTTCTTCGCCCTCCCCGCGTTTCTCTGGCTGCGCGAGGCCCCGGCGCAGGGTCGCCTCGCAGCCCCCGGAGAGGCTCTCGCGGTGGGATTCCGGCGCGTCCGGCGGACGCTGTCCCGCCTCGAGAGGCACCGGGAAGCGGCGAAGTTCGTGCTCGCGTCCCTCTTCTTCACGGACGGGATCTCGACCGTGATCAGCTTCAGCGCGATCTACGCGACGGTGACGTTCGGGTTCTCGAGCGCCGAGGTCGTGGCCCTGTTCGTCGTGCTGAACGTCGTGGCGTTCCCCGGCGCCCTCGCCTCGGGGTACCTGGCCGACCGGATCGGCCCGCGCCGCACCCTCCTCCTCACGCTGCTCCTCTGGGTGGCCGTCGTGCTGGCCGGCGCGCTCGCCGCCGGCCGCGGGACGTTCTGGGCGATGGCCTGCGGAGCCGCGATCGGCATGGGCGCCACGCAGGCGGTTTCCCGGTCCTTCATGGCCCAGATCAGCCCCCGCGACCGCGAGGCCGAGTTCTTCGGCTTCTTCGTGCTGGCCGGCAAGTTCGCGGCGATGTTCGGGCCCCTGGTCTTCGGGCTCGTCTCGGCCGGAACCGGAAGCCAGAGGGCCGCGGTCCTCTCCCTGCTCCCCTTCTTCCTGGCCGGGCTCGGTCTCGTCGCGAGCATCGACGAGGCCGCCGCGATCCGGGACGCGGAGCGAGCGGGCGCCTGAGGACCGGCCCGCTTGCCGGAGCCGCCCGCGGCCCCCATATTTCCAGCGCGGGCCGCCGCCGGCGGCGGGCGCGGCCCGGGGGGCCGTTCGGGCATGCACGACCTCGACAAGATCGGCATGGGGCGTCGGATCCGTCAGATCCGGGCGCAGGCGGGGCTCCGGCAGTGGGAGCTGGCCCGCCTGCTCGGAACGACGCAGTCCGCCGTCCACAAGTACGAGCACGGCGTCGTCCCCGAGCCTCGGCGCCTCATGGAGCTGGCGAGGATCGGCAACACGACGATCGAGTGGATCCTGACCGGGAGCCATTGGGAGAACGGATCGGAGGACCGCGAGCGCCCGACGCCGGACCTCTTGAGGACCGCCGCGCTGCTCCGGGACATCGAGCCCGAGGTTCGTCCGTCGGTCGAGGAGGCGCTGCGGATCCTGCGGGAGGCGGTGGCGGCCCTCGCCGCCCCCCGGGGCGGGGACCGGATCCCGATCGACCCTTCCCGGGTCGCGGACCTCCTGCATCATTCCGAGGCGACCGCCCGGGTGCTGGCGACCGCCTGGGAGATCCACAACGCCGTCCTCGGCCGGGTGTCGCGCGATGCGGCCGACCGTCTCTCGGCCTCCCCGCTCGCCGGCGAGAGCCGTCCGCGCGAGAACGCCGCGGACCGCGCCGGGGACCGAAACCCCGACTGACGGCCCTCCACTCCCGAAGCTACTCCTCGACGATCAGCTTCCCGCGCAGCTTGGCGCACCCGTCGCCGCACGGCCGGCCGCACCGGAACGGGAACGTCCCCGCCCGGTCCGCGTCGAACTCGACCCGCACTTCCTTGTCCTGCGGCAGGAGCACGTCGAGCTTGTACCCCTTGAGCAGGAACGACCGGGACGCCCGGAACGACTTCAAGCGGAGCACCACGTGATCGCCCTTCCGGACTCGGATCTCGTCGGGCTGCCAGTACCAGTTGTCGGCGTAAACCTGGAAGGTCCGGACGGTCCGCTTCGCGGGGACCGGTGCGGCCTGAGGCGGCGCATCCTGCGCGGGCGCGGCCTTGGCCGGCTCCTGCGCCTCCGGCTCCGCCGGCGGCGGGGCCTCCTGGGCCGGCGCGAGGATCGCCGCCGCCGCCAGCCACGCCGCCACGAAGATCGCCGCCGCTCCCGCCGATCGAACGCCACGCGAGTCCGTCTTCGTCATCGAGTCCCCCCGGCCGCCTCCCGAAACCGGCGCGCGCAGAACTCCGCGCCCAGAAGGGAAACGAACCACCCAGCCCGAGGCCCCCGCGGCTTCCCGAGAAGGGCCAGATACAGGGACCGGAACGCCTCGGCGGCCTTCAGGTCTCCCGTCCCCTTCGCGATCTCGTAAATCAGCGCGTGCACGTCGTCCCCGTCCATGCGCGGGCCGAGCCGGTCTGCGAGCGCGCCCAGAAACCGCCGCTGCCCCTCCGAGAGTTGCTCCGCCTCCTCCGGCAGCTCCGGCTGGACCCGGAATCGCATCTCCTCGGGCGCGTACCGCTCGAGCCACCTCTGAGCGTACCCCATCCGCTCCCGCACCGCATCCGGATCGGTCCCCGGGTACCCGGTGCGCTCCAGGATGGCGAGGGTCCGGGACAGGTCGAACCCGGCGACCTGGGCGACGACGACCAGATGCTTGAAGGGAACCCCGACGGGGCGGAACCCCGCCGCCCGCGAGAGCGTCAGCGCCCTCGCGTCCCGCCCGGACGACTCGGCGTCGTCCACCTCGTCCACGAGCTGGACGAGCGGCAGACCGGGATCGAAGGAGATCGTCCTCTGCGGGCGCTCGCGGAGAACCAGGTAGCGCAGCACCTCCGGAGGGACCAGGTCGAGCGCCCGCTCGATGGACAGGACGTTCCCCTTGCTCGAGGCCATGTCCCCGGATCCCTGCAGGCGGATCCACTCGTACGGGATCGGGAAGGGGGGCTCGCCGCCGAACACGTCGCGGACGATCCGCACGCCGGTGTCGTACGAGCCTCCCCGGGTCGCGTGATCCTTGCCGAACGGCTCCACGGTGACCCCGAGAGCCTTCCAGCGTGCGGGCCAGTCGACCCTCCAGACCAGCTTCCCCCCGCCGGCCATCGGGAGCGTGCCCGCCGATCCGCAGGCGCAGGCGTAATCCACCGTCTCTCGCGCGGCCGAGAATCCTCCGACCTCGGACGCGTTGATCCTCCCGCACGCCGGGCAGAGGGGAAGGAACGGCGACCAGGCCGGATCCACCTCCCTGCCGGTCTCCTCCTTGAGGATCTCCGCGATCCGGTCGCGACCCTCGAGAGCCGCCACGATGCACGCGTTCATCCGCCCCGACTTGTACATCCGGTCCGCGCGCTCGACGTCCACCTCCACCCGGAGCCGCCGCAGGCTCTCGAGAAACGGCTCGAGGAAGTGGTCGGCGTAGGATGGATGGGCTCCGCAGGGACAGGGGATCTCGGAGATCGGCCGCCCGATCCGCGGCTCGTACTCGGCGCGATCGAGGAACGGATACACGCGGCGGAGGGGGTCGAAGTTGTCGCAGACGTAGTGGAACCGAGAGGGCACGCCGAGGTCGCGGAGCGCCCGGTACACGGCGTCGGCGGTCAGGACCTCTCGCATGTTGCCGACGTGGATCTCGCCCGAGGGCGAGATCCCCGTGGAGAGGACCGGCGGCCGCCCGGAGTCCCGGACCCGCTCCGCCGCCTCGTCCGCCCAGTGCTTCGACTCGCCGTCTCGCCCGCTCATGCCCCCACCCCTCAGGCGCCGCCGGAAGGCGCGCAGAAGGTACAACGGGGCATCCGCGCCGGCAACCCGGCGCGCGTCGCGCCAGGCGACGTCTCCGCGCGCGGCGGGCTTGTATCCCGCCGACGCGGTGTGGTAGAAACGCGGCGCGCGCCGAGGCGCGTGCGGAGCGGAGTCACGGGATGGAACGCATGACGCTCAGAGCGGCCGCGGAGCGGACGGACCTGTCGGTCACGACGCTTCGCAGGTACATCCGAGCCGGCCGCCTGCGCGCGGAGAAACGGACCGGGCGCTACGGCCCCGAGTACTTCGTCTCCGACGAGGCCCTGAGGGACGCAGGCCTCGACGGGCGCGCCGAGGATCCCCCGCCCGCTCCGGAGCGCTCCGCCGCGCTCGCGAGGCCCCCAAGGGAGTCCTTGCCGCTGGGCCTCTACCAGGAGCTGCTGATGAAGCACGAGCAGCTCCTCGTGCAGTACGGAATGGTCCGGGCCGGCGGCCTGCGGGCGGTCCGGATCCAGGCCGACCTCGACGCGAGGAGCCGGGAGCTGAAGCAGTGCCGCGAGGAGATCGGGCTCCTCGAGGAGCGCCTCGCGCGCGAGACCTCCGAGTTCCGGCGGAGGCTCCGGGAGGCGGACCTCGAGCTCGAGGGACGAGCCATGGAGATCGCGGCGTTGCGCGAGAAGGTCCGCGCGCTCGAGATGCTCACCCGGAACGCGGTCACGACCGAGACGATCGAGAGCCAGTTCGCGGCCGTCCGGCAGCAGATGCGGGTCGTCGGCACGCTGTCGGAGGCGCGATCCCGCGATCCTCGCCCGCCGGGAGCCCACGCCGCTCCCGGTCGCGGCTCCGAACCCGAGCACTGACCGGACCGTCCCGCCTCAGATCCGCCGCATCTCGACGACGCGCCACAGTCGGAGCAGGTTCACCGCTCGCACCGAGACGAGTTCGAGGCCGGGCGCCTCCGTGACGGCCTCCTGCGGGAGATCCAACCGGAAGCCGATCCAGCGGCTCGCCGGCGTCAGCGCGCGCTCGAAGAAGCCGAGAAGCCGGTTGCGGCTCCGGAAGTGGTTCACGACGACCACCGAGCCCCCCCGTCGGCACACCCGGCACATCTCCGCCATCACGCGATCGGGCTCCGGAACGACCGACACGACGTAGGGCGCGAGAACGCGGTCGAAGCTCTCGTCCGGAAACGAGAGATCCCGAGCGTCCATCCTCCGCAGCTCGACGTCGACCCGGCCGAGCGCTTCCGCTCGTTCCCGGGCCTGCTCGAGCATCGGTTCCGCGATGTCCACTCCCACGACGCGGCATCCCTCGGGGTAGAGGGGCAGCGACAGGCCGGTTCCGACCCCCACCTCCAGAACGCTCTCCCCGGCGCGGATTCCGAGCATCCCCACCGCGGCGCGACGGCCGGGGCCAAGCGCCCAATCGAAGAATGCCTCGTACACCGGGGCCATCGCCGAGTACACGCGCTCCATCCTCCGGCACTCGAGCGCGGCGGCGTCCTCGACGGTGTACCGGGACATCCACCCTCCCGCCCCGCGATTCGAACCCGAGCCGTTCCTGCGGGGCTCGCGAATTCTAACACAGGGCCGGATCCCGCCCGCCCGTTGCGGAACATTCACCGCAAGCCCTCCGTCCGGCCCCGCGCCGACCTTGACTCCCCCGCGCCGTTCAGGGTAGTTTCTCCCACCGATCCGGTTCATGGAGGCGCCAGAAGATGCGTAGAACACTGGGCGGGGCCTGGCTCGCGATCCCGCTCCTCGCAGGCTCGCTCGGCTGCGACACCAACCAGCCGGTCCAAGGGTCCACGAAGAACGCCGAGGTGCAGTTCGAGACGAGCGTCGGCCTGGTCGCGGTGTACGACGTCTGGGACGCGACCAAGGTAACGACCACGTTCTACCCCGACCGCGACCCGGTCGCCCTCTACCAGGCGCTCGGGCTGTGGTGCGACGTCCCGGCCACGATTGCGGAGCAGACGCGGGGCCCCGTGAGCTATCCGCTGCGCTACCAGGTGACGGTCGAGAAGATCCCCGCGGGGAGCTCCACCCCGATCCTCCTGACCGACCCGCTCTACATGGACGCCTCCTCGCTCGCCAGCGTCACTCGATACGACGAGACGCCCCTGCAGCCCCTCGGAAACCACGCGGGAATCGTCGTCTCCGACACGACCGTCAGCGGAATCCGGACGCTCACGACGGTGGAACTCACGAACGGCCGGAGGGTTTCGACCGCGAGCCGCGAGTTCCTCGTCTACCCGAAGATCAGCATGACCGACGCACTCAACTACGGCAGCAAGTGCCCGTTCGCGGGGTTCGGCAACGCCACGTCCGCCACGGCCTTCGCGGATCCGGCCGTCGCGGGCAGCTCTCCGACGTTCGGCGTGGAGCTCGCGACGGGCGACACCGTGGTGGTGCGGGCGGCGAAGGACAAGTTCCCGCTCTCGTGGGTGCTGTACGCGTCCGCCACCGGACCGAACTTCCGCAGCTCCCTGTTCGTCGACGGAACGGACGTCACGACGACCGTGCTCGGCCGCACGATGTCGGCCGTGGAAACCGACGAGGGGATCGCCTACTCTTACACGCAACGGTGAGATCGGAGCGCGGCGCGCCGCGGCACGAAGCCGGAAGGTGACGGGATGAGATCGCATTCTCGATGGTTCACGCCCCTGTGGTTGGTCCTGGCCTTCGCCCTGCCCTCGGTCGCGGAGGAAGGCGATTCCGCGCCCGCCGTCCCCGAGGACGAGGACCGCATCGGCTGGGTCGTCGTCGAGGCTTCCGCGTGGCTGTCCCGCGCCGCGGGCGCGGGATTCGACGCCGTGCAGGTGATCTCGGAGACCGACCCTTACGGCACGCGGCTCATGACCCTCGAACCGGATTCCCACGAGAGCGGCCGCTACCGCGCGGGGTATTCCCTCTCGAGAAACCTCGGGGACATCCTGGTCACCTGGTGGACCCACGAGACGACGCAGGAGCGCTCCGAGGCCTCCCCCGGGAGCTTCGTGTTCGGAGAGACCTTCACGCACCCGCTCCTCGCCGGCATGTTCGACGACGGCATGGCGGACGGCTACGACGCCTGGTCGGCCGTGACGATCCGCGATCTCCGGATCGACTACTCCCGCGTCGCCTTCGAGTCCCCCCGCGCGACCCTCCGCTGGTCGGTCGGATACCGCAACGTCACCCACCGGCAGGAAATGGAGGCCGCCTACTACTCCATCGTCCCGGTGTACGACGGAACGCCGGTCGTGTTCCCGATCCCGCCCCTCCCCGCCCTCGTTCCTCTGCCGGACCTCGCGAGAGGCGCTTCGCAGTTCAGCGGCCACGGTCCCGAGGTCGGCGTGCGGGTCGACTTCCCCCTGCACCGGCGGTTCCGGATCGAGACGGGATTCGCCGCCGCGATCCTGGACGGCAAGACGGACGTGTCCTATGCGTCGCTGACCTCGACCTACTCCGTCCTCGCCTCGGACGGCTCCGGGACCATCGCCTACTACCCGACCCCCCCGTTCCCGGAATTCGAGACGAGTCCCCTGCTCCTGCGGCAGCTCGTCCTCCCGATCGGGTTGAACGCCTCCGAAAAGACGAGCGTCCAGGTGCTCGAGGCGCAGGTCGCTCTGCGCTGGAAGGCCTGGCGTGAGCTGGAGGCGTTCTTCGGGCTGCAGGTGACCCGCTACGGCGGCGCCGCGACGGAGATCCGGCCCAAGGGCGTCACGCTCAATCCGAGCGGGATGTACAACTTCCAGGACGTGAGCCGGATCGACAAGTCGACCACCTACGAGGGGATGCTCGGCGGCCTCTCGTATCGGTTCTGAGCGCTTCGGGGTCCTCCGCCGCCCCCGTTGGCGGGGCGCGGCGTGCCGCCCTATACTGGCGGCCCCGGCGCCGGCCGGCGGAGGAGACTCTCTTGCAGCGACTCGCCGTCGCGGGAATCGTCTCGATCGCGATCCTCTCCGGTCCCGGCGGGGCCGAGGAGATCCGCCCGGACCGCGCCGTGGAAGAGGCGAAGGCGCGGGCCGGAGCGGTGCCTGCCCAGGCGGAGGCGCTGATGCGCCTGGCCTGGCTCGACGGCGCACCGGAAGCCGTTCGCCAGCGCGCCCGCAGGGAGCTCGCGGTGTTCGGCGCTCGCGGCATGGACGCGCTCTGGAACGCGGCGGTGACGGCCCCTCCGGAGTACAAGTCCGAGGTCGTCGAGACGCTCCTCGAGGGGTTCCGCTCGATCACCGGGCAGGTTCCTCAGGCCTATCTCCCCGCGCTCGAGGAGAGCGTCTGGTTCGGCACGCGCGAGGCGAGGCTCCTCGCGATCCCGGAGCTCGGCAGGATGAAGAGCCGCTCCTCCCTGCTCCCGATCATCGACGCCGCCATCGAGGACGCCGAGGTCGCGCCGGCGGCTGTCGAGGCCCTGGGCCGGATCGGGGATCCCCGGGCTCGGTTCTTCCTCTCGCGAGCTCTCGCAAGCGGAGACCCTTCCGTACGGGACCGCGCGGCGGTCTCCCTCGCCCAGCTCGGGGAGCCGGGCCGCGCGTCCCTCAAGGCGGCCATGCGATCGGGTGACACGGAAGTCCGCCTCGCGGCGGTGCGGGCTCTCTTGCCGCTGGCGACCGAGGAGGACGTCACCGCCCTCCACGAGTATGCGGCGCTCCACGCGGACGACGACCCCGCGATCGCGGAGGCGGTCCGGGCGGCGGCCGCGCTCATCGAGCGGGCGATCGAAACCCGGCAGGCCGAGGAATCGGCGGCATCGGGACCGTACTGAGCCCCGAGCCGCACCGCCTCAGGACGACAGCAGTTCCTCGCCGAACGCACGGATCCCCCGGACGATCTTTTCCTCGGGCGCCGCGTACGAGATCCGGATCCATCCGTCGCACGTCTCGCCGAAGGCGGCCCCGGGGATCGTGACGACCTTGCGGCGCTCGAGCACGCGCCGGCAGATCGGGAGCGCGGATCCGAATCTCGACGCGTCCACGAAGAAGTAGAACGCCCCGTCCGGGAGATCGAACCTCAGCCCCGGGATGCGCGAGAGCTCCTCGGCCATCAGGGCCCGCCGGCGCCGGAACGTCTCCAGGTAGGCCGCCCGCTCCGGCTCCGCGTCGGGCGACAGCGCGGCCAGGGCCGCGGCCTGGGACACGCTCGGGGCACAGGTCACCAGGTACTGGTGCGCGGCGATGATCCGCGAGACCAGGGCCCGCTCCCCCACCGCCCAGCCGATGCGCCATCCGGTCATGCTCAGGTCCTTGGAGAGGCCGGAGATCACGATCCCCCCCGCGGGCGAGAAGGCCGAGATCGAGGGCGCGGGGCCGTCGTACGCGAACCCGGCGTAGATCTCGTCCGAGAGCCAGGCGATCCCTCGCTCGGCGAGCAGGACCGCGAGCCGATCGAGGTCCTCGCGGCGATCGACGGCGCCCGTCGGGTTGGACGGCGAGCACACGACGACCATCCGGGTGCGCGCGGTCAGGGCGCGCGCCACGTCGGCCGGGTCGATACGGAAGCCCCGCTCGGGACGCAGCCGGTAGGCGACCGGGACCGCGCCCACGAGACGGGCCACGATCGGGTAGGCGGGATAGCCCGGGTCGGGGACCAGCACCTCGTCTCCCGGATCGAGCAGGGTCAGCATCGTGGCGAACACCGCCTCCTGCGAGCCCACGGTCACGACGACGTCCTCGGCGCCCGCCGCGAACGGGGCGTAGCGCGCGGCGATCGCGGCCCGGAGAGCCGGATCCCCCGCCGTCGACGTGTAGGACGTGCGCCCCGAGGCGATCCCTCCCACCCCCGCGAGCGACACCCGGGGCGGCGTCGGGAGGTCCGGCTGCCCGAGACCGAGGTTGATCGCGTCCGGCGGCGCCGAATCGAAGATCTGCCGGATCAGGGTCCGCTGGATGCCGTCCATGCGGCGGGCGGCGCAGAGGCTCATCGGAGCGCCTCCTCGATCGCGGCCGCGGCGTCGGTCGAGGCGTCGCGGTACTTGACGATCACCGGAGATTGCAGATGGACGCCGTGGGAGCGCGCGAACTCGCCCGTCGCCGGCCGGGCGCCGGGGACCACGACCGCCCCCTCCGGCACGACCAGCACTCCGGCGTCGTCCGCCCGGAGGACCGCGCCGTTCACGAGGTCGAAGAGCGGCACGGAGCGGGTCAGGATCACGCCCGCCGCCAGGACCGCGCCGCGGCGCACCCGGGTCCCCTCGTAGACGCCGCACCCGCCCCCGACGAAGACGCGGTCCTCGACGACGACCGGCAGCGAGCCGATCGGCTCGAGGACGCCCCCGATCTGCGCCGCCGCCGACAGGTGGACGTTCGCCCCGATCTGGGCGCACGAGCCGACCAGCGCGTGACTGTCCACCATCGTCCCGGGCCCGATCCAGGCCCCGACGTTCACGAAGGCCGGCGGCATCACGACGACCCCGGGGCACAGATGCGCTCCCCTCCGGATCACCGTCCCGCCGGGGACGATCCGGATCCCGTCCGGAACGCCGCGGCCCGGGCTCGGGAGCAGGACGTCCCGATCCCGGAAGCGGAAGACCGGCGGGGCGTCGAGAGGCCGGTCCTCGCCCAGCCGGAACCCGAGCAGGAGACCCCGCTTCACCCACTCGTGCACCCGCCAGTCGCCGTCCTCCGGCTCGGCCGCGCGGACCTCCCCCCGTTCCAGCGCGTCGAGAAGGGCCTCCACCGCGCCTCGCGCCTCCCGCCCCGGGGGATGCGCGATCGAGGCGACTCGCTCGATCCGCTCGCGCAGCCGCTCGAGGTCGCTCACGGCGCCACCGGCAGGCCCGCGGCCTCGAGGGCCGCGCGGACGGCCGCGACCGTCGCCGCCTCCGGCGGCCCGAGCGGCGCCCGCACGTCGGCCCGGGCCCGTCCGAGAGCCTCCATCGCCGCCTTCACGGGCACCGGGTTGGTCTCGAGGAAGTTCGCCCTCATCAACGGCAGCAGCCGGAAATGCACCTCGCGCGCGCGCCCGAAGTCCCCCTCGAGCGCCGCGGCCATCATCGCCGCCATCTCCTCGGGCGCCTCGTTCGAGACCACGGAGATCAGGCCGTCCGCGCCGAGGGCGACGGCCGGCAGAGCCAGCGCGTCGTCCCCGGACAGAACCGCGAAGCCCTCCGGCCTCGCCGCGAGCACCATGGCGATCTGCTCCAGGCTGCCCGACGCCTCCTTGACCCCGGCGACCCCCGGGATCTCGGCGAGGCGAAGGATCGCCTCGGCTCCCAGGTTCTGCCCGGTCCGGCCCGGAACGTTGTAGACGACGACCGGCAATGCGGTCGCCTCGCAGATCGCCCGGTAGTGCGACAGCATCCCGGAGCGGTTGGGCTTGTTGTAGTACGGGGTGACCACGAGAAGGGCATCCGCCCCGGCGGAGGCCGCGCGCCGTGCCGCTGCGACGGTCCGGCGCGTGTCGTTCGTCCCGCACCCCGCCACCACCGGCACGCGCCCTTCCGCCGCCTCGACGACGGTCGCCACGACCCTCTCGTGCTCCTCCTCCCGAAGCGTGGCGCCCTCGCCCGTGGTCCCGCACGGCACGAGGCCCGCGACCCCGGAGGCCACCTGCCAGCGCACGAGCCCGTCGAGGCACCGGTCGTCCACCTCGCCGTCCTCGCGGAACGGAGTCACGAGCGCCGTGAGCGCGCCGCGGAGAGCCACGCGCCGCCGATCCGCGAGAACCGTCACTCCCACCCTCCCTTCCGCGTCAAGGACCGAAGGACCTCCTCGAATCCGTGCACCCCGCTCCGCCCCTCGAGCCACTCCGCGGCGAGCACGGCCCCGAGGGCGAGGCCGCTCCTTCCCCGGGCCCGATGCGTCAGCGTCACGGCGTCGTGGGGACCGTCGAAGCCGACCGTGTGGACCCCGGTCTCGTGGCCCGCGCGGACGCTCGCGACGTGCACCGCTCCCGGCGCGACGGGGCCCTCCGGCGTTCCCTCGACCACCGGGGCGGGCCGCCGCGACGCCCCCGCGACGATCGCGGCCAATCTGCGAGCCGTGCCGCTCGGGGCGTCGAGCTTCGTCCGGTGATGGCTCTCGATCACGTAGGGGTCGTAGCGTCCGAGGGCGACGAATCGCCGGGCGGCCTCCGCCGCCACCTCCTGGAACAGCGTCATCCCGATCGAGAAGTTCGGCGCGATCACCGCCCCCCGGCCCGATCGTCGCGCCGCGGCGGCGACCGACCTCGCCCGGCAGTCCCAGCCGGTCGTGCCGCAGACGACCGCCGTCCCCGCGTCGAGGATCGCCACGACGTTGCTCTCCGCCACGGAAGGCGCGCTGAACTCGAACGCCATCTCGGCGCCCTTGAGCGCCCGCCGGGAGACCGAAGCCCCCGCGCCCGGGACGCCCGACCCCGGATCGATCACCGAGACGAGACGGTGGCCCCGGCCCGTAGCGACCGCCTCGATCTCGCGCCCCATCCTCCCGTACCCGACGAGCGCGAACCTCATGGGCCGCCCTCCTCCGCCGCGTCCGACTCGACGAACCGTCGGTGAAGCTCGCGGACCGCCGCGCCGAGCCGGTCCTCCGGGATCACCGCGGCGGCGCACGTCCCGGATCCCCCCATCGAGACCAGCTCGGGCTCGAGAGCCGCCAGCGCGGCGAGGGCTCGCCGCCGCCCCGCTCCCTCCCTCGCCAGGCCCGGCCCCACGAGGCAGACGATCGCACGGCCCCGGCCGGTCTCGACCCGCGCGCGATCCCGAAGCTCCTCCTCCACGCCCTCGACGATCCCGGCGTCCGGAACGGCGACCGTCAGCGAGACCTCCGAGGAAACCATGAGATCCGGGACGACGCCGCGCCGCCCGAGCGCCTCCAGCACGGAGGAGAACAGGCCGGGCTCGACGCGCATCCGTCCGGAGGTCACGCGAACCGTGGCCAGCCCCCCGCGGCTCGCCACGGACGCCACGGAGGCACCGTCGCCCGGGGCCTCCTCGACGATCTCCGTTCCCCGGCCCTCGGGCCGGAACGAGTTGAGCACGCGGACCGGGATCGCCCTCCGCACGGCGGGCGCGATCGAGGCGGGATGGAGGACCTTGGCGCCGTAGTGGGCCAGCTCCGCCGCCTCCGCGAACGACACGCGCGCGAGGGTGCGGGCCGCCGGCACGAGCTTCGGGTCGGCGCTCATCAGCCCGTCGACGTCGGTCCAGATCTGGATCTCCTCCGCCCCGAGCGCCGAGCCGATCGCGGCGGCGGAGGTGTCCGAGCCGCCCCTCCCCAGCGTCGTCGTCCGGCCTTCCCGCGTCGCGCCGACGAACCCACCGAGGACCGGCGTCTCGCCCCGCTCGAGCGCGGGGATCAGCCATCGGCGGGCGCCCTCCGCGATCCCGGCGAGATCCGGCTCCGCCGCGCCGTGCCGCGCGTCGGTGATCACGACCTTCCGGGCGTCGACGAGTCCGGCTCGGATCCCCTTCTCCTCCAGCGCGGCTCGCAGGATGCGGCTCGAGAGCGTCTCGCCGAACGCGAGCAGCGCGTCCGACGATCGCGGCGTCCCCTCCCCCAGGATCCGGACGGCGCGGAGCAGCTGGCGGAGATCCTCGAACAGCGCGTCCATCTCGAGAGAGAGATCGTGGCGGCGCCGCGGGTCCTCGATCGACCCGGCGAGCGCCCACCGGTGCCTCCGCTCGAGGTCGGCCAGGATCGGATCGAGACTCTCCCGATCGCCCCGTCCCGCCGCGTCCACGGCCGCGAGGAGGAGATCCGTGACCCCCGCCAGCGCGGACACGACGACCACGGGCCGGCGGCCCAGGTGCGCGCGGACGACCTCCACCACCGCGAGGATCCGCCCGGCGTCCGCCACCGAGCTCCCCCCGAACTTCATGACGATCACGCGCCGCGCCCCCCCCCGACGAGCCCCCGAGCCACGAGGAGCTCGGCGTTGAGCACGGTGCCTCCCGCCGCGCCCCGCACCGCGTTGTGGGCCAGGATCTCGAGCCGAAGCCCGAGCACGGGGCAGCGCCGCACCCGTCCGACGACGACCGACATCCCGCCGCCGGCGAGCCGGTCCCGCCTCGGCTGCGGCCGGTCCGCCTCCTCCGTCACGACGACCGGGCGCTCCGGAGCGGACGGCAGGCCGAGCCCCGCGGTCTCCCCGCGGAAGTCCCGGAGCGCCCCGGCCGCCTCCGCGGGGGACGGACAGGAATCGAGCTCCAGGGAGACCGCGGCGAGGTGGCCGTCGATCGTGCCGACACGGTGGCAGTGCGCCGACACCTGGATCCGCGCCGCTCGGACGGCGCCGTCCGCGACCGTCCCGAGGATCTTCCCCGTCTCGGTCTCGATCTTTTCCTCCTCGCCGGGAATGAACGGGATCACGTTGTCCACGATCTCGAGGCCGCGCGGGCCCCCGAGCCCCGCCCCCGACATCGCCTGCAGCGTCACGACCACGGCGCGGCGCGCCCCGAAGGCTCGATCGAGCGGCGCGATCGCCATCGCGAGTCCCGTCACCGAGCAGTTCGGATTCGTCACCAGAAAGCCGTCGCCGCGGCGAGCCCGCGCGTCGATCAGCGCCAGGTGGGACGCGTTGACCTCGGGCACGACCACCGGCACGCCCGGAAGCGACCGGTGCGCCGAGCAGTTGCTGACCACGGCGTGGCCCGCCTCCACGAACCGGGGCTCGATCGTCCGGCCGGCCTCCGCGTCGAGCCCCGACAGCACGAAGTCGCAGCCGGCGAACGCCTCGGGCTCGCACGCCACGACCGGCAGCGCCCCCGCGGCGTCCGGAGGATCTCCCGCGAGGGCCCAGCGCACGGCCTCTCGGTACGGTTTCCCCTGGGAGCGCTCCGAGGCGCCGAGCACGGCCGCGTCGAACCAGGGATGCCCGTCGAGCCGCTCGAGGAGACGCTGCCCGACGAGCCCGGTCGCTCCGAGAATGCCCACGCGGTACCGCCGCACCACGCTCTCCGAACCGCCGCGCCGTCCGCCCGGGGCCTCTCGCGCGCCCCTCGGCCGGCCCGATCCCGAAGGAGAGCGCATGCTATACTGATCGGCTGCGCTTGACCATCCGACGACCCGAGAGCGGACAGGGGCTCCCGATGAGCGAGCGAAACCAGGGCTCCGCCCCGTGGACCGCGAACCGGATGCGGTGCATGAACCGCGGCCCCGCCGACGACTTCTTCTGCCTGCGTTTCCAGGTCTGGTACCCCTCGCCGGACTGCGCGATCCGGACGAAGTTCAAGACGTCCGCCGGCTGCCTCGACTGCGAGCAGGGCCGGTTCAACCTCAAGCGGCACGCTGCCAGGCTCCGGGACGCGCGATTCCGCTTCCCCGACGAGGACTGAAGACCCGATGGACGGCGCGGCTGCGGTCCCGCAGGGGAAGGTGCGCGGCGTCGTGTTCGACCTCGACGGGACGCTCGTGGACTCCTACGAGGCGATCGCCCGGAGCGTCAATCGGGCGCGCTCGGCGTTCGCCCTCGCGCCGCTCGGGACGGACGACGTCCGAGTCCGCGTCGGTCGCGGCCTCGAGTCGCTGATGGCGGACGTCCTCGGCCCCGACCGGGCTGCGGAAGGAGTGCGCCTCTTCCGCGAGCACTACGCCGGGATCTTCGCCGACTCGACGACCGCCCTCCCGGGCGCCCTCGAGACCCTCCGGGAGCTCCACCGGCGAGGGTTCGGCCTCTCCGTGGCCAGCAACAAGCCGGCGCGGTTCGGCGCGCCGATCCTCGAGCGCCTCGGCATGCTCCCCTACCTGCGGGCCGTCGCCGGCCCGGACACGGTCGGGACGGCGAAGCCGGACCCGGCGATGCTCCGGTGGTGCCTCCGCGAGATGGGCGCCGACCCACGAGTCGCCGTGTACGTGGGGGACATGGTGCTCGACGCGGAGACGGGAGCCCGCGCCGGCCTCGACGTCCTCCTGGTCGCCGGCGGCTCGTCCTCGATCGAGGATCTGCGGGCCACGGGGCGACCGGTTCTGAGCTCGATCGAGGGGATCCTCGACCTCCTCCCGGCCTCGGGTCGCGCCTGAGGCCCGCCGCGCCTCCCCCTCCCGACGAAACCCGCCGAAAACTCCGAAACCTCTTGCCAAAGTCCCCGCCCGGGGCGTATAAACGTTCGAAGGGTCCTGGAGGGGGCTGGGCCCTGGGAGGAATGCGCCATGAGGCGAACCGTCCAGTGGGTTCTGATCGGGTGCGCGATCCTGGCCCTGGCCGCGCCCGCGATCGCCGCCCAGAGGGAATTCGAGATCGACGAAAACGGCGGCCGCGGAGGGCATGCCGTCTTCCTCGACCGTGCGGGGAAGAATTCCTGCGGGCCGATCGAGCTCCCGCAGCCCCCGCCCGTGCCGCTCACCACGGCGCAGCCGGGCAACTCCGGCAAGCCGGGCGCCTCGGTCCTGGCGGTGAGCATCGGAACCCGGGGAGGCGGGATGACCCGGGCCGAGAGGGCCGACGCCCAGATCCGCACGCTGATCCGGAAGCTCGGCTGATCGATCCCGATTCCTACTTGGCCCCGGTCGGCGACCCGCCGGCCGGGGTCAGGCTCACGCTCCCCAGCATCCTCTCCCACACGTCCGCGTCGATCTTCGCATCCGGATCGGGCTCCAGCAGGAACCCGTGCCCTTCCGGCGCCACGAAGACCGCCGTCCCGTTCGTCTTGACGTACGCCGCCGCCGCCCGCTGCGATCCCGGACGCCGCCGCGGCGTCCAGCCTTCCGACTCGGCAGGAGTCAGGCGCGGATCGCCCTTCTCGAGCCGCACGACGCGGGCGACGAGGTCTCCCGACTCGGCGAGGACCAGGATCGGGTAGCCGTCCTCGGAGCGGAGCGTGGCATTCGGAGTCCAGCCCTTGGGGACCTCCAGGCGGAACCCCGGCGCGCTGAGGAACCCGGAGGTCCAGGGCCGGCTCTTCTGATCCAGCTTCCCGAGATGATCGAAGCGGATTCCGAATCGGGTGGCGGGGTCGATCGGAGGCGGCGCCGGCGGACGTCCCGGGCCGCGCCAGGTGAGCGGGATCCAGAAAAGCGAGGGCGACTGGCGCCCCTCGAGAACCGGCAGGCCGATCTCGACGCCGAAATCGGCGAAGGCGAGTCGGAACACCAGCCAGGCCCCCTCGAACCCGGGCTCCGACCACCGCTCCGCCCTCGCGGACCGTGCATCCGTCCACGTCGTGGCCTCGAGGAACGCCGCCGCCACCGCGACGGTCGCCGACGGGGCCCCTCGCGGCGGCGACGCCCCTTCCAGCCATTCCGCCTCCGGCGGGCGGATCTCCGCAACGTAGCCGGCCCGA
>CAZPWK010000002.1:0-36395 GCA_964590285.1 uncultured Acidobacteriota bacterium | reverse complement strand
GAGAGCCGTCCAGACGACGTTCCAGAAGAGCGCCTCCCGGAACCCGATCGCGTGGGCCTTGCGGTTGACGACCCCGAGATCGAACGCGAGGAGCACCAGCACGAGCGCGTTGAACGCGATCCAGGGCGCGAGACCGTGGCCGCCGAAGACTTCCATGCCCTCTCCGGAAACGGGAGGGGATGCTAGCACGCATCCCGGCGCGCCTCCCCGCTCTCCGGATCCCCGGCGGTGGCGATCTCGGGCGCGGGCCCCTCGGCGAGGTCCGCGGCCGCGAGGTGCGAGGCGAAGGCCGAGGGCGCCCGCTCGAGGGCGGGGCGGCAGGCGCCGAGGGCGCGGATCGCCGCCTCCCGGAAGGTCCGGTCGTCGAGATGCGACGCGAGCCTGAGCAGCGTCTCGGCCGCGACCCCGGCTCCCGAGGGCAGGGCGGAATCGCGGAGGCTCCGGGGCCGCGCGATCGGCGTTTCGTGGTCGTGCGAGGTGAAGAAGAATCCTCCGCGCTCGGGGTCCTCGAACCGGGAGATCGTCGCCCGCGCGAGCCGCGAGGACTCCTCGAGGTCGTGCCTCTCGAGCCCGGTCTCGTACAGGTCGAGGAGCCCCCGCGCGAGGAAGGCGTGGTCGTCGAGATAGGCTTCGAGCCGGGCGCGCCCCGCGCGCCAGGACGCCCGGAGGCGCCCGTTCACGATCAGGTTCGCGGTCGCGAAGTCCGCGGCGCGCCGGGCCGCGGCGAGGTCCTCCGGGTTCCCGAACGCCCGGTGCGCCCGCGCGAACGCCGAGATCGTCAGCCCGTTCCACGCGGCGAGCACCTTGTCGTCGGCGGCCGGGCGCGTCCGCTTCTCCCGCTCCGCGAGGAGCCGGGCCCTGAGGGGAGCGAGCCTCGCGACCAGCTCCTCCTCGGAGACGCCGCTTTCCCGCGCCCGCTCGGCGAGCGATCCGCCGAGGAGGTTCGGGACGCTCCTCCCCTCGAGGTGGCCCCGAGCGTCGATCCCGTAGATCCGGCGGAAGAGCCCGCCGTCCTCGGGGCCGAGGGCGTCCTCGACCTCCTCCGGCGCGAAGAGGTAGAAGCTCCCCTCGCGGCCCTCGCTGTCCGCGTCGAGCGAGGACCGGAAGCCGCCGCAGGGGTCGGTCATCTCGCGGCGGACGAACGCGAGCGTCTCCTCGGCGACCCTCCGGTACAGCGGCTTCCCCGTGACGAGCCAGGCGTCGAGGTAGGCGGGAACCAGAAGCGCCTGGTCGTACAGCATCTTCTCGAAGTGCGGGACGAGCCAGAAACGGTCGGTGGAGTAGCGAGCGAACCCCCCTCCGACCTGGTCGTACATTCCCCCGAGCGCCATCCGGTCGAGCGTCGTCTCGACGATCCGGAGAGGGGCGGGATCGCCGGATCGGGCGTGCACGCGGAGCAGGAGCCCGAGGGCGCCGTGCGGCGGGAACTTGGGCGCGCCGCCGAACCCTCCCCACTCGGCATCGAATCGAGCGGTCAGGTCGGCCGCCGCCCGGGCGATCTCGCGGCGGCCGACCGCGGGGCCGCCCTTCTCCCCGGCGCTCCCGGCGCAGAGCTCGCGGACGTGCGCCGCGAGCCTCGACGCCGACTCGTCCACCTCCCGGCGCCGCCCGGTCCACGCCCGGCGGACCCCCTCGAGCACCGTCAGGAGCGACGGGCGCCCGGGCAGGTCCTCCGGGGGGAAGTAGGTCCCGCCGAAGAACGGCTCGAGGTCCGGCGTGAGGAACGCGTGGAGCGGCCATCCGCCCGAGCCGGTCATCGCCTGCACGGCGGTCATGTAGATCTCGTCGACGTCGGGGCGCTCCTCCCGGTCCACCTTGATCGCCACGAAGTGCGCGCCGAGGAACGCCGCCACGCGCTCGTCCTCGAAGGATTCCCGCTCCATGACGTGGCACCAGTGGCAGGCGGAGTAGCCGATCGACAGGAAGATCGGCCGGTCCTCCCGCCGCGCCTTCTCGAACGCCTCGGCGCCCCAGGGGTGCCAGTCCACCGGATTTCCGGCGTGCTGCAGCAGGTACGGGCTCGTCTCCCCGGAAAGGCGATTCGGCCGGCGGGCGCCCGGCGGCCTCATTTCGGGAAGCCCGGCGGGCCGCCCGGGATCCGGTACGCGACGACGCGGCCGTCGCGGAACGTCGGCACGACGAGGAGCCGCTCCCCGGGCAGGTAGACGAAGTCCGCGGCTCCGATCCCTCGGGACGAGGTGTCCACGAGCTTCTCGATGCTCCCGTCCGGAGCGACGCGGTAGATTCGTCCCTCGTGGATCGAGACGAGGACGCCGCCGGATCCGTCCACCTCGATCCCGTCGATCGTCCCCTCCGCGAAGCCGGCGACCCTCCGGGTCTCCTTGGACGCGAGGTCGACCGACTTCACGAGGTGGTCTCCGTTCGTGGCCACGAGGAGCCGCGCGCCGTCGACCCGAAGACCGTTCGGGCGGGAGAACTCGGGTCCCGACAACCACTCCTCGACCTCGCCTCCCCGGATCCGCAGCACGCCCCCCTTCCGGGAGTCGGAGACGAAGACCGCGCCGTCCGGGGCGATCGCGACGTCGTTGAGCATCCCGGCGCCGGGCACCGCGATCCTCCGGAGGATCCGCCCCTCCGGGATGCTCGCCTCGACGACGCCGCCCGTCTCGACGATCCAGAGCGAGTCGCCCGCGACGGCGAGACCGGTCGGGTTCCGGACGCCCGCGAGCCAGTCGAGGCCCGCGAGGGCGCCGTCGGGTCCGAGACGCGAGATCGACTGGCCGGGCTCGCCGGCGCTCCGGTTGTAGCCGTCGTAGTTGGAGACGAAGAGCGCCCCGCGCTTCGCGTCCCAGGCGGCGGACTCCGGAATCCGGAAGACCGGCTCGGTCTCCCAGGCCCGCTCGACGCCCTTCGCCAGGAACGTCGCGTCTCCGTCCGCGGCCAGGAAGCCCCATCCGCCGAACCCCTCGGTCACGAGGAGAAGCAGCTCGTTCCGGCCCTTCCGGAGCGGCAGGAACACCGTGTCGAAGTCGCCGATCGCGCCGAGGAAGGACGGATCGCGAGTGCGGTATCCGGAGTTTCCCGAGAAGAGCGGGGTCCCGTCGAGGAACACCCGGACCTCGTCGCTGTATCCCAGGTCGAGGGCCATCGTCCTCTCGCGATCCGACTCGACGACCGCGAGGGCGAGAATCGAGTCGGGCTCGCTCCCGAGGCGGCCGAAGTGCCGGGAGACGTCCACGAGTCCCGACGGGGCGCTCTCGACGTCCTTCCATGCGAGCCCGCGCTCCGCGACCGAGGCGAGCGGCCGCAGGGGATCGGCGGAGCGGGCCCGGAACGGCTCCGAGATCCTCCACCGGCGGATCGCCCCCGGCCGGGCGTCCCGGTGCAGGGGCGGGTCGAAGACCGGCGCGGCGCCGGTGCGGACCCTGACGTTCGAGAAGTACGCGGACCCGTCCCGCGGGCCCGACAGGCCGATCGTACCTCCCGTCGGGGCGCGCTCGAGCTCGTGCGCCAGGAGAGCGGGCCGCTCCGAATCCCCGACGAACACGCGGGCCTGGCGCCCGCGCACCTCGATCCGAAGGCGGAACCACCGGTCGTGCGGGAGCCGGGCCGCGGCCGTGTAGCCTTCTCCATGGTACAGCTGCCAGCCGTCGACGCCGTGGAACGCCGGCACGTACTGGACGGCGTCCGGGTAGAGGCCCGCGCGGTGCGGCCGCAGGTAGACGCGCTCGTACTCCTCGGTCGACTGCATCCGGAACGTCACGCCCGGATACGAGGTCGCTCCCGTGACGGCGACGTCGACCTCGACGATGCCGTCCTCGAGGCGCAGGCCGTCGAGATAGGCCGTGCCCGCGAGGCTCTCGCGCCCGAGGTGCTCGGTCCTCTCCGCGTCGACGAGGACCCAGCGCGCATCGCCGAACGGGATGGCGTCCTCCGGGCCGAGAGGCGGCTCCGAGGCGGCGGCGGGCAGGAACAGGAGGCATGCGAGGCCGGCGGCGCCCAGGGCGCCGGACCGGCCGGGTCCGCGAGTCGGGAAGTCGGGTGTCGGGAACATGGCGCCCTCCGGGGCCCGGTCCGCCCGGGGAATCGTCGCCTTTTTGCGCCGCGTTGGCAAAGCCCGGTTTCGGACGTAGAGTTCGAGCCCGTCCGGCGCCGGCCCGGGGCACCCGGTGCGGGGCGGCCTCGCACGCGGACCGCGGAGGGGAACCATGACGCTCGCCGACCGGTGGCTCGCTGCGGCCGCGCTCGCGCTCCTCGCCGCGTCGGCTTCCGCGGCCGCGTCGGTCCCGCCTCCGGACCGCGTCGCGGAAACCCTGCCGAACGGTCTCCGGGTCTCGATCGTCTCCGACTTCCGCATGCCGATCGTGGCGACGCAGGTCTGGTATCGGATCGGGTCCGCGAACGAAGAGCCGGGGACCCGGGGCTTCGCGCACCTGTTCGAGCACCTGATGTTCGGAGGGACGCCGTCGCATCCGAGGCGGGCGGTCTGGGACCACCACGAGCGGTTCGGCGGCGAGGTCAACGCGTACACGTCCTTCGACGAGACCGTCTACGTGTCCGAGGTCACGCCGGCAGGCCACGAGGGGGTGATCGAGCTCGAGGCCGACCGGATGGTCAACCTCTCGCTCACCGAGGAGAACCTCGAGAACGAAAAGCGGATCGTCGCCGAGGAGCTGCGCTTCGGGACCGAGAACGACCCGATCGGCCGGCTCTTCACGGTGGCGCTCCAGCGGCTTCTCGGCGAGCACCCCTACGCCGTGACGCCGGTCGGGACGCGGGAGGACGTCGCCGCCGCGACGCTCGACCACGCCCGCGAGTTCTACCGCCGCCACTACCGGCCGGGGAACGCCCACCTGGTCGTCGTGGGGCCGGTCGACGCGCCCACGACCCTCGATCGGGTCCGGGCCGCGTTCGGCCCGCTCCCCGCGGACGGCGAGACGCCTCCCGACGTGCCGGAGATCCTCGGCTGGACGTACCCCGATCTCGTGGAGCTCCGGGAGGATCTCCCGCCCGTCGAGGTCGCGCTGACGCTCTTCCCCCTGCCGGCGCCGGCCCGCGAGGACCGCGCGACGATCGAGGTGCTGCAGGAGATCCTGGCCCGGAGCGCGACCGATC
The DNA here is from genome assembly GCA_964590285.1 of uncultured Acidobacteriota bacterium. GTDB lineage: Bacteria > Acidobacteriota > Polarisedimenticolia > Polarisedimenticolales > JAIQFR01 > CALMJU01. The sequence continues at coordinate 31,319 of CAZPWK010000002.1, read as the reverse complement.
CCTTCGAGGACGAGCTGGTCCGCCGGCGGGGCAGGGCGCTGCTCGCGGGGACGGAAACCCTGACGGCCCGGCGCGGGGGCCTGATCGCCTTCTACGCGGCCAGCCTTCCGTACCGCCGGCGCGGGACGGCGTTCCGGCATCTCGAGGAGGGACGGCAGGCCCTCGGCCGCTTCGATTGGCTCGACGAGGGACGCCTGGCGGCGGCCAAGCGGAGGCTCGACCGCGAGGACGATCGGCGCTCCTACCGCGCGGCCTCGGTCGCCGACGCGATCGGGCGGGCGGCCTGGTGGGAGGGGAACGAGCTCCGGGCGTTCGACCGCGGGGAGAGGCTCGGCGCCGTGACGGTCGAGGCGGTGAGGGAGGCCTACCGGAAGTACGTGCTCGAGGCGACGCCGGTGAGGCTCTACGTCCGCCCCGTGCGCGTGCCGGTCCACGTGCGGCTTCTCGGGTGGCTCTACCCGCTGTTCGGGGGCCGCTGATGCGCGCGCCGGCTCGCCTCGCCCTTCTGGCCGCGTCGGCCCTCGCGGTGGCGGCGGCCTCCGCCGTCGAGGAGTGGGCGATCGACGGGGGAACGACCGGGCTCCTCGTCGAGGACCACCGCGTTCCGATCGTCTTCCTGCGGATCGAGTTCGCGGCCGGCTCGTGGAGCCACTGGGCCGAGACGCACGACGCGGCGTTCGCCTTCGAGTCCCAGCTTCGCGACTCCGCAGGAGAGTTGCAACGGCGCGCCGACCGGATCCCCGCGGACGTCGAGGTTTCCGGGGGGACCCGCGCCGCGTCGCTCGGCGTCTGCTGCCGGAAGGAGGACCTGCCGGCCGCGCTCGATCTCGTCCGCGCGATCCTGGCGAACCGCGACCTCGACCGGGCCGAGCTGCGGAGGCGGCGCAAGGCGGCGGATCTGGCCTTCCGCGCCTCCCTGAAGGAGCCCCGGTTCGTCCTGGCCCGGGCCGCGGCGAGGCTCCTGTTCCGGCCCGACGATCCTAGGCGTCGCCGGTTCGAGAAGCCGAAGGCCCCGACGACGGATCCGGAGAAGCTCGGGGCGGCCCGGGACGTCCTGGTCCGGCTGCCCGGGAGGGTCGTCGGCCTCGCGGGCGATCTGACGCTCGGGGAGGCGAGGAGGCTCGGCGAGGGGCTGCTCCCCCCGGCGTCGTCCGACGCGCCTCCGGACCTCGCGCCGAGGCTCGGACCGGTTTCGACGTCGGAGAGCCGGCCGAGGATCGTCTCGGTCGGGCTCCCGCGCCTCACGCAGGCCTACCTCGCCTTCGGACGGGAGTCCGTCGGGCGGCTCGACCCCGATCGTCCCGCCTCCGGGATCGCGGACCACGCGCTCGGAGGGCACTTCAACTCGCGCCTCATGGTCGCCCTCCGCCAGGAGGCGGGGGACACGTACGGCGCCGCGGTCGTCGACCTCGGGGAGACCGATCCGGGGCCGTACGCCCTCGTCAGCTTCACGAAGGCCGAGAACGCGGGGGAGATGGAGCGGAAGATCCGCGAGGTCCTGGCGCGGTTTCACGAGGCGGGGATCTCGGAGGAGGAGCGCGCGCTCGCGGCCGGCAACGTCGTCGGAAGGCGGGCGTTCCGGCGCGAGTCGCCGGACGACCGGCTCGCCGACGCGATGACGGAGAAGCGTCACGGCCTTCCGTACGGCTTCCTCGACCGCCAAGCGGAGGAAGCGGCGTCGCTGTCCCTCGAGGACGTGAACGCGTTCGTTCGGAGCTTCTACGACCCGGAGCGCTTCACGATGATCACCCTGCGGCCGGAGTGAGGGAGGGCCGGTGGCGCCGATCCTCGAGTTCCGAAGCGTATCCAAGAGGTACGAGCAGGAGGGAGGGGAGAGCCTCGTCGCGCTCCGCGACGTCTCGTTCTCGGTCCCGGAGGGACGCGCGATCGCCGTGACCGGCCGCAGCGGGAGCGGCAAGTCCACGCTCCTCCACCTGGCTGCGGGGATCGACGTGCCGACCGAGGGGGAGGTCGCGATCCTCGGCCGGGACCTGTCCCGTCTCGACGAGGGGGAGCGCACCCGCCTGCGGCGCGACTCCGTCGGCCTCGTCTTCCAGTTCTTCCACCTGCTCTCGCATCTCTCCGTCCTGGACAACGTGATGCTCCCCGCCTGGATCGCGGGGGAGCGCGATCGGGACAGGGCGCCGAGGGCGCGCCACCTCCTCTCGCGGGTCGGGCTCGAATCGCGCGAGGCGAGCCCGGTCCAGAAGCTCAGCGGCGGGGAGATGCAGCGCGTGGCGATCTGCCGCGCGCTCCTCCGGAAGCCGAGGCTCCTCCTCGCCGACGAGCCCACCGGGAACCTGGACGACGAGCACTGGCGGCGCGTGTTGGTCGTCCTCCTCCGGCTCGCCCGCGTGGAGCGTAGCGCGCTCGTCTACGTGACCCACAGCCTCGATCTGGCTTCTCTCGCCGACGAGACGTGGCGTCTCGGAAGCGGCGTCCTCGAGCGGCCGTGATCCGCGTCTTCCTGCGCGGCCTCGCGGCGCACTTCCGGGCGGGCCGGACCCTGCTCGTCCTCGGCGTTCTCGGAGTCGCCCTGGGCGTCGCCTCCGTGCTCTCGATCCAGATCCTCAACGGCAGCGCGCTGGGCGCCTTCGAGGGGGGGCTCCGGGCCGTCAGCGGCGAGGCGGATCTGACGGTCCTCGGGAAGGTCCCGACCGTCCCCGACTCGTGGGTCCGGGAGGCGCTGTCGGAGCGCGGAGTCGAGGCCGCGTGGCCGGTCGTCCGGACGCCGGTCAAGCTCGAGGGCCCCGGCGAGACGTTCCTGGATCTCGTCGGCGTGGACTTCCTGGCGCCGGTCTGGTTCCCCTGGGACGTGCCCGCCGGGGAGGTCGCCGCGGCGCTCGGCGAGCCGGGCTGGGCCGCGGTGTCGGAGAGGCTGGCGCGGGAGCGGGGATGGAAGGTCGGCGACGTCTTCGGGGCGACGAGCGGAAGCCGGCGGCTCGCGCTGCGGGTCGGGCTCCTCGTCGACTTCCGGAAGGTGTCGCCCCTCGCGGGCGACCGGCTCGTCGTTCTGGACATCGCCCAGGCCCAGGACGCGCTCGGCCTCGGGGGCGCCGTCCACCAGGTGGACGTCAAGCTCGCCGCGGGCGCGGACCGAGCCGAGGTCGCCGCGAGGCTCGCGCGGAGGCTGGGAGCCGCCGCCCAGGTGCTGACGCCGGAGCAGCGCCGAAGCCAGGCCGCTGGGCTCCTCTCGGCCTTCCGGCTGAACCTGACCGCGCTCTCCCTGATCAGCCTGCTCGTCGGCGCGTTCCTCGTCCACACGACGACGCAGGCGGCGCTCGTGCGGCGGAGGGCGGAGTTCGGCCTCCTTCGTTCGCTCGGCACGACTCGGCGGCAGGTCCTGGCGATCGTCCTGGCCGAGGTCGGCCTGTTCGGGGTCCTGGGCACGGCGCTGGGGATCCCGATCGGCTACTGGGCGGCCGCGGCGAACGTCGAGGCGGTGAGCGAGACGCTTTCGAACCTCTATCTCCTCGAGGGGATCGGATCGCTCCGGCTCGAGCCCTCCGTGCTCGCGCTGGCCGTCGCGGTGGGCCTCGGCGGCGCCGTCGCGGGGGCCTTCCTGCCGGCGCTCGAGCTGAGCCGGCGGGACACGCGGACGCTCCTGGCGCCCTTCTCCCTCCACGAGCGGGTCGGCAAGGCCGCAAGACGCCTGCTCGCCGCGGGGGGCGCGATCCTGGCTGGGACCGGCCTCTGGTACGCGGTTCTCGGGAGGGAGTGGAGGCCCGCGGGATTCGTCGTCGCGCTCGGGCTCCTGATCGCCCTCCCGCTGATGACGCCGTGGCTCCTCCGCGCCGTCTCCGGGCTCGTCCGCGCGCGAGGGTTTGGCCTCGCCTACGGCGTCAAGGCGCTCGGCGTCAAGCTCGGCACGACCTCGTTCGCGGTCGCGGCGCTGGGGATCGCGGTGACGATGCTCGTCGGGATCACGATCATGGTCGGGAGCTTCCGCCGGACCCTGGAAGCGTGGATCGACTCCACGATCCGGGCCGACGTGTACGTGACGACCGAGTCGTGGAGGCGGGCCCGCGAGACGGCCGTTCTCGACCCGGCGATCGTCGATGCGCTCGTCGCCCTCCCCGGCGTCCGGTCGGCGGACCGCCTGCGGCGGACGCGCGCGCACTCCGGCGGGCGAAGCATCGCCCTCGTCGGCCGCGACGTCGCCATGCCCGGCGGCGAGGGGCGTTTTCCCCTGATCGAGGGGGACCGCGCCGACGCGATCCGGCGCGTCGCCGCCGGCGAGGCGGCGATGATCGGAGAGCCCCTGGCCCGGAAGGCGGGACTCCGGGTCGGGGACCGGCTGCCGCTGACCGCGCCCGGCGGGGACTTCGAGATCCCGATCGCCGGCATCTACCTCGACTACGCGGAGGAGCACGGCTCGGCCGTCCTCGACCTCGCGGCCCTCGAGTCCCGCTTCGGTCCTGCCGGCCTGACGAACGTGGACCTCTACCTGGAGCCGGGCGCGGACCCCGAGCGGGTCATGGACCGGATCCGGGAGCGATTCCCCGAGGCTCCCCTCGAGCTGCTGAGCAACCGGAGGCTCCGCGAGGAGATCCTCGCGATCTTCGACCAGACGTTTGCCGTGACCCGCCTGCTCCAGGGGATGGCGCTCCTCATCGCCGTCGCCGGGATCACGCTCACCCTCCTCGTCCTCGCGCGCGAGCGCGTTTCGGAGCTCGCGCTCTACCGGGCCCTCGGCGCCGGCAGGCGGCGCATCCTCCGGGTGTTCCTCGGCGAGGGGGTCGGGATGGCGGGGCTCGGAATCCTTCTCGGGATCCCCGGAGGCGCGGCTCTCGCGCTCGTCCTGATCCGGCTCGTCAACCGGGCGTACTTCGGATGGACGATCGTTCCCTCTTGGCCCGCGGCCACGCTGGCCGTCCAGGCTGCGGCCCTCCTCGCTGCGGCGGCGGCCGCGAGCCTCTACCCCGCGATCCGGGCGAGCCGCACGCCCGCGACGGAGCTCCGCCGTGACGACCTCTGACCGCCGCGCGTCGCGACGCGGATCGCGCGCCCGGCGCGCGCTCGGGCTCGCGCTCGTCCTCTCGGCGGCGGGTGCGGCGGCCTCGGGGGGCTTCCGGATCGCGGTGCCCGACTACCCGTGGTCGTTCCCCCGCGACCACTGGGCCCACGACGGGTACCGGACCGAGTGGTGGTACTTCACCGGCCATCTCGCCTCGGAGGGTCCGGAGGTCCGGCGCTTCGGATACCAGTTCACGCTCTTCCGGATCGGCCTCCTCGACGCCCGCCCCCCGTTTCGCTCCGACTGGGCCGTCTCCGGCGTCGCGATGGGCCACGCGGCGATCTCCGATCTCGATCGGCGGGAGCACAGGTTCTCGGAGATGGTGCACCGGGACGCGCCCCTCTTCGCGTCGTTCGGATCGCACCCCGACCCGGAGATCGCCCGGGTCCACGGGCCCCCGGGCACGGACGGGGCGTGGACGCTCCGGTGGAACGGGGAGGGGTTCGATCTCGAGGCCCGGGACGACGCCGGGCGGTTCCGCCTGAAGCTCTCGACGCGGGCCGAGCGGCCGGTCGTGCTGCAGGGGCCGAACGGCCTGAGCCGGAAGGGGGAAGCGCCGGGCGCCGCGAGCCAGTACTACAGCCTGACGAGGCTGGCGACCCGAGGCACCGTCGTCCTCGACGGGAGAGAGGTCTCCGTCTCGGGCGAGTCCTGGATGGACAAGGAGTTCGGCTCCTCGCAGCTCTCCGAGGAGCAGGTCGGGTGGGACTGGTTCGCGCTCCGGCTCGACGACGGCCGCGACCTCATGCTCTACGCGCTCCGCGAGAGGGACGGGAGCGCCGGCGTCCGGAACGGCACGCGGGTCGCGCCGGACGGCGGTCTCCGCCTGCTCGGGGCGGAGGACTGGTCGGTCCGGTCCCTCGGCGCCTGGACCAGCGACGCGACGGGGGCGACGTATCCGGCGCGCTGGAGGATCGAGGTTCCGTCGGAGGGGATCGCGCTCGAAGTCGTCCCCGACTTCCCCGACCAGGAGAACGTTCCGCGGACGCCGCGCGCGCCGTTCTACTGGGAGGGCTCCGTGTCCGTGCGCGACGGCTCGGGGCGGCCCGTCGGGCGCGGCTACGTCGAGCTGACCGGCTACGGCGAGGGGAACCGCCCGCCGGTATGATCGGGGCCCGGCGGCGGCGGCGCCGTGGAGGTTCGATGGACGGTGAGAGGTTCGTCGCGCGATCGCGATTGCCCGCGCCGGCGGCCGAGGCGTTTCGCTGGCACGAGCGCCCGGGAGCGCTCGAGAGGCTGACGCCTCCCTGGGAGCGGGTCGAGGTCCTCGAGCGCCCCCGGGGGATCGGGGACGGCGCGCGCGCCGTGCTGCGCGTGAGCGCCGGCCCGCTTCGCCTCCGCTGGGTGGCAGAGCACTCCGCGTACGAGGTCGGCCGGAGGTTCGTCGACACGCAGGTCGAAGGCCCGTTCGCGCGGTGGGTGCACGAGCATCGCTTCGAGCCCGCGGGAGAGGGAGAGTCGGTTCTCGAGGACCGGATCGAGTACGCCCTCCCGCTGGGACCGCTCGGCGCCGCGATCGGCGGGCCCCTCACGAGGAGGAGGCTCCGCCGGATGTTCCGGTGGCGGCACGAGGTGACCGGCGCGGACCTCGAGCGGCACGCCGCCTCGGTCGGCCCTCCCCTGCGGGTCGGCGTCACCGGGTCGTCGGGCCTCGTCGGGTCCGCGCTCCGCCCGTTCCTGGAGACGGGCGGCCACCGGGTCGTCGGGCTCGCGCGCCCCGGCGCGGGCCTCGCTCCGGCTTCGCTCGAGGGGCTCGACGCCGTCGTCCATTGGGCGGGGGAGAGCGTGGGCGGCGGGCGGTGGAGCCCCGAGCGCAAGGGGCGGATCCTGGGCAGCCGGGTCGACGGGACGCGCGCCCTCGTCCGGGCGATGGCCGGCTCGGCGGCCCGGCCGCGCGTTCTCGTGTGCGCGTCGGCGGTCGGATACTACGGCGACCGAGGGGAGGAGGATCTCGACGAGTCCTCGGCCCCGGGCGAGGGGTTCCTCTCCGAGGTCGCGCGCCGCTGGGAAGAGGCCGCCGCCGAGGCCGGATCGCTCGGGATCCGCGTCGTGTCGCTCCGGCTCGGCGTCGTGCTGGCGGCCGCGTCGGGGGCGCTCCCGAGGATGCTCCCTGCGTTCCGGTTCGGCGCCGGCGGGCGGATCGGGAACGGGAGGCAGTTCTGGAGCTGGGTCGCGCTGGACGACGTCCTCGGATCCGTCCTCTTCGTGCTCCGGCGGGAGTCGATTTCCGGGCCGGTGAACGTCGTCGCCCCCCGTCCGGTGACGAGCGCCCGGTTCGCCGGGACGCTCGGGCGCGTCCTCCGCCGCCCCGCCGTCGCGCCCCTTCCGGCCGCCGCCGTTCGGGTCGCCATGGGGGAGATGGGGGAGTCCCTCCTCCTCGCCAGCCAGCGCGTCCGGCCTGCGAGGCTCCTCGATGCGGGGTTTCCGTTCCGTCACCCGGAACTCGAGGGAGCGCTCCGATTCGAGCTCGGGATCGTGCGCGAGCCTCCCGGCGGGATCGAGATCGAGGAGTGAGCGGCATGGCTCCTCCGCGGCGCGGGCGTTAAGATGATCCGGCCGGGAGGAGACCCAGGATGAAGAGCGCCGCGCCCGAACCGGACTTCCGAACGCTCGTCGCGGAAGGGATTCCCGACGCGCTCCCCGACATGCCCCCGGACGACCCGGAGGTCAGCCACGCGCCGGCGCGCCGGCAGGTCCTGAGCCGCGAGGAGAAGGATCTCGCGGTGCGGAACGCGCTGCGCTACTTCCCGCCGAAGCTCCACCCCGCGCTCGCGCCCGAGTTCGCGCGCGAGCTCGAGAGCGACGGCCGCATCTACATGCGCCGGTACCGTCCCGGCGGCTACGCGATGCGCGCGAGGCCGGTCGGGGAGTACCCGGCGAGGAGCCGCCAGGCCGCCGCGATCATGCTGATGATTCAGAACAACCTGGACCCGGCCGTCGCCCAGCACCCCCACGAGCTGGTCACGTACGGGGGAAACGGCACCGCGTTCCAGAACTGGGCGCAGTATCGCCTGACGATGAAGTACCTCTCGGAGATGACCGACGAGCAGACGCTGGTCCTCTACTCGGGGCACCCGCTCGGGCTCTTCCCGTCCGCTCCCGACGCCCCCCGCGTCGTCCTGACGTGCGGGATGGTGATCCCGAGCCGCTCGACCGCCGAGGACTACGAGCGGCTCGCCGCCCTGGGGGTCACGTCCTACGGACAGATGACGGCGGGCAGCTTCATGTACATCGGGCCGCAGGGGATCGTGCACGGCACGACGATCACGCTCCTGAACGCGGGGCGCCTGTATCTGGGGCTGCCCGACGAGGGCGGCCTGGAAGGCCGGGTGTTCGTCACCTCGGGGCTCGGGGGGATGAGCGGGGCCCAGGCCAAGGCGGCGGTGATCGCGGGGGCGGTCGGGGTCGTCGCCGAGATCGACCCGAGGGCCCTCGGCAAGCGGCACGCCCAGGGGTGGCTCCAGGAGTACGAGACCGACCTGGACGCGCTGCTCGCCAGGATCGAGAGGGCGCGGAAGGCGAAGGAGCCGCTGTCGCTCGGCTACCTCGGAAACGTCGTCGACCTCTGGGAGCGGCTCGTCGCCGCGGGGGTTCCGGTCGATCTCGGATCGGACCAGACGTCGCTCCACAACCCGTACGCGGGAGGCTACTACCCCGCGGGGATGTCTCTCGAGCGGGCGAACGAGGCGATGCGGAGGGACCCCGAGGGGTTCCGGGAGAAGGTGCACGCGTCGCTGAGGAGGCAGGTCGCGGCGATCAACGCCATGGCGGGCCGCGGGACGCGATTCTGGGACTACGGCAACGCGTTCCTCTACATGGCGCGGAAGGCGGGCGCGGACGTCGTGAAGCCGGAGGGCGGCTTCCGGTACCCCTCCTACGTCGAGGACATCATGGGGCCGATGTGCTTCGACTACGGGTTCGGGCCGTTCCGTTGGGTCTGCCTGTCGGGCCGGCCGGAGGACCTCCGGGAGACCGACCGGATCGCGGGCGACGTGCTGCAGGCGGCGGCCGACGAGGCGCCCGCGGAGATCCGCCGCCAGCTCGTCGACAACCTGCGCTGGATCCGGCGGGCCGACGAGCATCGGCTCGTCGTCGGCTCCCTCGCGCGGATCCTGTACGCCGACGCGGACGGCCGGAGGGCGATCGCCCTGGCGTTCAACGACGCGATCCGATCGGGCAGGATCGCGGGTCCGATCGTTCTCGGGCGCGACCACCACGACGTGGCGGGCACGGACTCGCCGTACCGGGAGACCGCGAACGTCCGCGACGGGAGCGACTCCTGCGCCGACATGGCGGTCCACAACGCGATCGGCGACTCGTTCCGCGGCGCCACGTGGGTGAGCCTCCACAACGGCGGAGGCGTCGGCTGGGGCCAGGCGGTCAACGGCGGCTTCGGCATGGTCATCGACGGAACGGAAGGTTCCGACCGGCGCATCCGGTCCATGATCCCCTGGGACGTCCACAACGGGATCGCCCGAAGGGCGTGGGCGCGTTGCGCGGGCGCGGAGCGCGCGGCGGCGCGCGCGTCGGCTGCGGAGCCCAGGCTTCGCGTCACGATGCCGCATCACGCCGCCGACGCGGTCGTGCGGGACGCGGTGTCCGGCGCGTCGCGCGGAGACGAGGGAGGGAAGCGGTGAGAGGCGTTCGGTGGCTGGCGGTGGCGGCGATCGCGCTGTGGGTGGCGGCGGCGGCGGCGGGGGGCAAGCGGCCCGAGCCGGTCCGGTTCGGGTCCGCGAAGAAGGCCGACTCCGGGTCGCGGGCCGTGGCGGTCCTCGAGGGACGGAGCGGGAGCGCCATGAAGGGCGAGGCGACGTTCGTCAAGAACGGGCTCCGGGTCACGTTTCACCTCGTCGTCGAGGGCGCTCCGCCGGGGCCGCACGGCGTCCATCTCCACGAGCGCGGCGATTGCAGCTCGCCCGACGCGCTGTCGGCGGGGCCGCACTGGAACCCGACGGGAGAGGCCCACGGGAGGTGGGGCCATCCCCCGTTCCACCGCGGGGACCTCGGGAACGTCGAGATCGGCGCGGACGGGAAAGGCTCTCTGACGCTGACGACCGACCTCTGGACGATCGGCGGGGATCCGACGACCGGCGTGCTGAACCGGGCCGTCGTCGTGCACGAGGCGGCCGACGACTTCGTGACCCAGCCGACGGGGAACGCGGGGGCGCGGATCGCCTGCGGGGTCGTCCGGCTCGAGAATTGAGGGGCGGACGGCGCTCCGGACTCGCCCCTGTGCTAAGGTTCCCGCCGTTCATCTCCAGGGGGAGCCGATGACGAGTCTTCGTTCGCGCGTCCCGCTCGCCGCTCTGGTCGCCCTCGCCGCCACCGCGGCGGTCCTCGCCGCGGAGCCCGCGGCGCCCGACGAGACCCGGGCCGAGGTCCCCGCGCTGACCTCGCTCCACGAGGTCGTCTATCCGCTCTGGCACGACGCCTGGCCGAGCCGGAACTTCGAGCTCGTCGCGGACCTGCTCCCGGGCGTGAGGGAGCGGGTGGCGGCGGTCCGGTCGGCGGAGCTTCCCGGCATCCTCCGGGACAGGAAGAAGGAATGGGACGCGGGCGTCTCGGCGCTCTCGGCCTCCCTCGATCTCTACGAGAAGGCGGTCGCGGCGCGCGACGAGACGGGGATGCTGGACGCGGTCGAGGCGCTGCACGCCGATTTCGAGCGGCTCGTGCGCGTCGTCCGGCCGGCCATGAGGGAGCTCGACGCGTACCACGTCGAGCTGTACGTCGTCTACCACAGAATCCTTCCCGGAAAGGACCTCGATCGGATGCCCGCCGCCGCCGACGCGATGGCCGAGAAGTGCCGCGCGCTCGCCGCGGCCGCGGTGCCCAAGCGGTTCGCCGCGGAGGAGGAGCAGATCCGCCGCGAGATCGGGATCCTGTGCCGCGAAACCGAGGGGCTCCGCGAGGCCGCGCGCGGGCGCGACCCGGAGGCCGTCGCCGCGGCCGTCGAAACGGTCCACGAACGGTACCGGAAGCTCGAGGCGATCTTCCGATGAGCGCCCCCGCAAAGGAGGTCGCGGCGGACGGCGCCCCGCCGTTCCCGCGGACGTTCTGGACCGCCAACGTCACGGAGCTGTTCGAGAGGGCGGCCTACTACTCGATGGCCAGCTTCGTGGTCATCTACCTCGGGCAGCTCGGGCTCGGCGAGTACTGGCCGAGCAACCTGAACAGCTACCTGTGGGCGCTCGTCTACTTCCTCCCGGTCCTCTCCGGGACGATCGCCGACCAGGTGGGATTCCGGATCTCGCTCCTCGTCGCCTTCGTGCTCCTGGCCGCGGGCTACTTCCTGGTCGGCTACCCGGTGTGGTTCGGCGGGGCGGCGCTCGCCGAGGTGGCGGGGAAGGAGTTCACCGCCGGCTCCGGCGTCGTCGTGCCGGTCGTGATCGGGATCCTCCTGATCGGGCTCGGCGGATCGGTCATCAAGCCGTGCATCAGCGGGACGGTCCAGAAGACCCACCTCGGTCGCGCCACGCTCGCGTTCGCGATCTTCTACATGGTGATCAACATCGGGTCGCTGGTCGGCCGGCTCGTCGCGTTCTTCTTCCGCCACGTTCCCGGGATGAACCTCTCGGCCGTCTTCGCGGTGGCGACCTTCTTCTCGATCGCCGCGTTCTTCGTCGTCCTGTTCCTGTTCCGGGACGAGACCGTCGCGGATCCGGCCGCGCCCCCCAAGCCGAAGAGGTCCGTGGGCCGGATCCTGGCGGACATGGTCCTCGTGCTCGGCAACGTGCGGTTCTCGCTCTTCCTGCTCGTGTCCTCGGGGTTCTGGTTCCTCTACAACCAGGTCTACAACGTGCTCCCGCTGTACGTCAGCAAGGTGGTCCAGAAGGACCCGCCGATGGAGATCTTCACGGCGTTCAACCCGTTGATGATCGTCTGCTTCCAGCTGGTGATCACGAAGCACTTCGGGAAGATGCGGCCGATCCGGTCGATCGTCGTGGGAACCGTGATCATCGGCCTGTCGATGGTCATCAACCTCGTGCCGCTCTTCGGGGCGGGCGTGCGCGCCGATGCGCTTCCCTGGGTGCCGCTCGGCTCCCTGTTCATCGTGCTGACCGTGTCGCTCATCGCGTTCGGCGAGCTCTTCACGAGCCCGAGAACCTACGAGTGGATCGGCGCGCTCGCGCCGAAGGGGCAGGAGGGGCTCTTCCTCGGCTACGCGAACCTGCCGATGGCCATCGGATCCCTCGTCGGCGGCCCCGTCGGGGCCGCGATCTTCAACGAGGTGATGTGCGCGGGCGCCACCACCCGGCCCGACGGCCTGATCGAGCCGAGGCCCGAGGCGGCGGCGGCCGGCTGGCTGATCCTGATGGCGATCGGGTTCGCCTCCGCGGCGAGCATGTGGCTCTACAACCGCTGGCTCGAGAGGAGCTCGCCTCAGTAGCCCGCGGCCGAACCGTCCTTCCGGGACTCGGTCGCGGGATCCCGGGAGATCGCCTGGTAGCCGCCGAAGGCGGCCGGCGTCGTCTCCACGATCCGGTGTCCGAGGCGCGTGAGCTCCCGTCGCACCTCGGGCGGGATCCCGCTCTCCAGGTGGAGCGTTCCGCCGGTGGTCATCAGCGTGCCGGTCGGCTCGCTGGAGCCGGTGTGGTAGAAGCGCGGGGCGTCGCCGGCTTCCTGGAGGTTCATCCCGAAGTCGATCAGGTTGACCAGCACCTGCGCGTGCCCCTGCGGCTGCATGTCGCCTCCCATGACGCCGAAGGCGAGCCACGGCTTCCCGTCCCGGGTCGCGAACGCGGGGATGATCGTGTGGAAGGGGCGCTTGCCGGGCGCCAGCGCGTTCGGGGCTCCCTCCTTCAGGCCGAACAGGGCCCCCCGGTTCTGCAGCCCGAACCCCCATTCCTCGACCGTGTAGCCCGACCCGAAGCCCGTGTAGTTGCTCTGGATCAGCGACACCATGTTCCCTTCCGAGTCGGCGGTCGCGAGATACGTGGTGTCCCCCTCCGAGAGGGCCGGGATCCCGGCATCCACACGGGATGCGGCCCGCGCCGGGTTCAGGAGGGAGGCCCTCGTCCTCGCGTAGTCCTTCGAGAGCAGCTCGCGGACCGGCACGCGGGCGAAGGACGGGTCGGCGTACCATCGCGCCCGGTCCTCGAACGCCAGCTTCTTGGCCTCGACCATCGCGTGCCAGAACCGGGCGGAATCCCTCCCCATGGCCCTCAGGTCGAGCGTCTCCAGGAGGTTCAGCATCTGGAGCGCGGCGAGACCCTGCGTGTTCGGCGGGAGCTCGAAGACCTCGACCCCGCGATACGTCGTGGCGATCGGGTCGACCCACTCGGAGCGGTGCGACGACAGGTCCTCGCGGGCGAAGAACCCGCCGGCGCGCCGGGACAGGTCGAGGATCGAGTCCGCGATCGGGCCCTCGTAGAAGGCCGCCCGGCCTTCCGCGGCGATCGCCTCGTAGGCCCGGGCGAGCGCCGGATTGCGGAACACCTCTCCCTCCGCGGGGGACCGCCCCCCCGGCAGGAACACCGGCGCGAAGCCGGGCTTGTCCCGGAACGCCCTGCCGCCCCGCTCCCACGCCGCCGCGATCGTCTGCGGCACCGGCTCGCCCTCCCGCGCCGCCAGGATCGCGGGGGCCAGGATCTGGCCCATCGGGAGTCGGCCGAATCGCGCGTGGAGCTCGAACCATCCGTCGACCGCTCCGGGCACCGTCCACGCGTACGGCGAGTGGAGCGGGACCGTGCCGTCGGGACCCGCCGGCACGTCGGCCGCCCTCAGCGCGGCCGGCGCGCGGCCCGAGGCGTTGAGCCCGTACAGTCGGCCGGACTTCGCGTCCCAGACCAGGGCGAAGAGGTCGCCCCCGATGCCGCAGGAGACCGGCTCGAGGAAGCCGAGCGCCGCGTTGGCGGCGATCGCGGCGTCGACGGCGGATCCTCCCTTCCTCAGGACGTCGATCCCGATCTGGACCGCGAGAGGGTGGGCGGCCGCGACCATTCCGTGGCGCGCGTAGACGACCGATCGGGTGGCGAACGGCCTGCCTTCCGGGCGGTCGCCCGCGACGGCGAGGGCGGCGGGGAGCCAGGCGAGGAGTGCGAGCGCGCGCTTCCGGGTCATGGGAGCCTCCGGGAATCGGGGCGACCGCGGAATCCTACCCCCTTCGGGTCTTGTGCGCGCGCTCGCAAAGGGGGAGGATAGAGGCGGCCCCGCCTCCCTGCCCGGGGAAGCCGGTCCGGAGCGGGAATCCAGGTGCGGGAAGGAGGCGCGCATGTCCGAGGACAAGAACGCGGGAATGCAGCCGGACAGCCCCGAGGACCAGTTCGAGAGGGACATCGAGCAGCTCGAGGCCCCGACGTGGCGGACGAACAAGACGCAGCTCGTCGCCCTGATCGTTCTCTTCGTCATCGCGGCGATCGTCATCGCGTTCCTCGCGACCCGGGAGAAGCAGCAGATCAAGCCCACCGCGCCGGCCGTCGTGTCCATCGACCTGATCGAGCCGCGCTCCGGCAAGCTCTCGAACACCCCGACGAAGTTCCGGTGGGAGACCGTCTCGGGGACCAAGTACTACTCCTTCTCCCTGACGGTCAAGGGAAGCCCGAGCACGCTGATCCAGAGGGCGCCGTCCCAGCCGCTGCTGACGCTGACGCCCGAGGAGCTCGATCGCCTGGCGAAGGGTCTTTCCTACTCCTGGACCGTCGAGGCCTTCTCGGACGTCGGCACGCTGATGGCGAGGGGCTCGGGGTCGTTCGATCTCTGATCGGGCCGGGGCGGAGCCCGGTCAGGAGTAGGGCCCGGCCCCGTCGATGCGGGACCGCGGGCGTCGCGCGCCCAGACGGGACGCGGCGAGCGCGGCGGCGAGCGGAATCAGGAGGAGCGCCGAGTCGGTCGGAGAGCCCATCGCCGCCCGGACGAGTCCCCAGGCCGGCGCGCCCCAGCAGCCGGCGGCCGCGAGGCCCCACGAGCCCCGAGGGCGAAGAGAGCCGGCGACGAACCCGGTGACCGACGCCAGAGCGGCGGAGGCGGCGACGGCAGCCCAGAACGGCAAGCCGTCGCCGAAGAAGAGAACCCAGTGGGCGAGCCCGACGGATCCCGCGGCGGCGAACGGCACGCCGGGCGGCGGGGCGGAAGTGCGATCGCGACGCACGGCGCATCCCTCCCGGGGGGGCTCCGAACCGATTCGTCCCCGGCGGGCGGCGGGGCCGTCGCCCGCCGCTAGCATAGGTTTCCCAGGTCGACGCCGCGACAGCACCAGGCGGACAGCGCGGCGAAGTACACGATCGCGTTGCACCGGGAGTCGAGGAGCCCGTACGCCGCGACGCAGAGATCGTGGGCGAGGCACGCCTGCGTGTAGCAGCCGGTGCAGCCGACGCAGCCGGGGCCGCAGCAGCCGAGGCAGGACAGATCGCCGCCGGCGAGGGGCGACCCGGCGATCCCCTCGTATCCGACGAGATTCGCGGCGAGGGCGGCCATCGCCTTCGTGGAGGGGTCGAATCCCCGTTCGACGAGGCATCTCCAGAGCTCCGTCGCGGCGAGGCCGGCTTCGGGTCGGTCGAACGCCCGGCGGCGGCCCGCGCGGTCCGGCCCCTCGCCCCGCGGCGTGATCTCGACGCCGTCCACCCGGTAGACGAGGGTTCCGAGGACCTCGTCCACGACGACCTCGGTCATCGCTTCCCCCGTTCCGGCGCGGATCCGGGCCTCCGCCCCGGTCGCGGTCTCCCGGCTCTCGAACTCCACGCGAACCCCGTCCCTCTCGAGCGCTCCGGCGACGAGCGCGTGGCCGCTCCCCTCGGCCAGGTCGAGCCGCGCCTCGGCGCGGGCCGCGAGCGCGAGGACCGCGGCCGCGGCGGTGGCGAGCGTGCGGATCCAAGGGGCTCCTGCTCGAACGTGCATGGCCGACCTCCTTCTCGGGTCCCGGAGCTTCGTCGGGGAGCGCTCGGGGACGCGGGCACCGGAGGAGGCCTCTTCTCGCGGGACGCCCTGGACGGGGGCCGTCCGCTCTCGGACGCGAAGATCGTTCCGGCGATTCCCCGGGTCAAGCCCGGCCCGAGGCCCGGTTGCCCGGGAACAACGGTCCGGAGGCGGCGGCATTCGTCCGGGAGAAGGGGCCGGGCGTAGTACGGGAAGGACGCGATAGCCGTCCGGAGGGTGAGCCGATGAAAGGAACGTCGATCCGAATCGTGCTGGCCGTTCTCGTTGCCGCGGCCGGAATCCTGGCGACGGGAGCCGCGGCGATCGCCGGGGAGCGGGAGGAAGAGAGGAAGGAGATCCAGCTCGTCGTCGAGGAGGAGGACCGCGATGCGCGGAAGGCCACCTACCTCGGCGTGAACCTCATTGAGGAGACAGACTCGCCGGACGGAGGGGCCCGGATCGAGTCGGTGCTCCCGGACTCCCCGGCGGAGAAGTCCGGCCTCCGCGCGGGAGACGTGATCGTCGCGTTCCGGGACGCTCCGGTTCGCGGTCCGGCGGGCCTCACGAAGCAGATTCGCGCCTCGAAGCCGGGGGACAAGGTACCGCTGACGGTCGTCCGAGGGGGGAAGAGGGAGACCGTGAACGTGGAGCTGGGCGAGCGGCGACAGCATCGTGTGCACGTCGTCCTTCCCGACCACGACGAGGAAGTCCTGATCCCGCTCCCCGAGATCCCCGACATGGAGGATCTCCGGGTCGAGATCGAGCGGGCCCAGAAGGACAGCGCCAGGGCTCAACAGGAGCTGAAGGTTCTCAAGCGGGTCCCCGAGCTCGGGCGCAGGGGCTGGCTCTGGGTCAGCAAGCCCAAGCTGGGCGTCGAGCTGGTCCAGGCGACCCCGGACCTCCGCGAGTTCCTCGGCGGCCGCCGCGAGGCGGGCGTCCTGGTCGGCCGGGTGCTCCCGGGGAGCGCGGCCGAGAAGGCGGGAGTGAAGGTCGGCGATCTCATCGTCTCGGTGGACGGCGAGGACGTCACCGACCATCCCGACCTGCTCGAGGCGCTCGAGGACAAGGAGGGGGCCACGGTGGAGCTGGAGGTCGTGCGGGACAAGCGGTCGCTCCGCCTCAAGGCGACGATTCCCGAGGTCGAGGAGGAAGAGCCCACGGGACCGCGCGCGTCCGCGACGGCCGTCCCGCCGGTCCCGCCGCGGCCCGCGGCCCCGCCCCGCCCGCCGCTCCCTCCCCGCGTCGTCGGTTCTCGGGCCTCCGCCATCTGACCGGGACCGGGGCACCGTGCGCCTCGGCGCGCGGCGCCCCGGCTCCTCGGATTCCCGCTCCACGCCCGGGCGCCGCGATCCCCGATCTCCTTGCGAAGGCCCCTTCCGTGATGTACATAGCTGGCCTTTCGGGGGAGGGGGAGCGCCGCATGCCGTTCGGACCGTTCTTCGCCGCGATCGTCTTCGCCTTCCTCGCGATCCTGGAGGCCGGGCAGACCTTCCGGGGGCCGACGGGACTCGACGCCGCCTCGGGTCTCCTGCGCGCGGTCGCGGCAGCGGGGCTCGCGGTCGGCCTGCTGACCCGGCGGCGGTGGGCCCGGTGGGCGGGCGCTGCGGTGCTCGCCCTCCTGGCCTCTGCGGCGGCCCCGATCCTCGCGTCGCGCGGCGGCTCGCTCGCGATCCTGACGATCCTCGTGCCCGCCACGGCCGCGATCCTCCTTCTCGTGCCGGCGACCGGCGACGCGCGCAGGGGGCTGGCGCCGGAGGCGCGGCCGTTCCCGCGCTCCGGGCGCGCCGCGGGATGGACGACGCTCGCCGCGGGACTTGCGCTTCTGGCGGCGTCCGTCGCCACCGCGTTGAGGCCGTCGCCGCCGCCGGCGGACGGGCTCGGCGGAGCCTCGGCCTCGGACGGGGTCGCGGCGCGGAGGATCGAATGGCTCGACTTCGGCCCGGCTCTCGAGCGGGGGAAGTCTTCCGGCAAGCCGATCCTCGTGGATTTCTACGCCGCCTGGTGCGGCCCCTGCCAGAGGATGGAGCGGAGGACGTTCCGCGATCCCCGGGTCGCGGATCTGCTGTCCGGCGTCGTCGCCTCGCGCGTCGACGTCGACGAGACGTCCGAGCGGGGGGGCTTCCGGGGGACGGAGCTCGCGGAGCGATTCCGCGTCGCGTCCTACCCGACCCTCGTCCTCCTCGATCCCGAAGGCCGCGAGATCTCGCGGGCGACCGGCTTCATGGACGCCGGCGAGCTGGCCCGATGGCTCGAGCGCGAGGCCGGGACGATCGGCCGGTCCGAGGCCGGAGGCGCCGGCGCCGAATCCTGACCGGCTCGAGGCCTCGGTCAGTCGCGGACGACGTGAAGGTGGGAGCCGCGCGCGGGCCGCGGCCCGGCCTTTCGAGAATCCGGGGGACGGATGGGCGCGCGCTCGAGTTCGACCTCGCGCCCGGGCAGGACCGCGTCGGTGCCGTCGTCCTCGAACCGGATCCAGGCCTTGTTGCGACCGTCGAACTGCCTCGCCAGCACGATGAGGCGGGCGGTCCGTCCCCGCACCCGGCAGGGACCGGACCCCTCGGGATCGAGGCCGGTGAGGACGCGAAGGAACGGGTTCGTCGTCCTCTCCCGGCCGACCGTCGTCGTGGCCCCGTGCCCCGGGTAGACCGCCGTCTCGTCCGGCAGGCCGAGCACGTGCTCGAAGAGCGCCCGGCGCGCCGCCTCGAAGCCGTCGGGGCCCGCCCGGACCGTGCTCCCGAAGGAGCCGGCGAACAGGAAGTCCCCGGTGAACAGACCCACGCCGGCCACCAGGAACCCCCCGTGGAACCGCGTGTGGCCGGGGAGCCGGAGGGCGCGCACCGCCAGTCCGTCCCACGCCAGGTCCTGCCCGTCCCGGACCGGCACCGAGTCCTCGACGAACTCGGACTCGCCTTCGAGAGCGAGGATCGTCGCGCCGGTCCTCCTCCGAATCTCCGGGTGCCCCGCCACGTGGTCCGGGTGCCGGTGCGTCGTCAGGACGGCGCGGAGCCGCAGCCTCCCGGTGCCGATCGCTCCGAAGATCGGGCCCAAGGGGGCGCCGCTGTCCACGACGACGGCCTCGCCCCCTTCCCGCGGGGCGATCAGGTAGGCGTTGGACAGCCAACCCGGATGCGTCGAATGAACGATGATCACGCGCGCCCCCCACGCGGACGATTCCCTCGCCCCGCGCCGGGCCGCCTGCCCACTTCAGGTCTCGGAATCCCCCCGGTCTCGGCCCGAAGCGCCGCCCGGCGGCAGCCGGGGCGACCTCGGGCGGGCGAAGCGTAGCAGATCCTCCGGCCGGAGGGAAGGGGACGCCGGATTCCGCGGCCCGGGCGGCGTGCTATCTTTCCCCCGTTCGTTCACGACGCTCCTTCTGGCATCGAGGCCGACCCGTGAAATCTCCCGAGGCCCGCAAGTCGAAGCTCGATCGAGTGACCGTCGAGGCGATCACCGGGGTCGCGGCCGGAATCCAGCGGCGGATCGACCGGCACGCGAGGCCCGAGGTTGCCTTCCCGATCCGGTCGCTCGGGAACGTCCGCTACGATCCGCAGAAGGGCTGGTTCGAGATCGGACGCGGGAAGTCGGTCCGCACCCTCTCCGTGACGACCGCGAAGACGTTCGCCCAGACCCTGAAGATGATGGCCCTCTCGAAGGAGCTCGTGGAGACCAACGACTTCGCGACGAAGAGGGACGCCTACTACCAGTCGAAGAACTGGGGGGACGCCCGCTTCGACGAGCAGGCCGAGTCCGACATGGTGATGGACGACGTCGAGGCGATGTTCTCCGTCCACGGCGTCAGCCGCGAGCAGCTGCGCTACATCCCCGACGAGCACGGGGGGGCCGTCGCGGGCGAGCTGATCGTCTACGACACGGATCTCGAGACCGGGAAGGTCGAGAAGATCGACTGCACGCGCTTCGGCTCGGGCGCCTATTCGATCCCGTCGCTGGTGGAGCACCTCACCTTCGAGACGAAGGCGAAGTTCATCCTCTGCATCGAGACGGGCGGCATGTTCCAGAGGCTGCAGAGCCACAAGTTCTGGCAGAAGGCCCGCTGCATCCTCGTGTCCATGGCGGGGGTTCCCACGCGCGCCACGCGGAGGTTCGTCCGGCGCCTCTCGGACTCCTGCGACCTTCCCGTGTACGCCTTCGTGGACTGCGACCCCTACGGGATCTCGAACATCTACCGGACGCTGAAGGTCGGGTCCGGCAACGCGGCGCACATCAATCGCTTCTTCTGCGTCCCCCGCGCCTCCTTCCTCGGCGTGACGCCGAAGGACATCGTCGATTACAAGCTGCCGACCCACCCGCTGAAGGACGTGGACGTCAAGAGGGCGAAGGACGCGCTGAAGAACGACCCCTTCTTCCGGATCCACAAGCCCTGGGCGTGCGCGCTCGAGTCGCTGGTCCGGATGGGGGTCCGGGCCGAGCAACAGGCGCTCGCGCGGTGGGGCCTGAACTACGTCATCGACGAGTACCTCCCCGGAAAGCTCCGAGACCCGCGCGGGTTCCTTCCCTGATCCGGGGGTCGCGTCGCGGCCATCGAGCGCCGGGACCCGACTGGCCTCGGGGGGCCGGCCGTGGCAAGCTGGGAGCGTCGCGCGGATCCCGGGGCCTCCCCGCCCGAGGGGCCGCGGGTCCGCCCTCCCGGGCGAGGAGAAGGCCGATGGGACTCCACCGCCGAGCGTCGTTCGCGTCCATGAAGCTGGTCGAGGGAGCGAAGATCCGCATCGCGGACGTTCTCAACGAGGGCAGGTCCGAGCGGGTCGAGATCGTCAACGAGGGGCGCGCGGGGCAGCCGATGACCGGATGGGCGCTCGCGAGCCTCCGCGGGACCCGGATCTTCCGGTTCGAGGACGGCTTCGTGCTGGACCCCGGGGCGAGCGTTCGCATCACGAGCGGGGAGGGGGTGATTCACCGGCCCCCCGACGTGCTCGGATGGACCGACGAGAACGTGTGGAACAACCGAGGGGACTCCGCGTTCCTCTTCGACTGCGACGGCGAGGAGGTCGCCCGCTTCGCCTACCCGAGGGCGAGAGCCGAGCGGGTCGGCCGGCTGCCCCGGCAAGTCCTGGTCGTCGACGAGAGGGGGGGCGAGACGATCGAGCCGGTGCGGCGGACGCCGCCGCGGAACCGATCGAAGGTGACGCGCACGGGCAAAGCCAGGACCTGAGGGGGCCGGCGGCGAGCGCCGCTCAGGACTCGCCCCCTCCCGGCACGATCGCCGCCGGGTCGATGCCGATCGACCGGAGCGCCGATTCCCAGATCGCGTCCGGGGGCGGGTCCAGCACGAGAGCGGGATCCGACGGGGCGAGGATCCACGACCCCTCGGAGATCTCCCGCTCGAGCTGGCCCGGGGCCCATCCGGAGTAGCCCGCGTAGCAGTGGAACCGCCCCTCGCGGAGAGAGCACAGCCGGGCCAGCGTGGCCGTGGAGGCGCTGAGGAAGAGGCCCTCCTGCACCTCGCGCCCCTCCGGGTCCTCGTGCTCCGGCCCGTACAGGACGAGCCCCTGCTCCGGCTGCACCGGCCCGCCCTGGCGGACCCTCTTCCCCTCCGCCCCGGAGTAGGGGATCTCGTGATCTCGGCAGAGATCGCCGAGGAGCAGGGACGTCTCCCGGTTGACGACGATCCCGAACGCCCCTTCCTCGCCCTGCTGCAGGAGCAGCACGACGGTGTGCCGGAAGTTCGGATCCGGCATCTGCGGGACGGCGATCAGGAACCCGGGTGCGAGGGCGTCGGCCACGCTCCCAGTCTAGACCGCGGCCGTCGCGTGCTCAAACCTCCTTCGACAGTTCCACGAACCTGGAGTAGGGGATGGCCGTCCACGACTCCGCGCGCAGCGCTCCGAGCGTCAGGGAGATCATGGACACCTTCGCCGCCGCTTCCTCGTTCGGGGCCTCGTAGATGTCCAGGAAGTCGTAGGGCCCGAGGAGGGCGTAGTGGGCGAGCCACCGGACTTCCGGGACCTGGTGCGCGATCCGCTGCTTCCACTCCTTGCCGATCTCCTCCCGGTTCCGCATGTTTCGCGTCACCTCGGGGGACAGGCGGGACATCAGCACGTAGGTGGGCATCTTCGCCTCCGCGCGGCACGGGACGGGCCGCCTTGCCGCTCAGTCTACGCCGGAACGCTTGGCGTCGAGGACGCCGGCCGCGAGGAGGACCGCGGCGGCGGCGAGCCCGGCGTGGATCGGCTCGATGCCGAGCCAGGGTCGTTCCGGGCCGCGGGCGGCGGAGTGCGCGATCCAGGCCAGCGTGACCGCGCCGGAGATCGCCATCCCCGCGAGGGCGAACCGGGGGGTCGGCCGGATCGCGGGGTAGAACGCCCCGAGGAGCGGGGGAAGCAGCACGGCCGTGCCGACGCTGCCGAACCCGTACCAGAGCGCCACGACCGACTCCGAGGCCGACGCGATCGCGGCGGACGCCGCCGCCGAGAGGACGAGCCCGACGCGGGTCCACAGGAGCTGGTCCCGGGCCCCGCCCGAGAGCCTCCACGCGAGGTCGCGGCCCACCGTGACGCCGCCCACGAAGAGGAACGAATCGACCGTGGACAGGATCGTGGCGAGGAGGCCCGCGTAGAAGAGCCCGAGGAGGACCGGGGGCAGCATCGCCTCGCCGAGGGCGGGGAAGGCGTCGAGCGCCGAGGGGAGCCCGGGGAGGATCGCGCGGGCGTACATGCCCGTCAGCGTCGTGAGTCCGTCGAAGAGCGCGAAGCACAGCACGGCGATCAGGATGCCGTTCCTCGCGACCCGGGCGGAGCGCGCCGCGAAGCAGCGCTGGAAGAACGTCGGCTCGACGAGCGTCTGGAGGGCGATCAGGTACCAGGCGGCCACGTAGCCCGCGCTCCGGCCCCCGTGCCAGGTGAACGCCTCCGGCGGGAGCCGCGCCTCGAGGAAGCCCGGACCGCCGTATCGCAGGACGGCGATCGGAAGCAGGAGCGCGAAGCCCCCGTACATCAGCGCGAACTGCAGCCCCTTGGTCCGGACGACCGACCGGAACCCGCGCGCCGCGATGTAGGCGAGGCAGAACGCGGCGGACAGCGCGATCGAGAGCCGCCGGTCGAGCCCGGTGGCCCGCCGGATCAGGACTCCCAGCATGAGGAGGTACGCCGCCGGAAGCGACATCGCGAGGACGGTCACCGTGCCCGCCAGCCCCGTCGCCTTCCCGTACGTGCGGAAGAGGAGGTCCGGTACGGTGTACTCGCCGGTCTCGCGGGCCCGCGCGGCGAAGAGCGCGGCGAACAGGAGCGCCCCGACGTAGTAGGGCACGCCGAGGACGAGCCAGTTGGAGAGGCCGTGCCGGTAGCTGTACTCGCCGACGCCGAGCACGCCCCCGTACCAGGTCGCGACGAGCGTCACGACGAACAGGCCGAGGCCGAGGCTCCTGCCCGCCAGCAGGTAGTCGTCGGTCGATTCCCCGGTCCGGCGCGCGGACCGGACCCCCAGGGCCACGGTGGCCACCAGGAATGCCGCCACGACGGCGAAGTCCGGCGCGCCCATCAGAAGCCCAGCGCGAGCCCGGCGAAGGCGCAGCGGGTCGCGGCCGGGAAGAACTCCGTGTAGAACTCCGTGTACGCGCCGTCGGTCGGGTACGAGTACCCCATGGCGACGTAGCGGCGGTCGAGCGCGTTGTCCACCCAGAGGTCGAGCCGGAGCGACCGTCCCTCGCCGGCGAGACGCGAGAGGTCGACGCGGGCCCGGACGTCCACCACCGTGGCGGGGTCGATCCTCTTCGGCACGTACCCCGGAACGGCGCGGAGCCAGGGCCGCTTCCGCTCGTCCTCGCTGTTGTCGGTGAAGATCGTGCCGACGCGCCGGGCGCCGGCCTCGATCGTCGCGCGGCCGAAGGCGCGGCGGACGCGGAGCCTCGCGGTGTGCGCGGGGAACGACGCGATGCGGTTTCCCGACTGGTCCACGGCGACCGGCCGCCCCTCCGCGTCCGATCCGAACACGACGAACTCCCGGAGCGTGTCCCGCTGGACGGCGAGATAGGCCGACGCGTCCACCCCTCCGGGCAGGCGGACCCCGCCCTCGAGCTCGAGCCCCTGGTGGACCGTGCGTCCCGAGTTCACCGTGATCGGAAGGCCGTCCTCGTCGAGGCCGCCTTCCGGGACCAGCTCGTCCCTGGCCTCCAGGCGGTAGGCGGCGATCTCGAGGCGCGTGGCGCCCTCGCGGTACCCGAGCCCGGCCTCGAGCTGGCGGAGGCTCTCGTCGCGGGCCACGGGGCGCGTGTAGAGTCCGCGCGCGGGGTCGTACGACAGGAAGCGCAGGGCCGGGTCCTCGCTCTGGGGGTTCCACACGGCGTCGAACGTCGGCTCGCTCGCCGCCGTGGAGGCGCTCGCCCAGAGGCTCCACCGGTCGCTCGCGTTCCAGCGGATCCCGGCCCTCGGGGTCGCGAACGAGTAGGCCGTCCGCGCGGAGGGCAGCCCGGCGCGATCCTCGCCCATGCGGAACTCGTGTCGCGTTCCCTGCATCTCCAGCGTCAACACCAGGTCCGGGCGCAGCCGCAGCGCCTCCCGCAGGAACAGGCTCGCCGTCGACTTCCGGTTCCGGTAGTCGTAGAGCGTGAGCGGCTCCGCGAGCGGCTCCGTCTCGACGCAAGGGTCCTCCGGGTCGGAGGAGACGCAGATCTCGCCCTCCCGGAGCGTTCCCTCGTGCCGCATCGTGTGGACCTGCAGGAAGAGCCCTGCCGACAGCGTGCCCCTCCCGTGGTCCCAGGTCAGCCGTGGGATCCATCCGATCTGATGCCCGGCGAGCCTGCGCTTGCGCCACGCGTCGAGCACGGGCACCTCGAGCCGGTCGTACCTCTCGCTGTACTGGAGGTAGTGCCCCCGGTTGACGACGCCGAACCAGGTGTTCCGGAGGAAGAGCCCCTCCGTGATCCGGAGATCGTGCAGCACGTGGAGGTGCGGCTGCAGGAACGTGTCGGTCTCCCCGGGCCGCAGGAAGTTGACCCTCCGGTCCCGGTCCGGATCGCCGCTCAGGTCCCCGCGCAGGTACTCGATCGGGACGCCGTAGTAGGAGAGCTGCGTCTTCTCGGGCCCGCCGAAGAGGCGGATGCGGAGCACCGAGTCCCGCCCGAAGCGCTCCAGCCCGAACTGGTAGAGGGAGTGGCGCGTCCAGGAGGGGATGCGATAGCCGTCCGACTCGACGTGCGCCGCCCGCACCATCCACGCCCAGCGGCCTCCCGCGAGCGGGCCGCCGTAGCGAAGATCGGCCCTGTAGGTCCCGAACGATCCGGCCCCGACGCGGATCTCCCCTCCCTCGACCGGATCGAGGTGCCGCGACTCGAGGCTGACGACGCCGCCGAACGCGGGGCTCCCGTACAGGGCGGTCCCGGTGCCGCGCTGGACCTGGAAGGCGTCGAGATCGCCCGCGAGGTCTGCCAGGTCGATGAAATAGACCGCGTGCTGGTCCGGGGTGTTGAGAGGGACGCCGTCGAGATAGGTCGCGACCTTCTCCTGGCGGAACCCGCGCACGGCGAGGTACGAGTAGCCGACGCCGTTTCCGGCGTCGCCGTACGCGTAGGCGTTCGGCGTGTCGGCCAGGAGCACGGCGAGGTCCGCCCCGCGGTTCGTCTCCTCGATCCGCTCGCGCGGCACCGTCGTGAAGGCGATCGCGTCCCGTCGCTCCTCGGCCCGGGTCGCGGAGACGACGATCCGCTCGACCAGCTTCGACGCCTCGGGTTCCGCGGGCGGGCTCTCCGCCTCGGCCTGGGGTTCGGCGGGGGACGGGACTTCCGCGTCCCCCGCGAGCGCGAGAGCCGAGGCCAGGATCGCCGCGGCGAGGCAAACCGCCCGCGGCCGCCCGCGACGATCGCCGGGGATCTTCATCGCGTCCTCCCGGAGGGAGGAGCGTCCCGAGGTTCCGCTCAGGACCGCTCGCCCGCCCCCGAGCGCGAGAGACGAACGGTCCGGAGGAGCCTGACGAGGGAATCCTGCGGCACGTCCCGTTTCCCTACGCTGGTATGATCCAGTTCAGGTTCGAGGGTTTCTCTCAGCCGGAGCCCCATGCTCCGGCACCCCTAACGGAACCGTGCAAGACGTTACCTCGCGGGCCGGGGAAGCGTCAAGCCGGCGCGCCGAGCCGGTCGGGTCGGCGGCCGCAATTCACGTTGACCGCCCCGGGAGGCGCGGCTATATTGATTTTTCGCCGGCGGCGTAGCCAAGTGGTAAGGCAACGGTCTGCAAAACCGTCATTCACCGGTTCAAATCCGGTCGCCGCCTCCACGATCCGCGTTCCCTCGTGAAAGGCATGTTCGCACAGAAGCCGAAGACGCCGGAAGGACCCGGGCTGCTCGATCGGATCGTCGCGTCGGGGTGCCAGCGCGTCGCGATCCTCGGGCTCCATCCGCGCGCGGGCACGAGGACCGTGCTGACCGGGCTCGTGCGGAAGGTGCACGCGAAGGACTGGCCGCTCGGCGTCACGTCCGCGCCGCGGCTTCCGCTGGAGCAGGAGATCGAGGCGGGGCCCGACTCGCAGCCGGTGACCCGGATCGCATTGCCCGAGGGCGTGCTGCTCGCCACGGCGGAGGGGACGCTTCCCGGGACCGAGGCGGGGCTCGATCTCGTGGAGATGACGGCGTCCGAGACGCCCCTCGGGCGCGTCGCGATCTATCGCGTGACGCGGGGCGGCGAGGTCGATCTCCACGGGCCTTCCCGCAGCGGAGGCATGGGCGAGGTGCTCGGCCGGCTCGGCGAGGTCTCGGGCGGGCTCGTCCTCGTGGACGGGGGGTGGGAGCGGCGAGGCTTCGCGGCGCCGGGGAGCGCCGACGGGACGCTCCTCGTCGTCGGAGCGAGCTACTCGGCGTCGTTCGAGCGGTCGGCGGCGGCCGCGCGCTACGTCGTGGAGACGCTGACGGTCCCGCCGTGCGACGAGCCGGCGAGGCTCGCGTGGGAGGAGATCGCGTCGTCGGGCGCCGCCGCGCTCCTCGATTCCCGCGGGAGACCCGCGGGGGTCCTGCCCCCGCGCCTCGACGATCCGGTGCGCGCCCTCAAGGCGCCGGACGGGTCCCCCGTGTCCGCGGTCGTCCTCCCGCACGGCCTCAACGACGAGTTCATGATCCCCCTCGTCCGCTCCCCGCTGCGGTGCAGCCTCGTCGTCCTCGACGCGACGCGGATCAACGTCGCGCCGATCTACTTCAAGGCGTGGCTCAAGGGGAAGGGGCGGATCCAGGTCGTCCGCCCGATGAGGCTCGTCGCGATGGCCACGAACCCGAGGAACGAGGCCGGGCCGGACGCGGACCCGGAGGAGTTCCGCGCCATGGTCGCGGAGGCGCTCCCGCATCTCCCGGTGCACGACGTCGTGCTCGAGTCGGGGGGGGAGCCGAGGAAGCCGGTCTGGAAGTTCTGGGAGTGACCACGGCCCCGGGGAATTCGCATTCGTAATCCCGCCCGATCCACAACTGAAGGAATTGCAATCTGGTAGTAGTTACCGTACTCCGACCGGCGCGGGGGCGAGAAGCCGCATTCGTGGATCTCCTTGTCTCCGGTCCAGATAGACGGTGCGCGCCCCCTCGGTCGGCGTTGGCACGAAGGTAGCGTAGTCGGCACTCCCGCGATCGGAAGGCCCGACCGCGAGGAGAGCACGGCGATGCGCCAGTTCCTGAGAGCGGCTTTGATCGCGGCCACGGTGGCCGCGGCGGTCCCGAACGCGCTCGCCGGGGCGATCCACCTGCGATGGGCCCCCGTCGCCGACGCCGACCTCGCGGGGTACCGCGTCTACTGGGGCACCTCTTCCGGGAGCTACTCCGGGAGCCGCGACGTCGGCAACGTGACCTCGGCCGCGATCGACGGCCTCGGCGACTGCACGGTCTGGTACCTCGCGGTCAAGGCGTACGACGCCGCGGGCAACCTGAGCGCGAGCTACTCGAACGAGATCTCGGGCTGGCCGAGGCCCGCGCTCTCCGCCGTGGCGCCCGCCGCCGTCGAGCAGGGGCGGACGCTCTCCCTCGCCGTCGCGGGCGCGAACTTCCGTCCCGGCGCCACCGTCCAGTTCGGCGCGCCGGGGATCACCGTGAATTCCGTCGCCGTGGCCTCCTGCACCTCGCTGACGGTCGGCGTCACGGTGGGAAGCTCGGCCGCCGGCGGGGCCGGGAGCGTCGAGGTGACGAATCCGGACTCGGTCTACGGCGCCGGCCCGGGGCTCTTCACCGTCCTGGCCGCCGCCGCCCCGACGGTGACGTCCACCTCGCCGTCGAACGGCGCGACGAGGGTGGCGGTCACGGTCCGTCCCGCGGTGACCTTCAGCGAGGCGATGCTGCCGTCCTCGGTGACCTCCTCCACGGTCCGCCTCCTCGACGGGGCGGGGAGCCCCGTCGCGCAGGCGGCGGGCTCGCCCGCTCTGTCGTCGGACGGAGTCACGGCCACGATCACGCCCGCGGCCAGCCTGGCGGCGGGGGGTACGTTCCGGATCGAGGTCGCCGGCGGCACGACCGGCGTGTACGACCTCGCGAACCATCCGATGGCGGCGACCTACCGGCAGAGCACCGGCTTCTCGACCACGCCCGACACCGACGAGCCCGAGATCTCGGCGGTCCAGTCGACCGGCGTGACCGCCACGACGGCGCGGATCACCTGGACGACGGACGAGGACGCCGACAGCCAGGTCTTCTACCGGAAGAGCGGGCAGTCCGGTTTCCAGCAGACGGCGATCGACGCCGCGATGGTCGAGAGCCACTCGGTCGCGCTCCAGGGCCTCGAGCCGTCGTCGGCCTACGAGTACTACGCGCGAAGCGTCGACTCCGCGGGGAACGCCGCGACGTCGTCGCCGCTCGGGACGTTCTCGACCTCCTCCAGCACGTACTCCTACGTCGAGTTCGACGCCGAGGGCGGGGCGCTGGTCTCGCCCGTCCGGGCGACGTCGGGCGCGGGCGCCTTCGGCGGCGTCTTCATCGACACTCCCTCGGGGACGGCGACGGGGACGGCGACGAGCCCCGCGGGCACCGCGACGTTCGGCGTCAACCTTCCGACGGCGGGGACCTGGTACCTGTGGGTCCGGCTCTACGGGCCGGGAACCTCGTCCGACTCGTGGTTCGAGTCGGTGGACGGCGCCGCGCGGCAGGAGATCGTCGCACCCGAGACCGGAGCGTGGACCTGGGTCGCCGGGAGGTCCTACAGCCTGAGCGCGGGCCTCCACTCGGTCGAGCTCGGGGGCCGCGAGGCCGAGGCCCGGGCGGACCGCGTTCTCCTGACGAACGACGCGTCGTTCCGCCCGACCGAGCAGCCGGTCGACGACCAGACCCCGACCCAGGCCGTGGCCGCGTTCGCGGCGGTCGCCTCGGACCGGCAGATCGCGCTCGGATGGACGAATCCTCCGGACGCCGACTTCCGCAAGACGGTCCTGCGGTACCGGACCGACGGGCGCTACCCGACGAGCCCGGTGGACGGCTACGCGGTCGCCGAGAGGCCCGCGTCGCCGGGCAGTGCCGACGGCTACGTGCACGCCGGATTGACGAACGGCGTCACGTACCTCTACGGCGCCTTCGCCGTGGACGCCGCGGGGAACGTGGCCCCCTCGGCCCGGGCGCTCGCCCAGCCGATCGACGACGTCGCGCCGGCGATCGTGACGAACGTCCAGCGCGCCGACACGAGACCCTGATCCTCGTTTCCCCAGGCGCGGCCGCCCCCGTACCCCCCCGGACGGCGGCCGCGCCTGGGGCCTCCCGCGGCCCCGGCCCGCGCCGGCGCCCGCCGCCGCGCGCCTCGTTCCTCTCGAGATCGGGTCAGCGGCGCTTGCGCTCGGGCCGGACGGGAGGCGCCGGGTCCGGCGCGCGGCCCCGCCCGCACGTCTCGCACTCGCGGCCCGTCTCGTCGCACGGGACGCCGTCGGCCTGGGCCTCGCCGCAGAGGCCGGTCTGCGTCCGCTCCTCGCCGGGGGCGTCCTTCTTCTCTTCGTCGCCGCTCATTCCCGCCGCCTCCCTCGCACTCGCGCCGCGACCGGCGCGGAGCGTCCTCAGGGCTGCCAGAACTGGGCCTCGCGGATCACCGCTCCCGGCTCCTCGCCGAGCGCCACCGGCACGTACAGCTTGCGGGCGTAGTCCCGCACCATGCGCTCCGTGCTGAATCGCGGCGTCAGCCGCGCGAGGGCCTTCTTCATGCGGGAGATCCACTCGATCGGGAGGCCGGTCGCGGGATCGCGCCGGTAGAAGCAGGGCACGATCTGATCCGCGAGCGTCGCGTAGAACGACGCCGCGTCCTCGTGATTCTGCCTCGCCGGGTCGAGGCCGTCCTCGCCGCGGCCGATCACCCACCCGTAGGACTTGTCGTATCCCTCGCACCACCACCCGTCGAGAACGCTGAAGTTCAGCCCGCCGTTGACCGAGACCTTCATGCCGCTCGTGCCGCTGGCCTCGTGGGGGCGGCTCGGAGTGTTGAGCCAGACGTCGACCCCCTGCACCAGCGAACGCGCGACGCCCATGTTGTAGTTCTCGAGGAAGACGATCCGCCCCTCGAACGTGGGGGAGAGCGACGCCTCGAAGATGCGGCGAATGAGGTCCTGCCCGGGTCGGTCGGCCGGGTGCGCCTTGCCGGCGAACACGATCTGCACGGGCCTCGCGGGGTTCGTCAGGATCGCCTCGAGCCTCGCGGGGTCCCGGAAGATGAGGTCCGCTCTCTTGTAGGTCGCGAACCTGCGTCCGAAGCCGAGGGTCAGGGCCGCCGGGTCCATCCACCGCTCCAGCCGGCCGAGCTCCCTGGGGGACCATCCGTGCCGCGCGAAGTGCCCGAGCAGGCGCTCGCGCGCCACTCCGATCATGCGCCGCTTCTGCGCCTCGTGCGCGGCCCAGAACTCCGCGTCCGGGATCGCCACGACCGCCTGCGCGAACCCCGGGTCGAGCAGGCGGTCGAGCCAGTCCCCGCCGAGGTGGCGATCGAGGAGGTCGTGCATCTCCGGGCCGATCCACGTCGGCACGTGGACGCCGTTCGTGACGTGGGAGACCCATGGCTCTTCCGTGCCCTGCGCGTCCGGGGGCCTGAGGTGACGCCACATGGCGTCGGCGACCCGTCCGTGCAGCTCGCTCACCCCGTTCACGTGGCGGGACGTGCGGATGGCGAGGGCGGTGAGGTTGAACTGCCCGTCGTCCCGGTCGGGGCTCGAGCGGCCGAGGGCGAGGATGTCCTCGACCGCGACGCCGCATCGCTTCGCGCAGTCGGAGAAGTACTCCCCGACGAGCGGCGTCTGGAACACCTCGTTCCCCGCGGGGACCGGCGTGTGGGTCGTGAAGACCGACACGTCCCGGACCCGCCGCAGCGCCTCGGCGACCGGGAGCCTCTCCCGCTTCACCAGGTCCTTCATCCGCTCGAGCGCCGAGAACGCCGAGTGGCCCTCGTTCAGGTGCCAGACGGAGGGCTGGACGCCGAGGGCTCGAAGCGCCTGGACGCCGCCCATTCCGAGCAGAATCTCCTGGCACAGGCGCATCTCCCTCCCGCGCACGTAGAGGACCGCGGTGATCTGACGG
>CAZPWK010000001.1:44054-45790 GCA_964590285.1 uncultured Acidobacteriota bacterium | reverse complement strand
GGAGGCGGATCTCCTCTAGGGTGCCTCTCGGGACGACGGATCCGCCGGGGCGGGGGCGCAACCGCCCCCGCCCCGGCACGAGGAGACCGCGATGCGAAGACTCCGCTCGTCGCTCCCGATCCTTCTCGCGGCGGCCTCGGCGGCCCTGGGAGCGGTCCCGGCCGGGAGCCCGATGCTCGACCACGCCGCGGGCGTCCGGCTGTCGGCGCAGAGCGGCCTGCCGCTCCTCGTCGTCTTCGGGCAGGCGGGGTGCCCGTTCACGGCGCCGGCGAAGGCGTTCCTCGAGGGACCGGAGTTCCAGGCGGAGTTCGGGGAGCGCCTGGTTCTCGCCTACGTGGACGGGGCCACCGAACAGGGCCGTTCGCTCGTGGAAAGGCACCGGGTCGATTCCTGGCCTCTCGCGGTGATCTTCTCCCCTGCCGGCGAGGAGCTCTGGCGAACGGTCGCCCCGCACGACATGGCGGCGGCGCGCGAGGATCTTCCCGCGGTGCTGGACGGATCCCTGACCTGGAAGACGCAGACCGCGCTCCTCGCCGGGAACGGGCTCGACGCGGGGGGATTGCGTAGGCTCGCCGGGGCCTACCGGCGAAGGGGGCAGAACGGCGAGTCCACCGAGCTTCTTCGAGCGGTCGTGGCTCGGGAGGACGCCGACACGGAGACCCGCAGGCGGGCGAGCCTCGAGATCATCCAGATGGCGGACCGGTCGGTGTGGGTCTCGGCCCTCGAATCCCACGCCAGGGAGTTCCCCCTCGATCTCGAGGCGGCGCTCAACCTCTCGTTCGCGATGGTCCGCGACCCGCAGGTCGAGCCGGTCCGGAGGGAGCGGCAGGTGGTCGCCACGGTGGCGGCATTGCGCGAGCGCGAGGACGAGTTCCCGGAGCCCTTCGTCCGGAGCGGCTACCGGCTGGCGAGGCAGTACGCCCTGTACGGGGAGCCCGGGATGGCGGCGTGGGCGACGCCGTACGTCGAGCGCGCCCTCGCGCTGCGGTACTCCGACGACCTGCTGGTCGAGCTCCTGGCCCTCGACCTCCTCGCAGGCCGGGACTCCCTGGTCCCGCGCCATCTGAAGCTCCACCCGCGGGAGTCGGGCGCCGCGGACGCGGACCTCGTCGCCCGGGCGAGGACCCTGCTGGCCGAGGCGGCCGAGGAGCGGGAGCGGGACCGGGAGGCCGAACGAGAGAGCGGGGCGGCTCCCCCCGCTCCGCCTCCCGCCGGTCGCTGAGGTCCCGAGCCGGGCCCGTTTCCTCCCTTCCGTGCTAGACTTCGCGGTCCGCCGCGGGTCGGTTCTACGAGCGGAATCCAATTGCCCGGGAGGTGTCCATGGCCGGCATCGTCGGATACGGAGCCTACGTTCCGCGCTATCGCATCAAGTCCGAGGAGATCGCGCGACAGTGGGGAAAGGACCCCGTCGCGATCCGGCGGGGCCTGCTTCTCGAGGAGAAGTCGGTCCCCGGCCTCGACGAGGACACGATCACGATCTCGGTCGCGGCGGGCCGATCGGCGCTCGCCCGCGCGCGGATCGAGCCGCGCCGCATCGGCGCCGTGTACATCGGCTCCGAATCGCACCCGTACGCCGTGAAGCCGAGCGGAACCGTGCTCGTGGACGCCCTGGGGATCGCCCCCGAGGTCCACGTCGCCGACTTCGAGTTCGCGTGCAAGGCGGGGACCGAGGCGATGTTCGTCGCCCTCGGCCTCGTCGAGTCGGGCCGCGTCGAGTACGCGATGGGGATCGGCGC
>CAZPWK010000001.1:0-43954 GCA_964590285.1 uncultured Acidobacteriota bacterium | reverse complement strand
CAGGCGGCGAAGGAGCTCGGGTTCAAGAAGGAGCAGACCGAGACCGGCTGGATCGTCAACACGATGGGAAACACCTATTCCGGCTCGTCGCCGACCGGGCTCGCGGCGATCCTCGACGTCGCCTCGCCGGGCGACAAGATCCTGATCACGTCGTTCGGCTCGGGCGCCGGGTCGGACTCGTTCGTTCTCCAGGCGACGAAGGCCCTGCCCGAGCGCCGCGGCCTCGCGCCGACGGTGCGCTCGATGCTCGACGGGCCGAGGCATTACCTGACGTACGGCGAGTACGCCAAGTTCCGGGGAAAGATCATCCTCGGCTCCGAGCGGTGAGGAGGGAGAGCATGCGCGAGGTAGCCATCGTCGCGGCGGGCATGACCCGGTTCGGCGAGCTCTGGGAGTCGAGCCTTCGGGACCTGTTCGCCGAGGCCGCGTCCGAGGCCCTGGCTTCGGCCAAGGCCGACCGCCTGGACTCGATCTACGTCGGCAACATGGCCGCCGGCCAGTTCGTCGGGCAGGAGCACCTGGGGCCGCTGATGGCCGACCATCTCGGGATGGCGGGGGTCGCCTCGGTGCGCGTCGAGTGCGCGTGCGCCTCGGGCGGGGCCGCGCTCCGGTCGGCGTTCTTCGAGGTCGCCTCGGGGGCGAGCGACCTGGTCCTGGCGGCGGGCGTCGAGAAGATGACCGACGGCGCCGACGCGACCGCGGTCCTCGCGACCGCGGCCGACCAGGAGCTCGAGGCGTACCACGGCATCACGTTCCCGGGCCTCTACGCGATGATCGCCCGGGCGCACGCGAAGGCCCACGGGACGACCGACGAGGACATGGCGTGGGTCTCGGTCAAGAATCACAAGCACGGGGCGCTGAACCCGAAGGCCCAGTTCCGGCGCGAGGTGACGGTCGCCGAGGTCCTCGGGTCCTCGATGGTCGCCGACCCGCTCCGGCTCCTCCAGTGCTCGCCGGTCAGCGACGGCGCCGCGGCGGTGCTCCTGTGCCCTCTCGACCAGGCGAAGAAGTACACCGACCGCCCGGTCAGGATCCGCGCGAGCGCCCTCGCGACGAGCACGATGGCCCTCGCGGACCGGAAGGACCCGTCGTTCCTCGACGCCGTCAAGCTCTCGGCCGACCGGGCCTACAAGGCTGCGGGCCTCAAGCCCTCGGACGTCCACGTCGTCGAGGTGCACGACTGCTTCGCGATCGCCGAGATCTGCTGCATCGAGGCGCTCGGTCTCGTCGAGGTCGGCAAGGGCCGCCACGCCGCGCGCGAGGGGCTGACGGCGCTCGGCGGGAAGGTCCCGGTGAACACGAGCGGCGGCCTGAAGTCGAAGGGGCACCCGGTCGGCGCCACCGGGATCGCGCAGGCGATCGAGATCTTCGAGCAGCTCCGCGGCGAGGCCGGCGAGCGCCAGGTGAAGAACGCGCGGATCGGCCTCGCGCAGAACATGGGCGGCTCCGGGGCGAGCTCCGTCGTCCACATCCTCGAGAGGGTCTGACCATGCCGAGCCCGAGATACTGGCGAGAGGTCCCGAACCGGTTCCGCCTCGAGGCCGCCAGGTGCCGCGGCTGCGGCAAGGTGGTCTTCCCGGCGCGCAGGATCTGCCCGGCCTGCCGCAAGGGCGACTTCGAGCCGACGACGCTCTCCTGGCGGGGGAAGGTCGTCACGTCCACGTCCGTCGTGGTCGCGCCGACCGACTTCGCGCAGCAGGCCCCGTACGCGGTCGCCGTGATCGAGACCCCCGAGGGGGCGCGGCTCATGGCGCAGGTCGTGGACTGCGACCCGGCGACCGTCGTCCCCGGGATGGACGTCCGCCTGATGTTCCGGAAGATCAGCCAGGAAGGCCACGGCGGGATCCTCTGCTACGGCTTCAAGGGGGTCCCGGCGGCGTAGTCCGGAGGCGAGGGCGGGCGGGACGGGGTGGCACGTACGCGCCGCTCGTCCATGGCTGCGACGCGCGCGGGTGCCGGTGCGCCCAGGACGAAGGCGAGCGACCTACGGGGCCGAGGGGCGGCTTTCGCAACCCCACACCACGCCCAACGGCACCGCGAGGATCCTCTCCGTCAGGAACAGCACCTCTCTCCCGCCGTACAGGAGGATCCCGATCG
This sequence comes from uncultured Acidobacteriota bacterium, assembly GCA_964590285.1. Lineage (GTDB taxonomy): Bacteria > Acidobacteriota > Polarisedimenticolia > Polarisedimenticolales > JAIQFR01 > CALMJU01. The sequence goes on along the minus strand of CAZPWK010000001.1, from coordinate 41,857 downwards.
GGGCAGCCCTCCCATATTCCTCCAGGAACGCGCCGAGCGACGCGGCGTCCGAGAGCCGCACGCGCCGCGCGGCTTTGACCTCGACCGGCAGGAGGCGGTGTCCCCGCTCGATCACGAGGTCCACCTCGGCACCGGAGTGCGTACGCCAATAGTGGACCTCCGGCCTCGGGACGACGGTCTCCCGCCACGCAAGGATATGCGTCAGAACGAGGTTCTCGAGGAGGGCGCCGGGCATCTCGACATCGGTCGGCCGACCGGCCGGGCCCAAGCCGGCGAGATGCGCAGCGAGCCCGGTGTCGGTCCAGTAGAGCTTCGGGGTCTTCACGAGACGCTTGGTCCGGCTCGTCGCGAACGCCGGAAGGCGAACGATCTGGCAGGACGTCTCGAGAAGGTTGAGGTACCGGTGCGCGGTCGCCTGCGGGATTCCCGCGTCCCGCGCCAGATCGGTCTGATTGAGCATCTGTCCCAAGCGATGCGTCGCCAAACGCATGAGTCGGCGGAAGTCCGTCAGCGACGAGACGGAGGAAAGGTCTTGCAGGTCCCGCTCGAGATAGGTCCTCACGTATCCGTCGAACCACTGGGCGCGTCCCGTCTCGTCGGCGGCGAGGGCGGGCACCGGATAGCCGCCCGCGAAAGCCCGCGACGGCCATTCGTCGGGCGCCTCGGAGAACGCGACGCGATCGCGAACCGAACGGGCATCCGCCGCCTCGAGCCAGCCGCTCCAAGGGCCAGGATCGGCCCGCCCCGCCTTCTCCGATTCCGTCATCGGCCAGAGCGTGAGGTAGGCCGCCCTGCCTGCGAGCGTCTCGGACACTCGTCGCATCATGAGCAAGTTGGCCGAGCCCGTGAGCAGGAATCGGCCCGGTCGTCGGGATCGGTCCACCTCGCGCTTGATCGCGGATAGAACTCCCGGCGCTCGCTGAACCTCATCGAGAGTGAGGCTTTCCGCGCCCTCCAGGAGAGCGCCGGGCTGGCCGAGCGCCCGATCGAGGGTATCGAAGTCGTCGAAGGTTCGGAACGAGCGCCCTCGGGCGATCGCGCTCCCGCCCACGAGGGTCGTCTTTCCGGTCTGACGGGCTCCGGTGACCACGACGACCGGGAAGCGGCGGAGCGCCGACGCGAGCCTGGACGGCTTCTCTGATGGTTTCGAACTTCCGGTGCGTCCTCGGTAGGAGGTTTGCACGGACGTCCCGGCGGCGTGGGGCCGCCTCCCCTACTGGCAGCTCTCCGCCTCCCGCGGCGCGCACGCGGCCGCCGCGGCGGGGCGCAGAATCCCCCAGGAAGTGAGGCCGAGGGTCCCTTCGTAGGACCCCGCGAGCGGGGCGACGAGGTAGTAGCGGTTGCCGCTTCCCGGCGTCAGCGTCTGCGTGAAATCGGTCCCCGCCGTGCAGGTCCTGGACACGTGGTCCCAGACGCAGGAGCGGAGCGCCGCGAGCGTCCCCTCGTAGATCGCGTAGTCCGAGGCGGTCGCGGCGCAGGAAGCGCCCCACGTCACCGTGAGGTCGGAGCCCGACTTCTGCACGCGGAGCGGCGTCCCCGTGCCGGGCACGGTTCCCGCCTCGAGCGCCGCGACGATCGCGAAGTCGGCGTTCGAGGCGTCGGAGCTGCACGCCGACGGGTAGGGGGACGGGGTCGGGCTGACGCGGTTCGGGCGGAGGACGCGCACCCTCGTTCGGGTCCCCGGCGCGTCCGGAACGGTCCAGGTGTACGACCCGTCGTTCGGCTCGCCCGAGACGAGGGTCGTCCAGCTCGAGCCGGAGTCGGTCGAGTACTGGAGGCTCACCGTCCCGGGATCCGGCCCGGCCTCCGCCGTCGACGTCCAGGCGATCGAGCGGACCGTTCCCGCCGTCCAGCTCTCTCCGCCGTTCGGCGACGTCACGGACAGCGCGTGCGGGTAGTGGCAGTGCGCGCCGTCGCGGTCGTCGTCGCCGAGGCGCGGGCCGCGGTTGCCGTACACGTAGGAGCGCATCAGCGCGTCGTACACGGTCGAGTGGCCGAGGCCGACCCCGTGCCCCAGCTCGTGGGCTGCGACCTCGGCGAGGTCGTTCGGGTCGCCGAGGAAGCACTCGAAGTTGTCGTTGAAGATCACGTACAGGCGGAGCTCCGGGTAGAACGTCACGTTGTTGACCGTTCCCGCGACCGTGCCGGAGCGCCAGTAGCCTCCGATCGCCAGCACGCCGGAGCAGTTCACGGGGTCGGTGATGTCCTCGTACGGGTCGCCGAACAGCAGGATGTTCACGGGCGGATAGGAGTCCGCGGGGCTCTGCGCCACGGTCCCCGTGAAGTCGTAGTCGTCGTCCGCGCACTGGAGCGCGATCCGCCCTTCCGGGACGTTCGTCCAGGCGGCCATCGCGCGCCGCATCTCGTAGGCGGCGGCGGGACCGTCGTCGAGCGGGTTCCTCGCCTGCTCGACGCGGACCGGGATCGCGGTCCCCGAGTCGGTTTCGAACCAGCGAGCGGGGCTCGTCGTCGAGAGCGGGGTGAAGAGCGAGGTCTCCGCGGGCGCGCTCTCCGCCGGCTCGACGAGGAACGAGGAGTCCTCGCCTCCGCCCCTCTCCCCCTCCGGGCCGTCCGGGACGGTCGCGACGGCGCCGTCCCAGAGGAGCCCGCCCATCTCGGGGGGGGCGAGGAGCGTCTTCGCTCCCGAAGGGTCGCCCGGGAAGGGTCGGAGCGCGGAGGCCGCCGGAGAGGACCCGCGGTACGGGTTGTTCTCCAGGACGGCCACGAGGTCGCGAAGCGGCAGGTCCTCGGTCTCGAGGTCGGGGCGGCGGAGGATCAGCCCCTGCCCCGAGAGGTCGCGCACCGCCCGGTCGGCGTCCCGCGTCGTCCCCTCGACGACCGTGAACTTCCCGAAGAACATGCCGGCCGTCCGCGGCGAGCCACGGTCGATCTCCACGAACACGAGGACGCGCTCTTCCGGCTCGAAGACGGGAACCGCGTCCAGTTCGTGAACCAGGTCGCCGTAGCGCCCGCCGGGCTCCCGGACCACGACCTCGGCCAGGCTCTCCGGGCCACGGTGGACGATTTCGACCGCGATGGTGACGTAGGTTGCCAGCGCTCCGGTTTCGGGATCGTAACCGCAGGCGATCCCCGAGACCTCCCCCTCGACGACGATCGGAGAGGTCCGGGCCAGATCCTCGGGGGAGAGATAGATCGAAAGCGCCGCGAGAACCGGACCCGAGGCGAGGGCGGCCAGGGCCGTGAGGACCGCCAGCCGGAATCGATCGGAGCGCATCGCCCGTTCTCCGCCGCGGGCCCGGACACGCCGGGCCCCGCGGCCCCATTTGGAGGATTGCAATGCCCGCGCCAGTCCCGCGGTCCCGGTCGCTACGTCCCGCCCCCCTTCGTCCACCGGTCGAGCCACTCGAGCACCGTCTCGTGCCAGAGGATGCTGTTCGCCGGCTTCAGGACCCAGTGGTTCTCGTCGGGGAAGTGGAGGAAGCGGCTCGGGACGCCGAGGCGCTGCGCCGCCGTGAACGTCATGATCCCCTGCGTGTCCACTACCCGGTAGTCCTTGCCGCCGTGGATGACGAGCATCGGGGTCTTCCAATTCCGAACGAGGTCCACCGGGTTCTGCTTGCCGTACCCGTCGGGGTTCGACCAGGGAGTCCCCCTGTGGTCGCGCTCCGGGAACCACAGCTCCTCGGTGTCGAAGTAGGCGGCGCGCTCGTCCAGGTTCCCGTCGTGGACGACGAGGCAGCGGAAGCGGTCCGGCCAGGTTCCCGCGATCCAGTTGATCATGTAGCCGCCGAACGAGGCGCCGAGCGCGGCGACGCGGTCCCCGTCCATCCAGGGGTAACGGGCGAGCGCGGCGGCGAGCCCCTTCTGCAGGTCCTCGAGCGGCTTCCCGCCCCAGTCTCCCTGGATCGAGTCGGTGAACTTCTGGCCGTATCCCGTCGAGCCGTGGAAGTCCACCATGACGACCGCGTAGCCGGCCCCGGCGTACGCCTGCGGGTTCCAGCGGTAGTGGAAGTCGTTGCCGAACGACCCCTGCGGGCCGCCGTGGATCAGGAAGGCGACCGGATATTTCCGCGCCGGGTCGAAGTCCACCGGCTTCACGACGTAGCCGTGCACCGTGTCGCCGCCCCAGCCCTCGAACGAGAACGGCTCCGGCTCGCCCATCCGAACCGCCGCGACCTTCTCGGCGTTGATGCGCGTGATCGGGCGGGGGTCCGAGCCGTCGGGGCGCGCGGACCACAGCTCGAGGGGGGACTGGAGGTGGTTCAGGCCGTACACGATCCGGTCGCCGGCGAGACCGACCCCCTGGACGGTCCCCTTCCCGACGACGATCCGGGCCTTCCCCGAGGCGGCGTCCACGGCGAACAGCGCGGTCTGGCCGACGTTCTCCGCGACCGCGTAGATCGTCTTCCCGTCGGCGGCCCAGACGATCTCGCGCGGCGAGCGGTCCCACGCCTCGGTGAGCGTGCGCGCCGGCCCGTCGGGCCAGCTCCGGAGGACGATCCGGAAGCGGTCGGCCTCGTAGCCCGGCTCCCTCATCGCGAGCCAGGCGAGGGTCTTGCCGTCGGGCGAAAACGTCGGCTGCGTGTCCCAGGCCTCGTTGTCGTCCGTCAGGTTCCGCGGCGGCGCGGAGCCGTCCGCCGGCACGGCGTACAGGTCGAAGTTCGTGGACCAGGCCTCCTCGCGGCCCGCGTCGCGGGCGGCGAACACCAGGGTCTTCCCGTCGGGGGCGAAGTCCACCTCCTCCATCCCGCCGAACGGCTTGCTCGGGCAGTCGGCATCCATCGCCTTCATCAGGTCCACCGGGTCGCCGCCGTCGAGGGCCATCGAGAAGACGTGAGAGCGCCGGCCGTCCTTCCAGTCGTCCCAGTGGCGGACGAACAGACGGTCGTACGTCCTGCCCGTCGCCTTGCGGGCCGCGATCTCGTCGAGCCGCTTCTTCGTCCCCTCGATCGTCTCCCCCGGGAAGACCGCGACCGCCAGCGCGAGACGCTTCCCGTCGGGCGACGGCAGGAAGCCGTCCACGTCGAGCGCGAGCCGCGTGACCTGCTCGGCCTCCCCCCCGTCCAGCGCGATCTGCCAGACCTGGGAGGACCCGGAGCGCGTCGAGAGGAAGTAGACGGAGCGCCCGTCCGGCGCGAAGCGCGGGCTCGAGTCGGAGGCCTCGTGGGACGTCAGCCTCCTCGGGCCCGTGCCGTCGGTTCCCGCGATCCAGAGGTCCGTCCTTCGCTGGTTCGCCTCGAGATCGGTGCGGCTCATCGTGAAGACGACCCGCGCGCCGTCCGGGGAGACCCGCGGGTCCGAGATCCGGTCCATCGCGAGCATGTCGTGGATCGAGAACGGGTGGCCGTCCTTCGGGCCGGGCGCCGCCAGGGCGACCGCCGGGAGGAAGAGGAGCGAGAGGAAGAAGGCGGTACGGAGCATGGAGACCTCCTGAGGACCGTCCGAATCGGAGTTCGGGCCGGATATAGTAGCGCAGGGTGGGGGGACGCCCTCCGGCCGGGCCCGGGCCCCGGGGAACCGGCGGGGGCCCTCAGGGGTACAATCGCCCGCTCGGCCCTTCGAGGAGAGGAGGTCGCGATGACTGGGATCCGGCTCTGGGTGCTGCTCGCGCTGGCCGCGCTCCTCGCTTCCTGCGCCTTCGTCACGACCGAGATCGGCGACATCCGGGCCGATCCGGAGAAGTACGACGGCAAGACGGTGACCGTCAAGGGCGAGGTCAAGAGCGCGACCAACCTCGCGTTCGTGAAGTTCTACGTCCTCGCCGACGGGACCGGCGAGATCCACGTCGTCACGGAGCGGACGCTCCCCAAGGAGGGGAAGGAGGTCCGGGCCCGCGGCACCGTCCACCGGGCGTTCTCGATCGGCTCGATGAGCTTCGTCGTGATCGAGGAGCGGTCCTGAGGGAGGCGGGCCGCGGCCCCCTTCAGGCGTGGATCTCGATCACGTCCCCTTCCTCGAGGACGTGCTCCCGCTGCACGGTCTGCCCGTCGAAGACGCTCCGCCCCCAGATTCTCGCGAAGCGCATCCCGGCGCGGACGTCCTTGTGGATCCGCTCGGCGAGGTCGCCGACCGTGGCGCCCCGCGGCATCGTGAACGGCTCGTCGAGGTCGGGAGGCCTTCCGGGCTGCTTCGTGTAGACGCGGATCCGGTCGAGGGCGGTCCAGGTCCGGGCGCGCAGCTCCTCGAGCCCGTCCCCGGTCTCCGCCGAGACCCCGACGAGCGGCCACCGCCGCTCGAGCAGCTCGTCGAGCACCGCCGCGTCCTCGGAGCTCCCTCTCCGGTCGAGCCCCGTCACGACGACGAGGGCCGGCCGGGCGCGCCAGCCGGGCTCGGGCGCCGGCGGCCCCGAGCCCGCGGGGTACGCCTCGATCCGGCCTCGCGCGAGGAGCTCCCGCGTCCGCTCCAGCTGGTCGTGGCCGTTCTCCGCGCCCACGACGAGCCAGAACAGGTCCGCGGCGCGGATCACGTCGAAGAGCCAGTGCTCGAGGTGCTCCTCCGCCAGCGGGGGCAGGTCGACGAGCTGGACGGCGACGTTCTCGAACGGCATCATCCCGGGGACCGGCTCGCGCGTCGTGAACGGGTACTCCGCGACGTCGGGCCGGGCCTTCGTGAGCATCCGGACGAGCGAGGACTTGCCCGTGTTCGCGGGGCCGACGAGGGCGACCTGTCCCGCCCCCTCGCTCCGGACCATGTAGCTGAACCCCTTCTTCCCCCCCCTCTTCCCCTCCTGCTTCCGGAGCTTCGCGATCCGGGCCTTGATGTCCCCCTGGAGGCGATCCGTGCCCTTGTGCTTGGGCATGATCGCGTACATCTCCTCGAGGGCCGCGATCTTCTCCTCGGCGGTGCGCGCCTGCCGGAACCGCGCCTCGGCGGAGTGGTAGGCGGGCGGGAGATTGGCCGGCACGGCGGGAACCTCACTCCGGCTGATGCTCGGGGCGCAGCAGGTCGAACAGGGTCTTCACCGGGGAGAACGTCGCGAGCGGGACCTCGACGAAGACCGTCGCCCAGCGGGCCATCGCGCCGTTCCAGAGCCCCGGCCGCTCGAGCGCCAGGAGATCGCGGCCGGCGAACGACTTCCGCGCGACGATCACGGCGTCCGGATCCGCGAACCGTCTCGCGTCGTGGGGGCGGCCGCGCGCGTCCCTCAGGGAGCAGGCGAGGTCCACCGGGTTGAAGTGCGTCGCCGCGGCGAGCGCCCGGGCCTGGTCGGCCGCGGCTCGGTCGACCTCGGCCGCCTCGACGATCTGCGGGCTCGCGTGCCCTCCCTCCCCGACGACCCAGAACGGCCCGCCCCCCGGCTCTCCGGTGTTGCGCACGACGCCCGCGACGCGGATCGGCCGGTCGAGCGCCTCGATGAGGCCGGCCCGCGTCTCGCCGGGGGGCGCGTCCGGCGGGGGAACCCGGAGATGGAGCCTTCCTTCGGCGAAGGCGGCCGCCTCGGCCAGAAACGCGCCGCCGGATTCGCCCTCCTCGAGCCTGAGAACGGCGTCGCGGGCGCGCTCCTCGAGCTCGAGGAGCCGGCCGGCGAGGATGCGCTTCCAGCGGACCGTCGCGTCGCGCAGCCGGTCGGGCTGCACGTTGTCGACGTTCTTGATCAGGACGACGTCGGCGCCGAGGTCGGCGAGGTTCTCGAGGAGCGCTCCGTGGCCGGCCGGCCGGAAGACCAGCCGCCCGGATTCGTCCCGGAACGGCCCGCCGTCCGGGTCCCCGGCGAGCGTGTCGGTCGACGGCTTCTGCTCGGAGAGGGAGATCTCGAAGCGGACGGAGAGCCGCCGCTCCCACGCGCTCCGCACCCGGCCGACGAACGCCCGGAACGGCTCGAGGTGCTCGGGCGAAACGGTGACGTGCACGCGGCAGACCCCGCCGGCGTCGCGGGTCGTCAGGGCGGCCTCGACGAGGTGCTCCTCGAAGGCGGTCCGGCAGCCGTCCTCGTAGCGATGGAACGGCAGGAGCCCCTTCGGCAGGTCGGCGTACGCGAGCCCCTCGCGGCCTACGAGCGCCTCGACGAGCGCGGCCGCGTCCGCGTCCGCGACGACGCGGTTCAGGCTGTCGCCGCGCCGGCCGAGGGCGGCCTCGAGGTCGGCGGCGAAGGGAAAGCTCCGGATCTCCTGCAGCACCCGCCGGGCCGCCGCCTCGACGCGTCCCCCGACAGGTCCCAGGAGGTCCTGGAACATCCGGGTCGCCGCGCCCGAGGCGGGGACGAACTTGACGAACCGGCCGGCGCGGGCGGCCGCCTCGTGCCTCTCGAGCAGGCGCGGGACCGCCTCCTCGTCCACGATCTCGATGCCGTCGCCGACCGTGCACGGCCGGTCGAGCCGGAGCGCCGGGGGCGGCTCCGCGATCCGCCGGAGCTGCCGGAGCGCCTCGGCCACCGGAATCCCGCGCTCCGCGAGCCGCGCGAGGTCGTCGGAACCGAACGGTCCTCGATCCATCGTTTCCATTCTAATTTTCGGTCGCGGTCCCCGAAAGGAAGTCCGAGAGGATGCCTTGGAATTCCGCCGGGCGGTCCAGCATCGGCCAGTGGCTGGTTCCCGGCATCCGCCGGGTCGGGAGGGCCGGCATGACCTCCGTCAGGCTCCACGGCGCGCGGCTCGCCGCCGACACGACGGCGAGCTTCGGCCCCGGGTAACGCTCGAGCGAGGGGACCGGGTTCCAGGAGAGGCTCCCGCGGAACGCCCCGGCGACGACCTCGCGCCTCGTCATCCGGAGGGACCGGAGAACGCGCTCCCGGCACGCGGGATCCGCGCCCTCGAGAAGCGCCCCGAAGTAGCGGGAGACGAACCGCGCGTACGTCCCGGGAGCCATCTGCCGGAGCATCGCCTCGGCCTCCCCGCGGGGGACCTTCGTCCCGACCCCCGAGGGATCCGCCAGGAGGATCCCGGCGACCCGCTCCGGGCTCGCCCCCGCGTAGCCGGCCGCCACCGAGCCCCCGAGGCTGTGCCCGACGAGGACGAACCGGTCGAGCTTCAGCGCGTTCGCGACCGCGACGACGTCGGCGACGAACGCCGGGATCGAGTAGTCGCCCGACTCCGACGGGGACGACTCGCCGTGGCCCCTGAGGTCGACCGCGATCGCGCGGCGCGTCTGGCGCACCCGATCGAGCTGCTCCCTCCAGACCGTGCGGTCGCCCGCCAGGCCGTGGACGAACAGGACCGGGACCCCGCCCGCGCCTCCGTCGTCCACCCGGATGCGTCCCGCCGGCCCGTCGACCCACTCGACCGGGCGCGGCGCCCTGGGCTCCACGGGATCGTTCGTCGGCCCGGCCGGCATCTCCCCTCCCCCGCAGGCGGCCGCCGCCAGGATCGCGAGCGCCGGCGCGGCGCCGAGCCGTCTCCCGCTCGCGGCCACGCCCGCGCTACCCCGCCGCCGCCAGGAACGCGGCGGCGGCCGCGGCCATCATCGCGACGAGCGGGGGGGCGACGGCTGCGAGGAGCCTCCGGCCGCCCGCCCAACCGGTCAGCGAGAGCTTGACCGCCATGTTGGCGAGGAAGCCGACGAGGATCGAAAGCACCGCCTCGCGGGCCGCGATCGTCCGCGCCGCCTCGAGCGTGGATACCGCCAGGGTGACCGCGTGCACGTCGCCGGCGCCGCCGACCGCCGCCGTCGCGAGGACCCCCGCCGGCCCGAACCACCGGCTCGCCGCCGAGGTCGCGACGAGCACGACGCCGAGCGCCGCGGCGAACCCCGCCGAGGACCGGAGCGCGATCGGGCTCTCGATCGAGAAGGCCGGGCCGCCCGCCGCCTCCTCGCGACGGCCGATCCCCCGGACCGAGAGCGCGGCCCAGAGCGCGCCGACCGCGACCGGGGCGCCGACGACGGGGAGGACGGACCGCACGAGATCCGGGTTCGCCACCGCCACGACGACGACCTGCGCCGCCGCCGAGGCCGCGTTCGCGAGGACGATGCCGGTCGCCAGGACGCCGACGCGCGCCCCCTCGTCGCGCGCCCTCTGCGAGAGCGAGAGCGTCGCCGCCGTCGAGGAGACGAACCCGGCGAACAGCCCCGCGACCGCGAACCCCCGCTCGGGGCCGAGCATCCGGACCGCGAAGTACCCGGCGAACCCGATCCCGGTGATCAGCGCGTAGATCAGCCAGAGGCGGAACGGATTGAAGAGCTCCCAACGGTCGAGCGCGCGGTTCGGGAGGAGGGGCAGCACGACGAACGCGATCACCAGGAAGGTCAGAGCGGCCGTGACCTCCTTCTGCGAGAGCCCGGCCTGGGCGAAGCGGTGGATCCTCGGCTTGAGCGCGAGGACCACGAGGACGATCACCGCGAGCATGACCGTCAGCGCGGCCTGGAACCGCGCGAGGTAGCCGAGCGTGAACGTGACCATCGCGGCGACCTCGGTCGTCGCGCCGACCCCGGACCCCTCCGGCCCGAGGTGCGTCCTCAGGTAGCCCGCGAGCACGATCGCGCCGGCGAAGGCGGCGAGGGCGACCGCGAAGGCGACGTTCTCGACGTAGGCGGCGACGGCGCCGAGGAGGGCGAGGAGCGTGAACGTCCGGGATCCCAGGGGATCCTGCACCTTCCGGTCGGCGTGCGCCCTCTCGCGCTCGATCCCGATGAGGAGCCCGATCGCCAGGGCCAGCAGGAACGGCCGCGCCGTCTCGAACACGCTCGCCCCTCCCTCGTCCCGGTGAATGTCGTCTCGGAGGGGCCCCGCGGTCAAGGGGGGCCCCGAGAGGAGGCAGGCGGACGGCTCGCCGGGAACCGGCACGGATTCAGGCTTCTTGCGGTATCTTCTCGCGAAGCAACCCCCCGAAAGGAGGGAAGAACCGATGCGAGCCCCGACCGCCGTCGCGCTCCTGACCCTCACGGTCCAGCTCGCATCTTCGCCGTCGGCTCCGGCCAGCCAAACGAGCGGTTCTCTCCCGACGCTGCTGGCCGTGACGCCCGCGTCCCCCGACCGCTGGCCGATCGGCGCGCCTGCCGCACGGGTGCGCGTCCTGGAGATCACGCCCGCCCCGGGCAGCGCCGTGGACGAGAACACCATCATCGAGGCCGTCCTCGAGTACGAAATCGACGACCCCGCGGTTCGACGCGGCACGTACTACGTGCACCCGCTGTTCTCGAGCACGACCGGGTCCTTGTTCAACGCGATCAGGATCGGGGAGGGCACACCGCTCTTGCGGTTCGCGGGCAAGGTGAAAGTGAAGTACGCGATCGCAAACGAGTACGCGAGCCCGGAGCTCGCCGAGCCGATACACGTGTCGTTTCACATCCTGCTCTGGGCGGGGAGGGTCCTGAAACCCCAGCCCGGCATCGACCTCACCCACACGGTGGCGAAAACCGACGACGTCGTGTTCGTATCGGGCCGGGGCGGGAAACGAGCGAGCCCGGAGCCACTTCCCTCTCCTCCCCCCGATTCGGGTACGCTTCGCCCGTGAAGGTCCTCGCCCATCCGGACCCGTTCGTCCTCGAGGCGGAGCTCCTCGACCGGGTGGCCGCGGCGAAGCGGGACGACCCGCTCGCGCCGGTGCTGGTCGTCGTCCCGACCGTCCTCCTCGCGCGGCACGTTCGCGTCCGCCTCGCGGAGCGGCTCGGCGCGTGCCTCGCCGTCGAGGTCGCCCATCACCGGTCGCTCGCGCTCTCGATCCTCGGCCGGGAGGAAGGCCCGCGCCCGCGGGCGGCCTCGCGGATCCTCGAGGAGGCGATTCTCGATCGCGCTCTGTCGGCGCTCGGTTCGAATCCCCTCTCCCGCCACGCGCGGGACTTGCCCGGGACGGTCGGCGCGCTCCTCGGGACGCTCCGCGAGCTCCGGGAGGCCGGCATCGGGCCGGAGGAGGTCGAGAACGCCGCGGAGACGGCGGGGGAGAGGGCGCTCGCGGAGGTCCATCGCGCCTTTTCCTCGGCCCTCGAGGAACGGCGGGGCGCCGGCTTCGCGGACGACGCCGGGCTCGTCCGGGAAGCGGCAGCCCGCGCGGCGGATCACGCCGCCCGGTACCGGACGATCCTCCACCACGGGGCCTACGAGCTCATCGGCGTCCACCTCGATCTCGTGCTCGCGCTCGACCGTGGGCGCGAGGTGACGTTCCTCCTCCCTGCCGAGCCGGGGGCCGAGGTCTCCGCCTACGCGGAGCGGTTTGTTCGGCGTCACCTTCTCGGGGAGCGGGAAGAGATCGAGAGGATTCCCCGGCCGGGGTCCGGCCTCCTCGGGGACCGTCTCGGAGCGCTGTACGAAGAGTCGAGCGGGCCCGAGCCGCTCCCCGGCGGCACGGTGCGCCTCCGGACCGCTCAGGGCGCCCGGGCGGAGCTTCTCGCCGCCGTGCGGCGCGCGCTCGCGTCCGCGGCCGCGGGGACCCGGCCGCGAGAGATCGCGATCGTCGCACGGAGCCTCGCCCCGTTCGCCGCCGCGGCGGGCGAGGTCCTCGACGACGGGCCTCTCGCCTTCACGTCCCCGCTGGCCGCGCCGCTCCGCCGCGAGCCCGAGGTCCGGGATCTTCTTCTGCTGCTGCGCGCGGCCGCCTCCTCCTTCCCGCGGGCCGCGACGGCCGAGATCCTGGCCTCGCCCCGCGTCCGCTGGGAGGCGCTCGGGCTCGAGGGCGCGCCCTCGGGGGATCTCGCGGAGTCGTGGAGCCGACGGGCGGGGATCGTCGGCGGAGTCGAAGCCTGGACGGTGGACCTGGTCCGCTGGGCGGAGCGCTTCGAGCCCGGGGAGGACGCGAACGGAGAGGAGCGGGAAGCGGCCGAGGCCCGCGCGGGAGAGCGCGTCGGCGAGGCCCGGAGGATCGGGGACGCCGTGCGCGCGCTCCGGGACGCGTGCGATACGTCCCGGCCGAGGACCTGGCCGGCCCACGCGGACGCCGTCGCAGGGCTCGCCGCCCGCGCCTTCGCCCCCCGGGCCGGGGGCGGCCCGGCGCCTCCGCTCGACGCGCTCGCCGGCCTTCTCGACGAGATGCGGGCGCTCCCGGCCTTCCTCGGCGATTCCCGCGACGTGCCGTTCGAGGAGATGGTCTCCTGGCTCGAGCGCGCGGCCGACGGCGCGTCGCTCGCCCCGCATCGCGCCGACTCGGGCGGGATCCGCCTCCTCGACGCGATGCAGGCGCGCGGCCTCACGTTCGACCGCGTCTTCCTGCTCGGAATGAACTCGGGCCTCTTTCCGCGCGCCGCGAGCGAGGACCCGTTCCTCGGGGACGCGGCGCGGGAGAGGCTCCGCGAGGCCACCGGAAGGCCGCTTCCCGTGAAGCGGGAGAGCGCGTCCGAGGAGCGGCTCCTCCTCGCGCTCGTCCTCGGCTCGGCGAGGGAGGCGCTCGAGGTCTCGTGGCAGCGCGCCGACGAGAGCGGCAGGGCGAGAGCCGCCTCGATCGCGCTCCGGGAGGTCGCGCGGCTCGCGATCGGGCGGCCGGATCTCGAGGCCGCGCGGCGATCGGCCGAAGTCTTCCGGTCGCATCCGAAGGACCGGCTCGAGACCCTGGAGGAGTCGCCCGGCCTCCTGAGCCCCGAGGAAGGGGCCCTCCTCGTCGCGCTCCGAGGCCACGGCCGGAAGGACGTCGCGGCCCGGCTCGCCCGGGCGGACCCGTCGATCGCCGGCGGGCTGGCGATGCTTCTCGCGACCGAGTCGTTCGCGCCCGCGCCGACCGCCTGGGACGCCCGCGTCGGCGCTCGGGCCACCGCACCGTCGCGGCTCTCCGTCACGTCGCTCGAGCGCCTCGGGCGCTGCCCCCTCCAGTTCTTCTTCCGCCACGTGCTCCGCGTCTACGAGTTGGAGGAGGCCGCCTCGGACTTCGAGATCCCGGCGGCGGCGATGGGCCGACGGGTGCACTCGCTCCTCGAGTCGCTCCACGCCCGGCTCCGCGACGAGAAGCTCTTCGCCCGGGGCCTCGAGGCTCGCCTCCTCTCCCGCGCGGAGGCGATCCTCGGCGAGGAGTGGGACCGCGCCTTCTCCGACGTCGGCGAGCGCGCCGGAACGCGCCTGCCTCTCCTGTGGGAGGCCGAAACCGGGCGCTGGCGCTCCGCCCTTCTCGATTTCCTCCGCGAGGACCTCTCCCGGATGGCGTCCGAGGGCGCGGCGCCCCGCGAACTCGAGCGCACGCTCAGGGCTCGCCTCTCCTTCGGGCGCGGGAAGGAGGCGGAGGTCGAGGGGCGGCTCGACCGGATCCTCGACGTGGGGGGCAGGACCGTCGTCTCGGACTACAAGACCCGCGGGAGCCTCGAGGAGCAGACCGACGCGAAACTGGCGCTCCGGGGAGTGAGAATGCAGGCGCCGCTCTACTCGAGGCTCGCGGGAGGCGCCCGGGTCGAGTTCCTCGGGGTCGGGCCTTCGTTCGATCCCGGGCCGGGGCTCGAGGAGAAGCCCCGCCGGACGGTCTTCGAGGGGTTCCCGTCGGCCGAGACCTCGGCCGCGTTCGACGAGACGGTCCGCGTCCTCCTCGATCTCGTCGCCGCGGGGAGATTCCCCCTCCGCGCGGGCGACCACTGCGGCTTCTGCCCGTACGACCCCGCCTGCCGGAGAACGCACCCTCCGACCCTCCGCCGTGAGGAGGAGGCGCCCGACACGGGGGACTACCGCGCCCTCGCGTCCAAGAACAAGACGAAGCTCCGCACCCTCGCCGAGGTGCGGGCCGCGGTCGGGCGCGGCCGGGAGGCGGAGTGAGAGACGCCGCTCTGCCCGACCGCGACGCGCGACGCACGGCGACGACGGTCTTCGACCGGAACCTCGTCGTCGAGGCGGGCGCGGGGACCGGGAAGACGAGCCTCCTCGTCGAGCGGCTCCTCGTCGCCCTCGGCGCCGGCCTCGCCGACGCCTCGAGCTTCGCCGCGATCACCTTCACGGAGAAGGCCGCGGCCGAGATGCGCGAGCGTCTCGCCGCCGGCCTCGAGGAGCTTCGCGCCCTCGCCGGCGGCGCTCGGCCCGACGCGGCGAAGGCCTCGGGGCGCGCCTTCGCCCACCTGACGGGGGAGCGGGGGATCGCGAAGGCCGACCTCGCGCCGCGCGCCCTCTCGGCCCTGGTCGACCTCGACCGCGCGAAGGTCGTCACCATCCACGGCTTCTGCTCGGAGCTCCTCCGGTCGCACCCTCTCGAGGCCGGGGTGGTCCCCGGGTTCGCGGTGGACGACGGGCCCCTGTACAAGGCGCTGCTCGACGAGGCCTGGGAGGAGTTCCTCCGCGCCGAGCTGGGGCCGGCGGCCGCGCGCGGCGATCTCTGGAGAAGACTCCTGTCCGAGGCGGACATCGGCGCCGTCCGGAAGGCCGCGCTCGCCCTGGCGGGCTTCGGCGTTCCCGCCGAGCTCCTGAAGGGGGGCGGGACCGGGCCGGACGCGTCCGGGGCGCTCCGCGCCGAGGCGCTCCGCCGGATCGCGGAGATCGACGCGGTCCTCTCGCGACAGAAGGGAATGACGGAGGGCGCGGTCGCCAAGCTCGGCGAGTACCGGAGGGCGCTGGCGCTCTTCTCGGACGGCGGCGCCCCGGCGCTGCGCGACGCGATCGGGCGCGAGGAGGATCTCGGGGAGGCGCTTCGAAAGGACCCGCCGAAGGCCAACGCCAAGCTGCGGGTGGTGACGCCCGAGGAGCTCGAGGGCGCCGCCCGGTCCGCCCGCCGCCTGGCCAGGCTCCTCGCCACGATCGACGACGGGCTCGCCCAAGCCCTCGTCGAGGCGGCCGGCCCGTTCGCGCTCGACGCCAGGAAGCGGCTCCTCGCGCAGGGCGCGGTCTCCTTCGACGCCATCCTCTCCCTCGCGCGCGATCTCCTCCGCGAGCGCCCGGCGGTGCGGGAGGAGGCGAGGAAGCGCTGCCGCATGCTCCTCGTGGACGAGTTCCAGGACACCGACCCGCTGCAGTACGAGATCGTCCTGTACCTCGCGGGAAGGGCGGGAGAGCGCGAGAGGGACGCCTACGCCGTCCCCCTCGAGCCGGGCCGGCTGTTCATCGTCGGGGACCCGAAGCAGTCGATCTACCGGTTCCGGGGGGCGGACTACGCGGCGTTCCGGCGGGCGGTCGACCGGGTGGTCGCGGAGGGAGGGCTCGAGCTCGACCTCGTCACGAACTTCCGGAGCGTCCCGGCGGTCCTGGGGCCGGTGAACGACCTCTTCCTCGGGTCCTGGAGAGCGTCTCCGAAGCAGCCGGAGTACGTCGCGATCGAGGCGGCCCGGCCCGACGAGCCCCCCGTGCCGCGCGTCGAGATCTGGACGGTCGGGGGGAGAAGCTCCGGCGATCGCCGCGACCGGGAGGGGGCGCTCGTCGCGGAGCGCGTCCGGCGGCTCGTCGAGGAAGAGGGGTTCGCCTGGAGCGACGTCTTCGTACTCCTTCGCGCCTTCACGGTCGTCCACCACTACGTGAGGCCGCTGCGGGACGCCGGGATCCCGTTCGTCGTGGACGGCGGGAGGCTCTTCCTCGACCGGCCCGAGGTCCGGCATCTCATGGCGGTGCTCCGCGCCCTCGCGAGGCCGTCCGACCCGGTGGCGCTCCTCGCCTACCTGCGGTCGCCCGCGGGAGCGGTCCCCGACGACGAGCTGGCGGTCCACGCCGCCCTCGGCGGGTCCTGGAAGCTCCGGGAGGAGGTCGATCCGGCGCGGCTTCCCGCCCTCGCCGGCGCCCTCGACCGGCTCCGCCGGCTCGCGGTCGAGACCGCCGATCTCCCGACCGACGCGGTCGTGCGGCGCGCGATCGCGCGGACCGGATCGCTCGTCCTCGGCGCCTTCGCGCACGAGGGGGCGCAGCGGGTCGCGAACCTCGGGAAGCTCGCCGCGACCGTCGCGGAGCTCGCGCGCGACGGGAGGCTGTCCCTCAATGACGTCCTCGACGAGATCGAGAACGAGCGGGCGTCGGACGTCGAGGGGGACTCCCCTCTGGCGGACGAGAACGTCGAGGCGGTCCGGGTCCTGACGGTCCACAAGGCGAAGGGGCTCGAGAGCAAGGTCGTCCTCGTCGTCGATCTCGCGCGCGAGGACGCCCGCGGGGACCCGTCGCGCGATCCGATCCGGATGGTGGATCTGACCGGCGGCGGCCGGGCTCTCGGGGTCGCGATCGGCCGGACGATCGACTCGGCGCGCGCGCTGCGCGATCTCGAGGAGAAGGAGCACGAGGCGGCCGAGCGGCAGCGCCTGCTCTACGTCGCCGCGACCCGCGCGCGGGAGCGGCTGATCGTGCTGGCGGGAGCCGGCTCCGAGGCGGCCTGGGTCGAGGCCCTCGGCCCGTGGGGCTACTCCTCGGCCGGCCCGCCGGCGGACGGGCAGGAGATCGCGGGCGGCAGGGTCCTGCATCGCGTCGCCCCCGCCCGATGGAAAGTTCGCACGGAGCCGAGGGGGGCCGTGCCGGAGCCGTCCGAGGCGGTCGAGGCCTTTCGCGCCGCCCTCCTCCGCTACGGCGAGGCGGCCCGGCCTCCCCTCGTGCGGCCGAGCGGGCTGCGCGAGACCCTCGACGACGCGCGGGAGACGGCCGCGGACGCCCGGCCCGGGCGATCGGCGCGCGACCGGGACGTCGCTCGCGCCGCGGGCATCGCGACGCACGAGGTCCTCGAGCGATGGGATCCGCTCGCCGGCCCGATCCCGGATCCGCTCGTCCGGTTCGCGGGCCTGCGGGCCGCGGAGGAGACCGGGGCCGACGCCGGCGACGTCGAGCACGATCTCCGGGAGATTCTGGCCGCCTTCGCCGCTTCTCCCCTGGCCGCCAGGCTGGCTTCCGTCGAGGTGCTCGGCCGCGAGGTGCCGGTCCTCCTGCGGCGCGAGGACGGCTCCGCGTCGAGCGGCGTGCTCGACCTCCTGTACCGCGAGCCGGACGGCGCGGTCGTGGTCGCGGACTTCAAGACCGACCTCGGCCTCCCGGCGGAGGAGGCCCGGGCGCGCTACGGGCCGCAGGTCTCCGTCTACGCCGAGGCGGTCCGCCGCTCCCTCGGCCTCGACTCCGTCCCTCGCGCCGAGCTGTGGCTCCTCCGATCCGGCACGGTCGTCGTCGCCGGGTGAGCCGGCTCGCCTTTCACGGCTTGGGCTTCCGGACCAGGAGATCGAGCCGCGAGGCGCCGTAGGGGCGCACCGTGAGGTTCCCCGCGGCCGCCGTGACCTCGAGGTCCGGCCCGCCGGCCCCTCGCCGGTACCGCGCGACGTCGCCGTCCCGGCCGGCGGGGGCCATCTCCATGCCGAGCGCCCGGACCTCGCCCGCCGGGGTGGCGGCCGCGAGATCGAATCCGATCACCTCGCCGAGCCTCAGCACGACGTCGCCGGACTCGGATCGCACGACGGCTCGGCGGGTCCTCCTGAGGTACGAGGCGAAGTCGACGTCCCCGGACGCGGTGCGGATCTCGACGCGGATCGCATCGATCCCCGAGAGGGCGATCGGGCCGCTCAGGGTCTCGATCGCGAGATCCTCCGGGCCGGAGTCGGTGCCGACGACCGGGCCGGCGCCGGTCCGGACGGACGCTCGCCTCGCGCGCACGTCGAGGAGCTCGACCGGGCCGCCCGCGGTCGCGATCTCGAGCGCGCTCCCCTGCAGCGACGCCACACGGACGCTCGCCTCGCCCCCGTCCACGAGGACCGAGCCGAAGCACCGCGAGACCTCGACGCTCCCCGCCATCGCCTCGACGCGGACGTCGGAGCGGGCGACCTCGATCCGGATCGAGCCGATCTCCTGCCGGACGGCGACCGGAGTGTCGAAGGGAACGGCGACGTCGAGGTGCACGGCGAGGCCCGGCGCCTTGCGGTCCTCCACGACGCGGAACGTCCTGCCGCCGTACTCCACGTCGAGCCCTTCCCCCTTCCGGTCGAAGAGCGAGGCGAGCCGGCGAAGGAGCGTGCCGTCGTCCCCCTCGAGCAGCCGGATCGGCGAGGCGAGGTCGGCATCGAGCCCCACCCGGATGCCGGTTCCGGCGCCTTCCCTCTCGACGCCGACCGTCACGGACCCCGCCAGCTTCGCGGCCTCGTCCAGGGTCTTCGCGGCCGCGACCGCGCGGACCGACACCGTCGCGTCCCCCTTCTCGCTCGTCCCGCGGATGCGGACCGACCCGAGGAGATTCCCGACGCGGAGCGCGGACCCGGCGGGCACCGGCACCGAAAGCGTCCAGGTCTTCTCCGCCGTCTCCGGCCCCTTCGCGATCGCCGGGACCGCCCCCAGCAGGAGCGCGGACACGACCGCGAGTCCCCCGTTTCGGCGCATGGCGATTCCCTCCCCTTCCCTCCGAACGAGAGGCAAGATCGGGGCCGGACCCGCCCCGCGCGGCGGAGCGCCGAGGGGTGCGCCTTCGCTCGGATCGTCCAGGCGCCGGGACGTCGGGCGATGACGGAATCGCAACTACGATGACGGAAAGGGGGGCCGAACCGGGGACCCGGGGGATCTCAGCAGGCGACGACGAAGCGGTATCGCTTTCTCGCCCAGGCCCCCGCGTAGCCGACGCCGATCCTCGGCGTTCGCCGCACGAGCCGGTCCGGCACCGGCTCTCCCTCCTCGAGCCAAAGATCGGGACCGGCGAGCGAGGCCCCGTCGAGCGTGCGGTCCACCCGGAACGCCCGGGTCAGCCTTCCCGGGCCGACCGCCGGAGCGGTTCCGTCGGGGGACTCCGCGGCGCGCAGGAGAACGGCCGCGGGATAGCCGCGATCCCCGGTCACGACGTTGAGGCAGTGGTGCATTCCGTAGACCAGGTAGACGTAGGCGATCCCGCCCGCCTCGAACATCGGGGCGTTCCTCGCCGTCAGGCCGCGCGAGGCGTGGCTCGCGCGGTCCTCGGGGCCGTCGTACGCCTCGGCCTCGAGGATCCGGCCCCTCAGGACGGCGCTCCCCGGAATTCTCCGGCACAGGGTCCGCCCGAGGAGGTCACGGGCGACCTCGAGGGTGTCGCGCGCGTAGAAAGGAAGCCCGAGTTTCCGTACCATAGGAGCCTCGCCGCGGGAGGGCCGGGGGGCCCGCGCAACGGAGGTTACCATGTCGAGACGAGGCGTCGTCGGTCTGCTCTGCATCCTCTCCGCCGCGGGGGGGGCGCTCCTCCTGCCCGCGGGCCAGGCGGTCTCGCAGGAGCTCCGTCAGGTCTTCGTGACGAACTGGCCGGACGTGTACGCGGTGAAGGGCGAGGTCTCGGTGCGCGGCCCGATCCCCCAGGGGGTCCAGGTCGAGCTCGCCGACATCGTCGTCCCTCCCGTCGATCCCAAGGACACGCAGCGCCTCGTGGACGCCGGCACGATCGACACCGAGGGGTTCTCGCAGGTCGTGCTGAGCCTCGCGGGCCAGATCCGCGGCGAGAACCTCAAGTCCGGAGCCGTCGGCGCGATCCTCATCCCGGACGTGGACCCGGTGAAGCGGGCGTTCTCCGAGCGGGGCGAGATGCACTTCCAGCTCAAGGTCGCGGCCTCCTCGCCGCAGGGCACGTCGCCGTTCTTCGCATCGAACCAGCCGAGCTACCCGATCGGCTTCGCCCGGTATCGAGTGCTCCTCTACAACACCACCGCCAAGTCCGTGACCGCGAACCTGTACGCGTACCTGACGAACCGCTGAGCGCTCGACGCCCGGCCGCACGCGAGGGAGCCGAGCCGCGCCCGGCCTCTCGAGGAGACGTCCCATGAGACTCGCGCGCCTCGCTTCCGTCCTCGCGTCCCTCGTCCTCGCCGCGCTCGGCCCCCTCGCGGCCCAGGAGCCTCCCGCCCCGGCCGGCGACGAGGATCTCCGCGCCCTGGTCGCCGCGGCGGGCGAATCGAAGGACCTGAAAGGGGCCGATGTCGTCGTCGTGTTCAAGCGGACCCGCGTGGAGGTCGAGGACTCGGGCCTGGCCCACATCCGCGACCGGCAGCTCCTGAAGTGCCTGACCGAGAAGGGAGCGGCCGATCTCGCCCGGCTCCGCTTCGACTGGGACCCGACGTCGAACCTCGTCGAGATCCGGTCCCTCCGAGTGCTCCGCGCGGACGGCTCGGCGGAGGCGGTCCCCCCCGGGTCGGCGGTGGACCTGCCGCAGCCGCAGAACGCGATCTACTGGGGCGCGCGGATGAAGCTCGCCATGATCCCCCGGCTCGGGGTCGGCGACGCCGTGGAGGTCGAGACCTACGTCAAGGGGTTCCTCATCGCGTATCTGGACGAGATGGCGGGAGAGGCCGGCGGCGCCGCGGCGGACGCCGGCGAGGAGCGGTACGTCCCCCCGATGCGCGGGCACTTCTACGACGTGGTGACGTTCCAGGACTCGTGGCCGGTGAAGCTCCGCCACTACACGGTGACGACCCCACGGGACAAGCCGGTGCAGTTCGAGACCTACGGCGGAGAGGTCCGGAGCCTCGTCTCGTTCGACGACGACCGCCTGATCTACAGCTTCTGGAAGGAGGACCTCCCCGCCTTCCGCGCGGAGCCCCGGGCGTCGGCGGCGACCGACGTGCAGACGAAGGTCGTGCTGGCCACGGTGCCGTCGTGGCCGGCGAAGTCCCGCTGGTTCGCCCAGGTCAACGAGCCGCAGTTCGAGGCCGACGACGCGATCCGCGCGAAGGTCGCCGAGATCACGCGCGGGATGACGCGGGACGAGGACCGGGTCGCCGCGATCGTCCACTGGGCCGCCGACGGCATCCGCTACTCGGGGATCTCGATGGGCAAGGGGGAGGGGTACACGCTCCATCCCGGCTCCATGATCTTCCGGGACCGCTCCGGGGTCTGCAAGGACAAGGCGGGGATGGCGATCACGATGCTGCGGGCCGCGGGCTACGAGGCCTACCCGGCGATGACGATGGCCGGCGCGCGCGTCGAGCGGATCCCGGCCGACCAGTTCAACCACTGCGTCGTCGCCCGGCGGACGGAAGGAGGCGGCTTCGAGCTCCTGGACCCGACCTGGGTCGTCTTCTCGCCCGAGCTCTGGTCGAGCGCCGAGGGGGAGCAGCACTACGTCGTCGGCTCGCCCGAGGGGGAGGAGCTGAGGACGACGCCGGCCTTCGACCCCGCGCGGAACCGGTTCCGGATCGAGTCGAGCGCGAGGCTCGACGAGCGCGGCGACCTCCACGGGACGCTCGCGGTCTCGGCCGCGGGCTACGCCGAGCAGCGGCTCCGGCGGGAGCTGGTCCACAGCGTCGCCGCGCGCGACCGGCAGTCCTGGTTCGAGGACCTGGTCTCGCAGATCGGGCCCGGAGCGTCGGTCGAGAAGGTGCGCGTGGACTACGCGAGGCTCCAGGACGTCGGCACCCCCGTCCGCTTCGAGGCCCGCTACCGGATCCCCGGCTTCGCGCTGGTCCGGGACGGGACGCTGGCCTTCCCGCTCCCCTCCTCGCGGCACCTGGTCTGGGCGGCCGCGCTCGCCCCCTACCTGGCGGCCGCGGGCGCCGACGGCCGGACGCAGCCGCTCCAGGTCGGAGCGCCTAGGACGGGCGAGGTCGAGGAGACGCTGGAGATTCCGAAGGGGTTCCGCGTGGCGTCCCTGCCCCGGGACCGGGACCTCGACTTCCCCGCGGCGTCGCTCGAGACGCGCTCCGAGACGCGGGACGGGAGAATCCGCAACTCCTGCCGTCTGGTCGTCAAGCGGCGGGAGGTGCCGGTGGAGGCGTACGCGGGATTCCGGGAGGTCGTGCGGGAGGCGACGGCGGCCTCCGTCGACCCGGTCGTTCTCGAGAGGGGGAACTAGCCATGCGCACGCTCTTTGCCGCCCTCATGGCCGCCGCGATCGCGGCGACCCCGACGGCCGCGCCCGCGGCCGGAACGATCCCGGACTGGGTGCGCGAGGCCCCCGGCCGGGAGGCCTTTCCCGAGGAGGACGGCCTCCTCGTTCGCCGGCACCTCCGATTCGCCCTCGACGCGACCGGCAGGGTGACCCGGCGCGAGGAGACCGCCGTCAAGATGCTCCAGGACTGGGTGTCGCGGCACGGGCTCCTGGACCCGCGCATCGACTGGAACGACGCGCGCGCCGAGATGCGCGTCGTCGAGGCGCGCACCTACATGGCGGACGGCACCGTCGTCGAGGCGCGGGAGAACAGCCTCGTGCCGAACACCGCGCCCCCGCTCGAGTGGGCCGTCTCGTACTCGCACATGCGCCAGATGGTCGTCGCCCACGTCGGGGCGGAGCACGGATCCACCTCCGTCCTGGCGTACGAGGTGGCCGACCGCGGCCCGAGCGGCGTGCCGCTCTGGGGCGTCGTCGACCTCGCGCGCGAGCTGCCCGTGCTCGACGACCGGATCGAGATCGAGGTCCCCGGCGACGTTCGAGTCCGATGGGCGGCGGTCGGAGCCTCGCTCGAGCCGGATCCCGCCCCGGCGGGCGGGGCCGCGCCGTCGTTCCGGCGCCGGGGCGTCCCGGCGATCAACGCCGCGGAGCTCTCCTCGGGTCGCGAGGGGGTTCCCCGCCTCGTCTTCTCGACGCTCGGCGACTGGGACGCGGCGCGCTCCTGGCTCGAGGGGAGGATCGAGCCGGCCGCCGCGCCGACGCCGGAGATCGAGGGCCGGGCCCGGAAGGTCGCGGGCGAGGGCGGCCTGGAGGTCGAGCGCGTGTCGAAGATCCACGCCTTCGTGGTCGAGGGGGTGCGGACCGTCGATTGGCCGGTCGCGGCCTTCGACTACGGCGTGAGGCCGGCGGCCGAGGTCCTTCGGTCGAGCGTCGGCCACCCTCTCGACAAGGCGGTGCTCCTGGCCGCGCTCCTCCGCGCAACCGGGTTCGAGGCGAAGGTGGCGCTCGCGGCCCCCGCGGAGGTCGTCGCCCGGGAGATCGCCTCGCCGCCCCAGCTCGACGAGGTCTGGGTGCGCACGCGCATCGGCGCCCACGAGGTCTGGCTCGACCCCACCGCCCCCCTCGACAGGAGGAACCGGCTGCACCTCGCGGGACACCGGGTCCTCGTGCTCGACGGAAGGCCTGGAGGCCTCGCGACTCTTCCCGAGCTGGATCCCGCCTCGAACCGCGCGGCGGTGAGGATCGAGGCCCGCATCGAGGACGAGAAGGGCTCCCTGACGGTCGGCGGCACCGCCGACCTCGATCTCGGAGGGCTCTACAACCCGGTCGTCGGCTTCGACCGGACGAAGGACCGGTGGAAGGGCCTGGCCTCTCAGGCCGTCTCCGCCTTCGAGGGAGCCGAGGTCCGGGAGATCGTTCCGGCGCACCGGAGCGAGGGCCTGACCGCGCTCAGCGCCACGTTCGCCGGCGGCTCTCTCGAAGCGACGCCGGGCGGTCTCGTGCGGATCTCGATCCCGCGGGTCCCCGGCGGCGTCGAGGGCCGCGACCTGCAGGCCTGGCGCGAGCGCCGGACGCTCCCTCTCGCGCTCGCCGCGCCCGCCCGGGAGTCGGTCGAGATGATCCTCGATCTCCCGGAGGGTTACGAGGCGGCGTTCGCGCCTCCTCCCCTGGAGCTGAGGAACGCCGCGGGCTCGCTCGAGCGTACCGTATCGCTCGACGGGCGAAGACTGACGGCGCGGACGGAGCTCTCGCTCGCGCTCCGCGTCGTCGCCCCGGAGGACTATCCCGCGCTTCGCGAGCTCTTGGCCGCGCTCGAGGGGGAGCGAGGCAGGACGATCCTCATTCGCCGCGCCCCTTGACGGCCCGGGCCGGCTCCGCGGGGCGACCGCTCCGCGGAGCCGCCGGGGTCGTCAGCTCTCGAACTCCTCCAGCTGGTCCCAGGTGAGGATCCCCTCGTCGACGAGCTGCTCGAACACGTCCAGGAAATCCTCCGAGCTGACCGCGCCGGACCGGAAGATCGACTCCCTCGCCACCGTGAACGCCTGCCGAGGGGTCATGGTGCGAAGCCGTTCCAGGGTCTCGGGGTCGAAGACCGCGGCCATGGCGCCACCTCCTTGCGACAGGTTCCGGAGCCGCCGCGAGAGCCGCGGCGCCGGAAAGATGCGGACCGTGTTGCCGGCGACCGTGCGAGGCCTTCCCTGGAAGTATACGCCGCGGAAGTCGGGACGCACGCGCGGGGGCGGCCCGCGCCGGCCGCGGGTGGTAAACTCCCACGGCTCCGCGACTTCCGGGGGAACCTTGCGCCGCTTCGACCTGGTCGCCTTCGACGTGGACGGGACGCTCGTCGAGCACCCGGCGGACAAGACCGTCTGGCAGGTGCTCAACGAGAGATTCACCGGAAGCGACGACCAGAACCGCGAGCGGCTCGCCGCGTACCGGGCCGGGAGACTGTCCTATGCCGACTGGGTCGCGCTGGACGTCGGCTCCTGGCGCGCGGCGGGGGCGCGCCGGGACGACCTGGTTCGCGCCTTCGGCCCCCTTCGTCTCGTGCGAGGGGCCGAGGAGACGACCTCGGCCTTGAAGCGCGCGGGGGTGCGTCTCGCGGTGATCTCCGGCACCCTGGACCTGCTCCTCGAAACGCTGTTCCCCGGCCACCCGTTCGACGACGTCCACACGAACCGGATCGCCTTCGACGCCGAGGGCCGCATCGAATCCTGGTGCGCCACCCCGTTCGACATGGAGGGGAAGGCCGAGGCCCTCCGCGCCATCGCGTCGCGCGAGGGGGTTCCCCTCTCCCGCTGCGCGTTCGTCGGAGACCACTCGAACGATCTCTCGGCCGTCCGGATCGCCGGCTTCGCCGTCGCGTTCAACCCGAAGTGCGCCGAGATCGAGGCGATCGCGGGAGCGGTCGTGCGCTCCGGGGACCTCCGCGACGTCCTTCCCCACCTGACCTGACCGGGCCGGCGCGTGCCGGCGCGGCCCTCGCCCCTGCCCAAACGGGGCACGGACCATGACACGCGGTGTCGGCGCGACCCCCAGCGTCCCGGGAAATCGCCCGGATCGCAAGCCGGGACGCCGCGATTCCGAGGCGCGGAGGATGGCACACGCGTTGCTGCTCTGCACGAAGAGAGCCGATCTTGGATTCTCGGCCTCTTCCTCCTCTCGAGGGCCCGCTCCTCTCCCCCGGTGGAGCGGGCCGTCTTTTTCAGCCCGGAGCGCGCCCGAGCCTCGATGCGGCGCGGGCGATCGCGCAGACCGATTTCGCGTCCGCGATGCCGCCGGAGACGGCCATCTCCAGGGCGTCCGACAGCGGCACCTTCTCGACGGTGAGGACCTCGTCGGCCTGGAGTCGCTGCCGGGTCTTCTCGAGACCGGTCGCGAGGAACAGCCAGATCTTCTCGTCGCTGAATCCGGGAGTCGTGTGGATCCAGCCGAGCGAGTCGAGCCGGCCCGCCCGGTGGCCCGTCTCCTCCTCGACCTCGCGCCGGGCGCACTCGTCGGGCGGCTCCCCGGGGTCCAGCTTGCCGGCGGGCACCTCGAGCAGGTAACCCCCCGCCGCGTGCCGGTACTGGCGGACCAGCAGGACGCGGCCGTCCGCGTCCACCGGCACGACGGCCGCCGCCCCGGGATGGCGGACGATCTCGAGCTCGCACACGTTCCCGTTCGGCAGGCGCACGCGCTCCACGTACAGGCGCACGACGCGGCCCTCGTGGACCGGACGGACCTCGAGACGCTCGACGTCGGGATCTCTCACCGCGGCCTCCCCGGGAAGGTCGGAACGCGACGCGAGTCTAGTCCGAACCCGGCGCGGCGAACAGGGGCGGGCTGGCCCATAATCGGGGCGAAGCGGACCGAGGGGCCGGAGTCGAAACCGATGACCGATCCGATCTACCTGGACTTCAACGCGACGACGCCGGTCGCGGAGGAGGCGCGCCTCGCGATGGACGAGGCCGCCCGCCTCGCCTGGGGGAACCCGTCGTCGGCGCACGCGCACGGCGCCCGCGCGCGGAGGATGGTCGAGAGGGCGCGGGAGCAGCTCGCGGAGCTCCTGGGGGCAGAGCCGGGCGACGTCGTGTTCACCGGCGGAGGGACCGAGTCCGACAACGCCGCCGTCCTGGGCGTCGCCGCCGCGCTGGCGGAGCGAGGGCGGAGGATCGTCCTGTCCGCGATCGAGCATCCCGCGATCGAGGCCGCGGTCCGGAGGCTCGAGCGGCGGGGCTTCACGGCGGTTCGGGTCGGGGTGGACGGATCGGGACGGATCCGGCTCGACGAGCTGGAGCGCTCGCTCGCGCCGGACACGGTGCTCGTCTCGGTGATGCACGCGAACCACGAGACCGGCGTGATCCAGCCGGTGCGCGAGGTGGCCCGTCTCGCCCGCGCACGGGGGATCGCGGTTCACACGGACGCCGCGCAGTCGGTGGGGAAGATCCCCGTCCGCGTCGACGATCTCGGCGTCGATCTCCTGACCGTGGCCGGCCACAAGCTCTACGCCCCGAAGGGAGTGGGAGCCCTCTACGTCCGGCGCGGCACGCCGTTCGAGCCGCTCCTCGTCGGCGGAGGACAGGAGGCGGGCCGCCGGGCGGGCACCGAGAACGTTCCGGGGATCGCGGCGCTCGGCGCGGCCTCCGCGCTCGCGCTCGCCGAGTCCGAGGAGCGCTCGGAGCGGCTCCTCGCGACCCGCGACCGGCTCGAGCGGGCTCTCGGGGAGCGGATTCCGGGAATCGTCGTGCACGGGGCGGGGGCGGAGCGCCTGCCGAACACGCTGTCCGTCGCGATCCCGGGCGCGGACGCGAACCGGCTCCTCGCGCGGCTCGACGGGGTCGCGGCCTCGGCCGGCGCCGCGTGCCACGCGGGGGGGACGGAGCCTTCGCGAGTCCTGCTGGCGATGGGGATCGGCGCGGAGGCCGCGCGCTCGACCCTGCGTCTGAGCACCGGCCGCTCGACGACGACCGGGGAAGTCGATCTCGCCGCGGCCCGGATCGCGGAGGCGGCCCGTTCCGCCCCGCCGCC
Organism: uncultured Acidobacteriota bacterium; assembly: GCA_964590285.1. Classification (GTDB taxonomy): domain Bacteria; phylum Acidobacteriota; class Polarisedimenticolia; order Polarisedimenticolales; family JAIQFR01; genus CALMJU01. The sequence goes on along the minus strand of CAZPWK010000001.1, from coordinate 14,345 downwards.
CGGGTCCTGCGCCTGAAGACGGCGAGGGCGGGGAGAACCCCCGCCCCCCGCCGTCCGTTCGTCCGGAACGGGCGTCCCGCTACTCGATCTTCACGATGCAGTCGACCGGACAGACCGGCACGCACTTGCTCCCGCCCTCTTCCTCGGCGCACTCGGTGCACTTCGCGGCGTCGATCACGTAGCGATCCTCCCCTTCGGCGATCGCCTCGCGGGGGCACTCGGGCTCGCAAGCGCCGCAGTTGATGCACTCTTCGGTGATCTTCATCGCCATGGAACGTTCTCCTCTTCGGCCGCCGGATGACGCGTCCCGCCTTTCCCGTCGGCCGACCGGGAAGCGGGCGACCAACATACCGCAGCGGGGGAGCGCGCGAAACCCGGCGCTGCGACCCAGGTCAAGCGCCCGGAATCGGCTAAGGGGACGTCGTTTGTCTCGTTTTCGGCCCCGGTCCCCGAAGCTGCTACAGTACGCCGGCCGATCGGTCCCGATTCGACGAGGGTCTCGCCCGCATGAGCCGGAAGGTCGACCACGACGGCCGCGACGCCCTGAGGGTGCGGTTCGCGTACGACCGCCGGCTGGTGGAACTCGTCAAGAACCTGCCCGGGAGGCGCTGGCACTCGGACGGAAAGTACTGGGTCGTGCCGGACCGGCACGTGGTCGCGCTCGTCGACCTCCTCGCCGCCGAGGGGTTCGAGTTCGACCGGGAGACGCGCCGCCTCTACCTCGGCCGCGGCGGGAGCCCGTCGGCGTTCCCGGCTGCCGGCGACGACGCCGGCGGGGCCCCTCTCCTCCCCTTCGGCGACCCGGCGGAGGGGCCTCCCCCGCCCGCCGACCCCGGCTCTCGCGGCGATCTCACGGTCTCGAGGCTGAACGCCGAGGCGCGCCGCGCGCTCGCCCTGGCCTTCCCCGCGCCGCTCTGGCTCGTCGGCGAGATCAGCGGATTCAACAAGAGCGCGCACCGGCGGATCGTCGGCTTCCACCTCGTCGAGCGGGACGAGGGCGGAAGGTCCCTCGCCGAGGTGAACGCGGTGCTCTTCGAGGAAGCGCGCCGCGAGATCGAGGCCGGGCTCGAGCGGGCCGGATCCCCGTTCCGGCTCGAGGACGAGATCCTCGTCCGCGTCCGAGGGAGCGTCGAGCTCTACGAGCCCTGGGGGCAGTTCCGCTTCCGGGTGACGGAGCTCGACCCGAGCTACACGCTGGGCGAGGCGGCGAGGCGCCGGGAGGAGATCGTCCGGAGGCTCGTCGAGCAGGGGCTCGTCGGGCGCAACACGTCGCTCCCCTTCCCCGAGGTCCCGCTCCGCGTCGGGCTCGTGACGAGCCTCGGCTCGGACGCCTACCGCGACGTCCTCCGCACGCTCGAGGAGTCCGGGTTCGCGTTCCGCGTCGCCGCCCACGGCGCCCGCGTCCAGGGCCGCTCGACCGAGCCCTCCGTGCTGAACGCGCTCGACTGGTTCCGCGACCGCGCCGGCGACTTCGACGTCGTGCTGATCTGCCGCGGCGGAGGATCGCGGACCGACCTCGCCTGGCTCGATTCGGAGCCGCTCGGGCGCGCGGTCGCGACGTTTCCGATCCCGGTCGTGATCGGCATCGGCCACGAGCAGGACGTGTCGGTGCTCGACTCGGTCGGCTGGCGCTGCAAGACCCCGACCGCCGCCGCGGCCTTCCTCGTCGACCGGGTGCGCGCCTCGATCGAGAGGACGGAGGAGATCGCCCGGTCGGTTCTCGAGGCCGCCGCCGGCTCGATCGCCGAGGAACGGCGGACGCACGCGGAGCGATCGGGGCGGCTCGCGCGGTCCGTGCGCGCGCTCGTCGCGACGGCCGGGGCCGACCTCGCGCGGCGCTCCGCCGCCGCGCCGCGGGCCGCGGCGCTCCTCGTCGAGAGGCGCCGCGCCGCCCTCGAGCAGGCGGTGCGGCAGCTCGTCCAGGGCTCCCTCCGCGACGTCGCGTCCGCGGGGCGGAGGATCGCCGGCGCGCTCGCCGGGATCGCCCCGAGGGGGCTCCGGCGCCTGGCGATCGAGACCGAGCGGCTCGAGGCTCGCGCGCGCAGGCTCCACCTGCTGGACCCGCGGCGCGTCGTCGAGCGGGGATACGCGATCCTCAGGACCGCCTCGGGGCGAGCGATCGCCGAGGCGGACGCCGCGCCCGCGGGAGCGGAGGTCCTGGCGGAGCTCCGGCGGGGCAGGCTGCGGTTGCGTTCGGAAGGGCCCGAGCCCGAGGGAGGAGAGTGAGATCATGGCGAAGCCGGCGAAGACCCCGAAGGCGCCCTCTTACGGAGACGCGTCGAGGCGGCTCGAGGAGATCCTCAGGCGGATCGAGGAGGGCGAGGTGGACATCGACGAGCTGTCGGGCCTCGTGAAGGAGGCGGCCGGCCTCGTGACGCTGTGCCGCGGCAAGATCCGGGCGGCGGAGATCCAGGTCCGGACCATCACCGAGCAGCTCGAGCGGGAGTCTCCGGGCGAGGAGACGGCGGCGGCGAACGCCGTCACGGGGAGCGCCGCCGAGGAACGGCTTCTGTGACCTTCGGTTCGCCGCCGATCGCGAGGGCCCTCTCGATGCGCTCCGCGGACGATCTCTTCACCGGCCGCCTCGTCATGGCTCCCATGGCCCGCGGAACGGACCTCCCCTTCCGCCGCCTCGCGGCGGAGTGGGGGTGCGAGGTCGCCGTCTCCGAGATGGCCTGGGCCCACAAGGTGGTCCAGCGCGACCGGGCGGAGATGGCGCTCCTCCGGCGGCACCCCGAGGAGCGGGCGTTCGGCGTCCAGCTCGCCGGCAAGGACCCGGCCACGATGGCCGAGGCCGCGAGGATCGCGGAGGGCGCGGGAGCCGACTTCGTGGACGTCAACGTCGGCTGCCCGACGGACGACGTCACGCGGCGCGGGTTCGGCGCCGCGCTCCTCGGACGGGCCTCCCGGGTCGCCGCGATCGTGGCCGCCATGAAGGCAGCGGTCGCGGTCCCCGTCACGGTGAAGCTCCGTCTCGGCTGGTCGAGCGAGAAGCCGACGTTCCTCAAGGTGGCGCTCGCCGCCCGGGAGGCCGGGGTGGACGCCGTGGTCCTCCATCCCAGGAGCCGCATGCAGCGCTACCGGAAGCCCGCCGACTGGACCGCCGTCCGCGACCTCGTCTCGGCCGTCCCCGTCCCCGTCGTCGGGAACGGCGACGTCATGACCTGGCGGGACGCCGTCGGGCGGCGGGAGGAAACGGGCTGCGCGGCGGTCATGGTCGGGCGGTGGGCGCTGGCGAAGCCGTGGCTCTTCCGCGAGTACGCCGAGCGGAGGGACATCGTGCCGGGCCCCGAGGAGCGGCTCGCGGTCGTCCGCCGCTACGTCGAGCTCTGCAGGGACCTGTTCCGCGACGACGAGAAGGGGCGCGGGCGCACGAGGAGGTTCCTGACCTTCCACCAGGACTTCTTCCGTCGCTTCCGCCGCGGGGCGGGGCTCGACGCGACCAACTCCGACGACCCGAGGGAGTGGGGCGCGCCGCCCGAGGGAGAGCTCGAGGAATGGCTCTCGCGGGGCGACCGGCCCGCGACCGAGGCGCTCTGCCGCTGGCTCGTCGACGGGGAGCCGCCCGTCCCTCCCCCGCCCCCCGATCCCGGCGAGCCCCGCGCGGTGCGGGTCGAGACCCTGGGCTGACCCGGATCGAGCCCACCGGCGCCCGGGCTAGCCTCCGCCCCGGACGAGCTTCTCGAAGAGAACGCGCAGCTTGCGCTTCCCGGGATCGACGCCGACCACCAGCGACGCGTGCCGCCCGCAGTCGATGAACTCGGAGACGATCTCGATCTCGAGCGGAGACCCGTCGCCGGTCCGGTCCTCGAGCGCGATCAGCCGGGTGGGCTCCCGACCCGCGAACCGCTCGGCGTAGTCCCGGTCCCCCTCGCCCGGGGACTCGTCCCCCGGCTCGCAGGCGAAGCGGGGAAGCAGGGCCCCCTCGCCGACGCCCCGAAGGAGCGTCGTCAGGTCGAGACGGTCCTCGATCCCCTTCGCGCCCGCGAGCACCAGGCCGATCCGCCCGGTGTCGGCGTGGCCGAGGATGCGCGACGCGCAGCCGGAGCAGGCGGAGGGGACGAATCGCCCCTCCTCGAGCACGATCGCGAGGGTGTGCGGCCGGCCGTCGCCCAGGTCCACGGCGCGCGCCTCGCGGAGCACCGCGCCCGGCGGGAGCAGGGACATCAGGCCGCCGGGCTCGCGCCCCGTCTTCGGGGCCTCGTACACGTACGTCGTCTCGATCCGCGTCCGGAAGCCCTGGATGACGACGTTCCGCTCCCGCTGCCGGGGCGGCCTCTTCCCGGTCGCCTCGCGAAGGGCCTCCTCGATGGAGTCGGCGTCCCATTCCCGCCTGGGCGTCGCGAAGACCGGCTCGGGGGGAAGCGGCTCGCCGCTCTCGGAGAGCGCCACCCGCAGGACGACGTCGTAGGTCCTCGAGGCGTCCTGCACGACGAGCCAGGCCTCGGGCCACCCGCCCGCCTCGCCGATCGTCTCGAGGCAGGTCAGGAGCCGCGCCTCGTCGAGGACCGCCGGCGGGGCGCCGAAGACCTGCGCCTCGGAACCGTCGGGCAGCTTCACGGCGAGGCCGCCGAGGTGGCCGGCGAGGGCGGCGGCGATCCGCGGCAGCCGCTCCGGCGCGGGGGCGGGCGGGGGCGCCGCCCCGATCGCGAGGACGAGCGCGGCCAGCGCCGCGGCGGTTCGGGCGTCTCGCATGAGCGGGTCCTCCGGGGCCAATATACCCTTTCTCCCGCGGGGACAACCTCGGCGCGCAATCGCGGCAACGCCGCTTCGCGCGGAGCGTTGCCGGCCCGGCGATGCCGCGCTACGTTCGCGAGGCCATGACGCTCGCACGCTCGGAGCCTCGCCCCCCCGTGCTCGACGGGCGGTTCCTCCTCCTCGAGCGGCTCGGGAGCGGCGGGATGGGAAGCGTTTTCCGCGCCTTCGATGCGGCCGCCCGGCGCGAGGTCGCGGTCAAGATCGTCGAGGGAGGCGGCGGAGCGGGCCCGGCTCATCCCCTCTCGATCGAGTTCGAGACTTGGGCGCGCCTGCGCCACCCGAACGTCGTGCGGGCGCTCGACCTGGGCCGCGCACGGGCCGGCCCGTTCCCGGCGGGCCGCCCCTACCTCGTGCTGGAATTTTTCCCGGGCCGGCCCGCGCATCTCGCCCTCGCCCCCGGCCGCGTGGAACCCGGGGCGGTCCTCGCCGTCGCCCGCGGTCTGCTCCGCGCCCTCGACCACGTCCACGGCTCGGGCCTCGTCCACCGCGACGTCAAGCCGGGCAACGCGCTGGTCTCGCTGGCGCCCGGACGCGCCCCGCGCATCAAGCTCACCGACTTCGGCCTCGCGGTCGAGGCGGGGCACCGCGAGCCGCCCGGGGCGTTCAGCGGCTCGGTCCCCTATCTCTCGCCGGAGGCGCTCCTCGGGCTTCCGCTCGACGCCCGCGCGGACCTGTACGGCCTGGGGCTCCTCCTCCATCTCCTGGCGCTCGGGCGGCTCCCCTTCGACGGCGCGAACGCGGCGGAAGCCGTCCGATGGCACCTGGCCGGCCCGCGGCCGGCCCCCGAGGCGCTCCGCTCGGCCACGGGCGGACGGCTCGCGAGCCTGGTTTCCCGGCTCCTCGCGCGCGATCGGAGCGAGCGCCCCTCGACCGCGGCCGAGGCCGCGCGCCTCCTCGATCCCGGGACGGGGCGCCTTGCGAGCCCCGCGCCGGCGCCCGGCCGCGCCGAGAGGGCCGCGCTCCGCCTGGCGCTCGACGCTGCGCGTCTCGGCGCGCGGCGGCGATTCGATCTTCCGGCACCGCGCCGCCCGGCCGCTCGGCTCGTCGAGGAGGCGACGGTCCTGGCGCGGGTTCACGGCCTCGCCGTGCTGAGAATCGGGGGGCGCGGAGAGGAGAGCCTCGCCCGCGCGGTCCTGCGGCTGCTCCTGGAATCCGGCGAAGAGGCCGGGGCGCTGATCGAGCGGCACCGCCTCCAGCGAGCGCTCCCCCTGCGCGTCGTCGGCGGCGTCCCGGTCTGGGACCGGGAGCGGGACGGCGCCGCCCCCGAGGGCCCGGTCGCAGGCGCGGTCGCCCGTGCGGTCCTCGGGCTCCTGCTCGACGTGGCGTCGCGGCGCGGGCTCCTGGCCGCGCTCGAGCCGGCGTCCCGGTCGAGCGCGGTGGAGTGCGAGACGGCGAGGCTGCTCGCCGCGAGCGCCGACGCCGGGACGGGTCCGCAACCGGGCCGGGGCGGACTCCTCGTGATCGACGGGCGGGCGGCGCCCCGGGCGCGGCGCGGGACCGGACCGAGCCCCCGGGTCCGGGACCCGCGCGCGGGAATCCGAGCCCGAGCCGCCTACGAGCACCCGCTCGTCGCGCCGCAGTTGACGCAGACGTAGCAGGCGCCGTTCCTCACCATGATCTGCCCGCAGTCGGAGCAAGGCGGCGCGTCGGCCTGCCGGACGAACACCTCGTGCTCGCGCTCCTCGAGGGCCCGGCGAGGCCCCTCCGGCTCGATGTCGGTCCCGTTGATGACGGAGGCGCGGGCGGGCTGCTCCTCCTTGGGAAGGAACTGGAGCGCGACCCATCGGAACACGTAGTCCACGATCGACTGGGCGATCGGGATGTCCTTGTTCCCCGTGAAGCCCGAGGGCTCGAACCGCACGTGGGTGAACTTGTCCACCAGGAACCGGAGCTCGACCCCGTACTGGAGCGCGAACGAGATCGCGGTGGCGAAGGCGTCCGCGAAGCCGGCGAGCGTCGAGCCGCCCTTCCCCAGCGTGATGAAGATCTCGCCGGGCTGGCCGTCGTCGTACAGACCCGCCGTGATGTACCCCTCGAAGCCGGCGACCGAGAACTTGTGCGTGATCGAGCGGCGGGTGTCGGGCAGCTTGCGCCTCTTGAGGAGCGTCGCCGTCGCCGCTGCGGTCGCCCGGTCGGGCGCCTTCTCCTTGCCGGCGGAGAGGGGCTGGGTCCTCTTGCAGCCGTCGCGGTAGATCGCGATCGCCTTGAGACCCAGCTTCCAGGCCTCGACGTACGTCCGCTCGACCTCCTCGACCGCGGCCGTCGTGGGCATGTTGACCGTCTTCGAGATCGCCCCCGAGATGAACGGCTGCACCGCCGCCATCATCTTCACGTGGCCCATGTAGTGGATCGAGCGCTCGCCGCTCTGCGGCCGGAAGGCGCAGTCGAAGACCGGGAGGTGCTCCGGCAGCAGGTCCGCCGCGCCCTCGATCGTGTCGCGCCCGTTGATGTCGTCGAGGATCCGCTGGATCGCGTCGTGCTCGTAGCCGAGCTTCCGGAGCGCGAGCGGGACCGTGTTGTTCACGATCTTGAACACCCCGCCGCCGACGAGCTTCTTGTACTTCACGAGCGCCAGGTCGGGCTCGATCCCGGTCGTGTCGCAGTCCATCATGAAGGCGATCGTCCCGGTCGGCGCCAGCACCGTGGCCTGGGCGTTCCGGAATCCGTGCTCGGTGCCGAGCGTCACGACGTCGGCCCACGCGCTGCGCGCCGCGGACAGCAGGTCCGAGGGGACGAGCCTCGGGTCGATTCCGTCGGCGTGGGCCTGGTGCTTCCGCATCACGGCGAGGAACGGCTCCCGGTTCCGCTCGTAGCCGGGGAACGGGCCGACGCGGGCGCCCATGCGGGCGCTCGTCGCGTACGCGTGCCCGCACAGGAGCGCCGTGATCGCCGCCGCGTACGCGCGCCCCGCGTCCGAGTCGTAGGGAAGCCCCCGGGACATGAGGAGCGCGCCGAGATTCGCGTACCCCAGGCCGAGCGGCCGGTACTCGCGCGAGTTGCGGTCGATCGCCTCGGTCGGGTAGGAGGCGGCGTCCACCCAGATCTCCATCGCGGTGATCGTCACGGCGACCGCGTGCCGGAACGCCTCGTGGTCGAACTCGCCGTCGGGCCGGCGGAACCTCATGAGGTTCAGCGAGGCGAGGTTGCACGCGGAATCGTCGAGGAACATGTACTCGGAGCAGGGATTCGACGCGTTGATCCGCGCCGTGTTCGGACAGGTGTGCCAGGCGTTGATCGTCGTGTCGAACTGGATGCCGGGGTCCCCGCAGATCCAGGCCGCTTCCGCCATCTGCCGCATCAGGCTCCCGGCCCGGTACGTTCCCATCACCCTTCCGGTCGTCACGGCGCGGGTCTGCCACTCGCCGTCGCTCAGCACCGCGCGCATGAACTCGTCCGTGACGCGGACCGAGTGGTTCGCGTTCTGGAAGAACACGGAGTCGTACGCTCCGCCGTGCACGTTGAACTCCCCCGAGTAGCCGGCGTCGATCAGGGCCCAGGCCTTCTTCTCCTCCTCGGCCTTGCAGAGGACGAACTCCTCGATGTCCGGGTGGTCGGCGTTGAGGATCACCATCTTGGCCGCCCGCCGCGTCTTCCCTCCCGACTTGATCACGCCGGCGAAGGCGTCGTACCCCTTCATGAACGAGACCGGGCCGGAGGCCGTGCCCCCGCCCGCGAGCGGCTCCCGGTTCGAGCGGAGCGTGGAGAGGTTCGAGCCGGTTCCGGAGCCGTACTTGAAGAGCATCCCCTCCGTCTTGGCGAGGCCGAGGATCGACGGCATCGTGTCCTGGACCGAGTTGATGAAGCAGGCGGACACCTGCGGGTGCTCCTCGACGCCGCAGTTGAACCAGACCGGCGAGTTGAACGACACCATCTGGTGCAGGAGCAGGTACGTCAGCTCCGCCTCGAACGCCTCCGCGTCCTCCTCGGCGGCGAAGTAGCCGCCCTGCCCGCCCCAGCGGACGGCGGCCCGAACGACGCGGTCGAGGAGCTGGCGGACGGTGGGCTCCCGCTCCGGCGTTCCCAACTGCCCGCGGAAGTACTTCTGCGCGACCACGTTCGTCGCGAGCTGCGACCAGGACTTGGGGACCTCGACCCCGCGCTGCTCGAAGGAGGTCTCCCCCTTCTCGTTCGCGATCACGGCGTCGCGCAGCTCCCACTCGACCTCGTCGTAGGGATGCGCGCCCGGGCGCGTGAAGCGGCGGGGAATCCGGAGCCCGTCCCTCGGGGCCGCCGGCCGCTCGGGGCCCGGACCCGAGCCCTCGGGCGAGGAGTGAGCGGGACGGTCTTCCTCGGGGAGCCTCGGATCGGGATGCAGCATCGGAGCGTCCTCCAACACCGGCCGGCCGCGCGCTCCGGGGCCCGGCTAGCGCGCCGTCGAGCCGTCCAATCGTTTCTGGAATCGCCGCCTGGCCCCCCGTTCTCGCTCCTGGCGAAAGAGCGCGGCCAGGTTTACCAACACGCCGCGCGGTTGTCAAGCTCGAAATCGGATCGACCTACTAAATGTTGAATCCTTTTAGGGACCTAGACACCATATATTGTGGTTTCGGCGGGCGCCACCTCGCGCCACCGGCTCCGGAAACCCGGGTTCCCGCAACCGTCTGAAATTGCAATAGCTATGGCCGGGCAGCCTCTCCGAGGACCCGCCGTCAGGAGAGGCCGTACCGCTTCTTCCACTCGGAGTAGAAGTCGACCCACTCGGCGGACGGCTCGATGAAGCAGATCCCCATGCCGCAGTCCAGGATGTGGGCGAGCTGCGCCGGCACCTGCTTGGCCCAGACCACGCGCCCCCAGAAGTGGAACGTGCGGTCGGGGAAGTGGACGCAGAGCTGCACGGTGGTGCTCGGGCGGTACGGATGGTTCGTGCGCAGGAACACTCCGGATTCGGAGATGTTCTTCGTGACGGCGGTCCGATCGAGGACGGTGATGCCGTACCGGACGAGGAGGCGCGCCTTCGCCCTGTGGATGATCCGCGACCCGGCGCCCGCGGGGGCGCCGGTGTACCTCCTCGCGATCGCCATGACGCCCCCTTGCGGCGACCGGCCTACCGAGATCCGCCCCCGCCCGGAATATAGGGTCCTGCCCGGGGCCGGGCCAGCGAACGGCGGATCGGTCGGAATCCGGGCGGATTCATCCGGTCCGGGCGAGGGCCCACGCCGCGTGGGACCGCACGACCGGATCCTCGTCCTCGAGGGCGCGCCGGAGCGCCTCGACCGCCCGCTCCTCGCGGGAGGCGCCGAGGACGATGCAGGCGTTCCTGCGCATCCCCTCCCTGCGTGCCCTCATAAGCGGCGTCCCCGAGAACCGGCTCCGGAACGCGGCCTCGTCCATGGCGAGGACCTCGACCGGATCGAGGCCCCGGAGGTCCTCGCGCACGGCGAACGGATCGGCCGCAGCCCGGTCCTCCGCGCGCCGGCTCCACGGGCAGGCGTCCTGGCACTCGTCGCAGCCGAAGATCCACGCTCCGTTCCTCTCCCTGCGATCCTCGGGCACGTCCCCGCGGTGCTCGATCGTCCAGTACGACACGCATCGCCCCGCGTCGACCACTCCCGGCTCGAGGATCGCCCCGGCGGGGCAGGCGTCGATGCAAGCCGCGCAGCTCCCGCAGAGATCCGGATGCGGCCCGGGCGACGGCTCGATCTCGGCGGCGCACAGGATCTCTCCCAGGACGACCCAGGAGCCCAGCGCGCGGGTGATCAGGTTCGAGCTCTTCCCGATCCAGCCCAGGCCCGCGCGCTCGGCCCACGCGCGCTCGAGCACCGGCGCCGCGTCCACGCAGGCGCGCACGGGGAGCCCGGTGGCGGCCTCGATCCAGCCGGCGAGATCGCGAAGGCGCGCCCCGACGACCTCGTGGTAGTCGCGCCCGCGGGCGTAGAGCGTCACCCGCGCCCGCCCGGCGGGGACCACGGCGGCCTCGCGGCCCGGCCAGTAGCCGACCGCGACGCAGACGACGCTGCGGCAGCCCTCGACGACCGCGCCGGGGTTCGCGCGCTCCCCGCGCGTGCGCTCCATCCACCCCATCGAGGCGTGAAGGCCCCGATCGAGCCAGCGGTCGAGCGCGAGGGCGTCGCGGCCGATCCCCTCCGCGCGGGCCACGCCGACGAGGTCGAAGCCGAGGGAGAGGGCGCGCGCCCGGACCTCCCGGGCGAGATCCGCGGGCGTCACGCTCGGCCTCGCGGGCGGGAGCGGGGCCGCGAATCCTTCGCTTCCGCGAGGGGGAGACCGGCCTCGCGCGCGAGCCAGAGGACCTGGCGCGCGATCCCGCGGAGGATCTTGACGTCGCCCGGCGAGAGCTCCGCCCGGCCGAAGACCCGCCGCAGACGGCGCATCATGCCGGCGGACGTGTCCTGCTTGAGGAACCCGCAGGCCGAGAGCGCGGCCTCGAGGTGCCGGTACGCGATCTCCCGGGACCCGTGGTCCGCGAGGGGCTCGGTCGCCCGCGCGCGCGGGGGCCCTTCGAGGGCGAGCCGCGTCGTGTAGGCCGCCAGGAGCACCGCCTGGGCGAGGTTGAACGAGCCGTGCTCCGCCGCCGCGGCGAAGCGGACGAGATGCGTGCACCGGTCGAGCTCGGCCTCCGTGAGCCCCGCGTGCTCCCGTCCGAACACGAAGGCGGCGTCGCCCGCCGCGACGAAGCCGGGAAGACGCGGGGCGATCTCGTCGAGCCGGTAGTTCGGGCGCCGCTGCTTCCCGCCGCGCCGGCTGGTCCCGAGCACGGTGGCCGCCCCGTCGAGGGCGGAGTCGAGGTCCGGATGGACGCGCGCGGCCTCGAGGACGTCCGCCGCCCCGACCGCCATCCGCCGCGCCTCCTCGGAGAGCGGGTCGCACTCGGGGGCGACGAGCTCGAGCCGCCCGAAGCCCAGGTTCTTGAGCGCCCGCGCCGAGGCGCCGACGTTCCCCGCGGACTGCGGGCCGACGAGCACGAAGCGGACCCGGGAGGAGTCCTCGAGGCCAGGGCGACCCATCCCGCTCCCCCCCCCCTCTCTCCTACCCTCCGCCCTCGGGACTCTCCGGGGCGTCTTCCTGAGCGGGAGCCAGGACCCTCACCGTCTGGCCGACGGGCTCGATCTCCTCGAGGTCCTTGGAGCTCGCGGTGCCGAGGTCCCTGAATTTCCGGGCCGACACCAGGACGCGGTGCTCGAACGACCCGGCGGCGTCGTTGAAGGCCTCCACCGCGCGGCGCAGGCCGTCGCCCACCCGGTTCAGGTGATCGGCCATCTTGCAGAGGCGATCGAAGAGCTCGACTCCGAGGTCGCGGATCCTCTGCGCGCTCTCCGCGATCTTCTCCTGCTGCCAGCCGTAGTAGACCGATTTCAGCAGCAGGATCAGGTTCGCCGGGCTGGCGAGGATCACGTTCCGGGAGAATCCGTACTCCAGGAGGTCCGGGTCGCGCCGCATCGCCGCGGACAGGAAGGACTCGCCTGCGAGATACAGGATCACGACGTCCGGCGCCGCCTCGAACCGGTCCCAGTAGGCCTTGGACGCGAGATGGACGACCTGCGCCCGCACCTGCCGCGCGTGTTCCGCGAGCTTGGCCTCCCGCGCGTCCTCGTCCGCCTCCTCCTGCGCCTCGAGATAGGCCTTGAGGGGGACCTTCGCGTCCACGACGATCTGCTTCCCGCCCGGCAGGTGGACGACGAGGTCGGGACGCCACCGCCCCTCTTCGACGTCGACGCTCACCTGCTCCTCGAAGTCGCAACGGTCCGTCATGCCGGCGAGCTCGACGACGCGCCGGAGATGGATCTCCCCCCACCGCCCCTTCACCGAGGGGGCTCGAAGCGCTTGCACCAAGTTCGCGGTCTCGTCCTTGAGCCGATCCTGCGTCGACGACAGCGCGACGACCTGCTGCCGGAGCTCGCGATACGCTCCCTCGCGCTCCTTCTCGACGGCCTGGAGCTTCTCGTCCATCTGCCCGAGAACCTGCCGGACCGGAGCGAGGAGGCCGTCGATCGCCGTCTGCCGCCCCGCGAGGTCCTCCCGAGCGGACTGCTGGAACGCCTCGAGGGACTCCTTCGCCAGCTGCAGGAACGACTCGTTGTTGCTCCGGAGCGCGTCGGCGGAGAGCGAGCGGAACGCGTCCCGGAGAGCGGCCTCGGCGCGATCCATCACGGCGAGCTTCTCCGCGGCCGACCGGCGCTCGCCGTCGAGCTCCGCCGCGAGCCTCGCCAGCGACTCCCGCGCCGCCGCGGCCTCCGCCCGGAACGCCTCGACCGCGCGGGCCCGCTCCGCGAGCGCATCGTCGAGGCGCGCCGCGTGCGCGGTCCTCTCCTCGAGCCGCGCCCGGAGCCCGGCGGCCTCGTCGGCCGCGCGCGCCGCCGCCGCCCTCTCCGCGCTGGCCCTCGCGAGCCGCACGGCGAGCCCCCCGAGCGCTCCCCCGGCGAGGACTCCCAGCACGGCCGAGATCGTCGCGTCCACGATCCTCCCCCCGGGCGCGGATCGCGCCGGCTCGTCCCCACTTGCCGCGCTCCGCCCCGGGAGCAAGAATACCCCGTCCGGCGGCGCGGAGCGCGGACGGAAGCGCGGCGAGAAACGAGCGGCCCGCTCGCGTCGTCCCAAGGGTGGCCATGGCGAAGAGCAGGGGTGTCCGTTGGTGGGTGGGGGCCGACGTCGTCATGGCCGCCGCGTCGGCCGCCGGCTACTGGCACTGGGGACGCGGGGAGCGGAACGGGGAAGACAAGTACCGCACCGAGGTCGCGGACCGGGGCGACGTCAAGATGACGGTGACCGCGACCGGCTCGATCTCGGCGGTGATCACCGTCCAGGTCGGCAGCCAGGTCTCCGGGATCATCAGCCGCCTCCACGCCGACTTCAACAGCGAGGTGAGGAAGGGGCAGCTCCTCGCCGAGCTCGACCCGACCAGCTTCCAGACGATCGTCGCCCAGCGGCGCGCGGACCTCCTCCAGAACGAGGTCCAGATGCGGAACGCCGAGATCTCCTTCCGGCGGCAGGAGCGGCTGCTGCGCGAGGGCCTCGCCCCGGAATCCGATTACGACTCCGCGAAGGCGACCTACGAGGGGGCCCGGGCCCAGGTCGAGCAGTCCGCCGCGGCCCTCCGGCAGGCCGAGACGAACCTCGAGTACACGAAGATCGTCAGCCCGATCGACGGGGTCGTGGTCGCGCGGCAGTACGACGTCGGCCAGACGGTCGCGGCCTCGTTCCAGGCGCCGACGCTGTTCACGATCGCGCAGGACCTGACGAAGATGCAGGTCCAGGCCGAGGTGGACCAGTCCGACATCGGGCGCGTCCGGGTCGGCCAGCCGGTCCGCTTCAACGTCGACGCGTACCCGGAGGAGGAGTTCCACGCCGAGATCTCCCAGATCCGTCTCAACGCGACGTCCAACCAGAACGTCATCACCTATCCGGTGATCGTCGAGGTCCCGAATCCCGACCTGAAGCTCAGGCCGCTGATGACGGCGAACGTGACGATCGAGGTGGCGGCGGCGCGGGACGTGCTCCGGATCCCGAACGCGGCGCTCCGCTTCCGCCCCACCGAGGGGGCGGAGAGCGGCGGGCGAGGCCGGCCCGCCGAGGGCCGGGCGCAGGGATCCTCGGGCGGCCCCCCGCCGGCGCCGCGGACCCTTCTCGCGGCGGAG